>NZ_JBHTSV010000010.1:0-84285 GCF_042794925.1 Brachybacterium sp. NPDC056505
CCCGGCGGCCTCCTTCAGGGGAGGCTGCCGGGCCCGTCGTCCGTCCGGCGTCAGTCGGCGGACCCGCCCGGGAGCGCGCCCTCGAGCAGCCGCACCGGGAGGTCCTCCTCGACGAGACCGCCGGAGACGTCGTCGCGGTGCAGTCTGCGGACCCGGGCACCGCGCTTCTCGCTCACAGCGTCCACGAGCTGTTGTGAGCGGTACAGCAGCCCTGTGCTGTCATCGGTGCAGTGCGTCTCGCCGAGCGTGCCCTCGGCCACGAGTCGCCGCAGCAGCGGCATCCGCGCCTCCTCGGAATCGCAGTGCACGCCGTTCGCCCAGGGGAGCATGCCGAGGCCGTCGGTCACCGGCGCGAGGTGAGGGCCGAAGGAGTCCGTCACCCCGCCCGTGTGCCAGCAGATCGAGCCCGCGGAGACGCCCGCGAGCACGACGCCCTCCTCCCACAGCTCCCGCATCACGCGGTCCAGGCCATGTGCCCGCCACACCGCGAGCAGGTTCACCACGGAGCCGCCGTTCACCCAGATCACGTCGAAGGACCGCAGGTAGGCGGGGATGTCCGCGACGTTCGGCGTGGAGAACAGCGAGAGGTGGTGGAGCTCGTACCGCGCTTCGCGGGCGGCCTCCTCCATGTCCCTCTGGAAGCGCGCGTCGTCGCCGGAGGCGGTCGAGACGTTGCAGATGCGGGGCGGGCCGGACGGGTCGTGCCATCCGTCCTCGGCGGCGAGCTCGGTCGCCAGGCGCATCATCGGCCCGAAGGCGAAGCGCAGGCGCCGATGGGGGACGCAGCCGGCGCTGGTCGCGAGGATGGTCGGTGCCGAGGCGGTCATGGGCCCAGCATGCCCGACCCGCGCGACGCGCGGGCCGGGTCAGGCCGCGGTGAGCACCGCGGCGTCGGCCGCCTCGAGGGCCGCGGTGAGCACGTCGCGGGAGGCGTGGGAGCCGAAGACGGCGCCGTCGGGCTCGAGGTGGCGGGCCTGGCCCAGTCCGTCCACGAGCACCGCGTCATAGCCCAGCCGGTCCAGGAGCGACGCGACCCGGGCGGCCGCGAACTCGTCGTCGGAGGCGATCGCGAGGGCGCGGCGATCGCTCGCCCCGGCCGGCCGCGGATGGTCCTCGACGTCGTGGTAGCCGATATGGTTCAGGGCCTTGGCGACGCGGCTCGCCACGAGGTGCGCCGCCACCAGCTCGCTGCTCGAGAGGTCGGCGCCGAAGCGCCCTCGCGCCTGCTCGATCGCCGCCAGGTCCTCGGGTCCCCAGGGGTTGGTCGCGTCGACGACGACCGCCCCTCGCAGGCGCTCGGGATCGAGGTCGAAGACGGCGTGGAACGGCATGGTGAGCACGACGACCTCCCCGGCCGACGGCGTGCGCAGTCCCGCCACGGCGCCGGGTATCCGCGCGCTCAGCGAGCGGGCGTCGCGGGAGGTCTCGACGTGCACGTGCAGCCCGCTGCGCACTGCCTGGCGAGCGATCGCGGTGCCGATCTTGCCGGCGCCCACGATGCCGACGTCATGCGCGGGGTGGCCGGCATCGGTGCTCGGAGCACCGGCGGCGACGGCCTCCGCCTCGGCGAGCAGGGTGCGGGCGAGGGCGTCGTTGCGTCGGAAGACGGGGGCGTCGGTGCGGGGGCGGGCGAAGGCACCGAGCGGGAACTCGGAGGTCGCCGGTCCGACGGCCCAGAGCCCCGGGACCGGCTCTCCCTCGGCGTCGAGCACCCGGCCCTCGCCGTCGGTGCGCAGTCGGCCCGGCGCATGGAGATCGCTCGCTCCGATGTCCGTGCCGAGGCGGCGCAGGAAGGAGTTCGAGGAGCCCTCGAGCGTGGGCGCCGGGAGGAACGCGTCCACGAGCGCGCGGGTCCGCACCCGTGCGCCGCCCGCGCCCTCGGCGACGAACTCGCCGGTCTCCTCGTCGGCCGTCACCTGCAGCCGCGGCCCGAGGAAGTGGAGGAGGCCGGCGCGCTCGAGGGCGAGGATCTGCTGGAGGCGGCGCGGCGGCGGACCCGAGCAGACGAAGCTGAACAGGGAGTGCCACAGCCCCGGGTAGCTGCCGCGCGAGGCGGGGGAGAGGCGCTCGGCGGGAAGCAGTCGGGCGAGGGCTCCCGTGATGCGCAGCAGCACCTGGAAGAGCGCGCGCGCCTGCGTCGGGTCCTCTCCTGTGCGCTCGCGCAGGTCGCTCTCGATGTGTCCGACGAGCACTTCACGGGTGCGGCGCAGCGCCTCGGCGTCGTCGTCGGGGGCCGCGCCATCGCTCGCGAAGAGCCCGACCAGCGGATCGTCGAGCGCAGTGAGCAGATCCCAGCCCTCGCTGTCCGTGCGGCCGAGAGCGACGCCGGGGACCGCATGGCGGATCTCGGCGGCGACCAGCGGCAGCACGGAGCGCTCGAAGTCGACGTGCCCTTCGGCGTCCTCTGCCGCGTTGAGCGCCTCCGGCGTCAGGTGCGCGAGGTCGGAGGGGCCGGCGGGGACGTCCTCCCCGCGCACCTTCGAGTGGAAGGGCGTGCCGCGGCGCGAGCCGAGCCACAGCACGGGCTCCTCGCCGGAGGGCTCGTACGAGAGCCGGTCCGGGTCGCCCGAGAGCGGAGCGGGGGAGAAGCTGCCGCCGCGGCCCTCGGCGAGCAGGGCGATGAGGTCCACCGCGCCCAGGCCCATCCCTCGCAGGATGACGTCCCGGCCCGCGGGCAGCGAGGCCAGGTCGACGCCGTCGGCGTGCGAGGGGGAGGCGTAGACGCCGCCGTGGCGGGCGGCGAAGTCATGGAGTTCCCGCTGCGCGGGGGTGGGGCGGGCGTCGGTGTGGCCGACGGTCACGAGCACGAGATTCGCCGTGAGCGAGGTGCCGTCGTCGAGCGTGACGCGCCAGGAGGCGCCGGACGGCGCGGTGCCCTCCGGTCCGCCGCGCTTCTCGATGCCGGTCGCGAGGCGGCGGTGGATGCGCACCTCGATGCTCTCCGGCAGGTCCGCGAGCACGCGGCCGAACACCCACTCGAGGTAGAGCGCCTGCACGCGGCGGCTCGGGAAGGACTCGGGAGTGAGCGCCTCGATCTCCGCGAGGCGCTCGGTGCCGGCCGTCGGGGCCGCGATGCTGCCCTCGCGGATGCCCTCGGCCCACTGCGCGAGGGAGGGGCCGGGGCGGACGGGGCCGTCGATGCTGGACGCCTCGTCCGTGAACATCGTCACGTCCATGGCGCGGGAGTTCATGAGCAGGAGCGGGCTCTCGTGCGCGTCCCAGATGCGTCCCGCACCCGGCGTGCTGGGGTCGACGAGGTCGATCCGCACGTGCGCGCCGGCGAACTCCGCGGCGTTCGCGCCGAGGCGTTCCAGCAGGCCAGAGGGCCGCGGGCCAGCGCCCACGACGACGATCCGCGCGCTGCTGGTGCTCATCGGCGCTCCCTTCTGTGTCGTGATGTGTCCGGTCGAGACGTCTCCGCTTGCCACAACTAAAGACTCGCTTATACGGTCCATAACTGCAACAGGGGTGTTACGTGCGTTCACACAGATCCACGCCATCCCGCAGCCGACGACCGTCGGCCCCGCCCCTCGACCGGAAGGCACAGCCGTGACCCTCACTGCACGCGACGCCGCATCCCGCACGCTCCGCACGAGCGGCGAGGAGTCCTGTGCCTCGGACATGCCCGGCCGGCCGGAGGACGACGGGGCCGAGGGCCGCTCGCTCGACGCGCTGGGCGCGGAGCAGATCGACCGGCTGCGCGTCGCCCCCGCCCGGCGGCCGGTGCGCCGCGTCGTCGTGGCCATCGTGGGCGTCCTCGTGCTCGCCGCGCTCGTCGCCATCGCCCTGAACCCGCGGTGGGAGTGGGGCGTGGTGGGCAGCTGGTTCCTCGCGCGGTCGATCATCCGCGGGCTCGGGGAGACGCTGAAGCTCACCGTCCTCTCGGGAGTGCTCGGATTCGGCCTGGGCCTCGTGCTCGCGCTCATGCGGCTCTCCGGCTCGCGGCTCGCCTCGGGCCTGTCCTGGACGTTCTCCTGGATCTTCCGCTCCACGCCGCTGCTGGTGCAGATGCTCATCTGGTTCAACCTCGGCTACCTCTACGACCGCATCGTGGTGGGCGTCCCCTTCACGGACCTCAGCCTGGTCGACGCCCGCACGGGCGATCTCATGACCCCGCTCGTCGCCGCCGTGCTGGGCCTGGGCCTGCACCAGGCGGCCTACGCCTCCGAGCTGATCCGCGGCGGCATCCTGTCGGTCGACGCCGGACAGGTCGAGGCAGCGAGCGCGCTCGGGATCCCCGCGCGCGACAGGAACCTGCGGATCGTGCTCCCGCAGGCCATGCGGGCGATCCTGCCCTCGGCGTTCAACGAGGTGATCGGCCTGGTCAAGGGCACGGCCATCGTCTACGTGATCGCCCACGCCGAGCTGTTCTTCACCGTGCAGCTGATCTACGGCCGCACCCAGCAGGTGCTGCCGATGCTCATGGTCGCGACCCTCTGGTACATCGTCATCACCTCGCTGCTGTCCATCGCCCAGTACTACATCGAGCGCCACTTCGCGAAGGGAGCCGTGCGCACGTTGCCGCCCACCCCGCTGCAGCGGCTGCGCGGCCAGTTCTCGAGCCTGCGCTCGAAGAGGACGGAGGTGCGCGCATGACCGCGCTCGGGACCATCTCGGAGACCACCGCCATCACGGCGCCCCGCGGAGGGTGCGTCGAGGTCCGTGCGGCCCACAAGTCCTACGGCGATCTCGAGGTGCTGCGAGGGGTCGACCTGACCGTCGAGCCCGGCACCGTCACCGCGATCCTCGGGCCCAGCGGCTCGGGGAAGTCGACGCTGCTGCGCACGCTCAACCATCTCGAGGCCCTGGACCGCGGCGTGGTCGCGATCGACGGCGAGATCATGGGCTACCGCCGCCGCGACGACCTGCTGCTCGAGCTGTCCGAGAAGGACGTGCTGCGCCAGCGCACCGAGGTGGGCATGGTGTTCCAGCAGTTCCACCTCTTCGGCCACATGACCGCGCTCCAGAACGTCGCCGAGGCGCCGCGCCGAGCGCTCGGCGTCCCCAAGCGCGAGGCGCTCGCGCGCGGCCGCGAACTGCTGGAGACCGTGGGACTGGCCGCGAAGGCCGACGTCTACCCGCGCCAGCTCTCCGGCGGCCAGCAGCAGCGCGTCGCGATCGCCCGCGCCCTCGCCCTGCGCCCCAAGGTGCTGCTCTTCGACGAGCCCACCTCGGCGCTCGACCCCGAGCTCGTCGAGGAGGTGCTCGCCGTGATCCGCGACCTCGCGAGCGCCGGCACCACCCTGCTCATCGTCACGCACGAGATCGCCTTCGCGCGCGACGTCGCCGACCACGTGGTCTTCATGGACGGCGGTCGCATCGTGGAGCAGGGGCCGCCCGAGCAGGTCATCGGCGCGCCCCGCCACGAGCGCACCCGCGGCTTCCTGCAGCGCATCCACGCCGCATGAGCGCCCGTCGCGGCCCGGGCCCCGTCGGCCCGTCCCCCACCCACGCCCCCACCGGAGACCCCATGACCCAGCATCCTGCCGACGCCCGTCGGCACCCACTCCCGCGCCGGAGGCTCCTCGCCGGGGCCGCCTCCCTGCCCGTCCTCGCCGCGCTCGCGGCGTGCGCCGATCCGACCACGGTGAGCAGCGCGGCGGGCTCGGGCGGCTCCGACGGGGGAGCCTCCGACGGCGGCTCGGGCGGCTCCTCGCCGATCGACACCTCCGGCACGCAGAAGAGGATCCGCACGACCATCGACGAGAAGCTCGCGAAGGCCGTTCCCGAGTCCTTCCGCAAGGACGGCAAGCTGACCGTCGCGACCACCGTGGTGGGCGGGCCGCCGCTGTGCTTCATGGCCGACGACAACAAGACCCCCATCGGGTCCGAGCCCGACATCGCCCAGCTCGCCGCCGACAAGCTCGGCCTCGACCTGGACCTGAAGATCACCAGCTGGGAGAACTGGCCGCTCAAACTGAAGGCGGGCGAGTTCGAGGTCGTCCATTCGAACGTCGGCATCAACGACGAGCGGCTGGAGACGTTCGACTTCGCCTCCTATCGGCGCGCCTTCATGACGTTCCTCGTGACGAAGGGCGCCGGCCTCGGGCTCGGCGAGCCCGACTCCGTGAGCGGCCGGGTGATCGCCGTGGGCAACGGGACCAACCAGGAGGCCCTGCTCATGCACTGGAACGAGGACCTGCAGAAGGACGGCAAGGACCCGGCCGAGCTCAAGAACTTCTCGAGCGACGCCGACGTGCTGCTCGCCCTCGGCGCCGGACGCATCGACGCCTACCTCGCCCCCTACGAGACCATGAGCTACGTGGCCTCCACCCGCGACGACGTCGAGACCCAGGGGAAGATCGACGAGCTCTCACCCGGGAAGACCCTGGTCGCCGCGACCTTCACGCGGGGCACCGGGATCGCCGAGGTCTACGCGAAGGCCCTCCAGGCCACGATCGACGAGGGCACCTACGCGAAGGTCCTGGACCGCTGGGGACTGACCGAAGAAGCGGTGACAGAGAGCCGTGCACACACCAAGGAGAACCCGTGATGACCACACCGCCCGTCCTGACCGTCGACCTGCCGAGCACGCCCGCTCGCCTGGGGGCCGTGCGCGACCTCGCCCGGGCGCTCGACGCGGCCGGCCTCGGCGCCCTCAGCATCAGCGGTGACGCCGAGCGCGGAGACCTCCACCCGATCCACGTCGCTTCGCACCTCGCCCCGCTCACCCGCGCCCTGTCGCTCGTGGTCCGCACCGACGCCGTGGACGTCGAGCCGTTCCATCTGGCCACCCAGCTCATGAGCCTCGACCACATCAGCGGCGGCCGCGCCGGCTGGCTCGTCGAGGCCCGCACCGACGACGAGGCCGCCCACGTCGTCGGACGCGAGGCCCTGGACCCCGAGGCGGCGCGCCGCGAGACCACGGACGTCGTCACCGTGGCCCGCCTGGTCTGGGACTCCTGGAGCGACGACGCCGTGGTGCGCGACGCCGAGACCGGCGTCTACGTCGATGCCGCGAAGCTGCAGTACGTCGACTTCGAGGGGGAGACCTTCTCCGTGCGCGGGCCCTCCATCACCCCGCGCTCCCCGCAGGGCCTGCTGCCGGTGCTCGTGGCGGACGCCGACCGCGCCGCGGTCGGCGACGTGGTCGCCGAGCAGCTGGCCGACGGCCGCGCCGTCGACGTCGTGCTCGACGCCGACGCGACCGCCCAGGAGATCGCGGGAACTGTCCGCGAGGCGCTCGGCGCGGCAGGGATCGTCGGCGCCGATCTCGACCCGACGTCCGCGGACGCGGCCCCGGAGGGCGCCGCCCCCACTGCGCCGCGCCTCGTGCGGCTCGTCGGTCTGCTCGGCCAGGAGGAACCCGCCGACGAGGAGTCGGAGCCGCACCCGATCGAGGCGGACGAGGACGCGTTCCGACCCGCCGAGCTCGCCTCGCGCGTGGCCGACGCCGCTGCGCAGCTCCGAGCCGACGGTCTCGTCGCCCCGGCCCCGGGCGCCGGTGCCACCCTGCGCGAGCAGTTCGGACTCCCGCGCCCCGACGTCACCATCGACCCCGCGCGCCGCTCGGACCGCGCCCGCACCGCCCAGAAGGAGACCGCTCGATGAGCAGCACCACCGCCGAGCAGACCACCGCCGGAGCCGCAGCCTCGCCCGCCGACTCCGCCCACCCCATCCACGCCGCGCACACCCCGAGCGGGACCATCCGCCTGGGCGTCTTCTTCCAGGGCGTGAACTCCTCGACCGCCTGGCGCGCGCCGGGCGCCGGCGACCAGGTCGCCTGGGAGTCCTTCGAGCGCCTCATCACGACCGCCGAGCGCGGCGTGTTCTCCGCCTTCTTCCTGGGGGAGGGGCTGCGCCTGCGCGAGCACCAGGGAGTGCCTCTCGAGTTCGACGTCGCGGGCCGTCCCGATGCGCAGACGCTGCTCGCGGCGCTCGCCTCGATCACGACGGACATCGGCCTGGTCGCCACTCAGAACACCACGTACAACGACCCGGTCGACCTCGCCCGGCGCCTGCAGAGCCTCGACCTGCTAAGCGACGGCCGCGCCGCCTGGAACATCGTCACCACCGACAACGCCTGGACCGGCGAGAACTTCCGCCGCGGCGGCTACATCGACCACGCCGAGCGGTACGAGCACGCCGAGGCCTTCGTCGACATCGCCCGACGGATCTGGCGCGGCGAGGACGTCGACCACGAGGGCCGCCACTACCACGTGCGCGCGAGCGGGAGGCTGCCGCGTTCGCGCCAGGGCGAGCCCGTGCTCTTCCAGGCCGGCGTCTCCCCGCAGGGGCGTGACTTCGCCGCCCGCACGGCCGACGTCATCTTCTCGCCCTTCGGCGATCTGGAACGCGCGATCGACTTCCGCCACGACATCGTCGAGCGCACGCTCGCCGCGGGCCGCTCGGCCGAGTCCGTGCAGATCTTCCCGGGGGCCGAGTTCATCCTGGCCGCGACCGACGCCGAGGCCGAGGACAAGCTGCGCTGGGTGCGCGAGCAGCAGGTGGGCCCGCAGCAGGCGATCGCGCTGCTCGAGCAGTACTGGGGCCGCGACCTCACCGACTACGACCCCGACGGGCCGCTGCCCGACGTGGACCCCCTGGTCGTCGAGTCCGGCGTCACCCGAGGTGCCGGGTTCCAGTTCGAGAAGGCCCAGGAGCTCACGCGCGCCTGGCGCGAGGAGGCCGCCCAGAAGGGGCTGTCGATCCTCGAGTTCGCGCGCTCGCGCCAGGGCTCGCGCGGCAGCAGCTTCACCGGCTCCTACGACTCGGTCGCCGAGCAGCTCGCCGAGTACGCCCGGTGGGGAGCGATCGACGGGCTGAACATCACCCCGTGGCTGGTCCCCGGAGGCCTCGACGACGTCGTCGACGAGCTCGTGCCCCGCCTCCAGGAGCGCGGCGTCTACCCGACCGAGTACGCGGGGACGACGCTGCGCGAGAACCTCGGACTGCCCGCGCTCGCGTGAGGTGACGAGGGACGCCCGGGGGAGGTGGTCGGCGGCGCGCTCACGCCCGACGCAGTCGGACCGCGCGCCAGCCGAACTCCTCTGCGCCCTCCGTGTGGGAGGCGCTGTCGTCGAGGAAGGCGACGGCGCCCCGGGGGACGGGGCGGCCGAGCACGCGTTCGATGCGTGCGTGGGCGACGACGAATGCGGCGGGATCGGGCTTGGCCTCGCCGAGCTCGGCCGTGTTCAGGACCCGCTCACCGCGGGGATCGAGGAGAGCGCTGAAGCGCCGCGGCGGTGAGTGGGCAGGATCCTCGTGGGCGCGCAGTCCCTCCAGCTCCTCGCGCACCCTGTCGGTGCCGTTGGTGAGCACGAAGACGTCGATCCCCTCCCGCTGCGCGTCCCGCAGCAGGTCGAGGACGTCCGTGTCGAGCCGGCCGCGGTCGTCCGCCCAGGTGGCGATGGCACGGCGGGCCCGAGCGGCGGGGACGCCCTGGTCACGGAGCGTGGAGAGGATGGACTCCCGCCAGTCCGCATGGGTGGCGCGACCGCGCGTCACGTCCTCGAGCAGCGGGTCGCGCAGCACCGCGCGGAAGGCGGAGCCCTGGGGGAGTCCGAGCTGCTCGTCGAGCGCCGTCCAGGGCGTCGTGTCGAAGACGCGCAGGACCCCGTCGAGGTCGCTCACCGCGACCTGGACGTCGCCCTCGGCGAGGAGGGCGCGATAGTCAGCGAGTGCGTCGACCATCGACTCAGCGTACGTGGCGCGACGCATCGGACCGGCCCCGGACGCACGGAAGCCCCCACCGTCTCCGATGGGGGCTCCGACGGGGAATCCCGAGGGATGGCCTGGCCGCGAGGGCCGAGCGCGTCCTGCTCAGGCGCCGACCTTCTGCACCTTGCCGGCCTTGAGGCAGGAGGTGCAGACGCTCAGGCGCGTGGGGGTGCCGTTGATCACGGTGCGCACGGTCTGGATGTTCGGGTTCCAGCGGCGCGAGGTGCGGCGGTGCGAGTGGGACACGCTCTTGCCGAAGCTCGGGCCCTTGGCGCAGATGTCACACGTGGAAGCCACTGTCGTCTCCTGAAGATCGAATCGTTGCGGGTGCCTCGCCCGCCGGACGCGCCCCGGCCGACGCTCGATCGTCGGAGGGTTCGCATACCGTGGTCGACCACAGGAAGAGCGGCCGCGCAAGGCAACCCCGACAGCATAGCCCACGGCTGCCGGGCGCCGGAAGCGCGGAGAGCGCCGAGCGCTGTGGATTCAGACACAGCCTCCCGTGCAGGTGGCACCATTGTCCCGCACGCATCCGTGCAGGCGAGGGCCGGTGACGGGAGTCAGTGGCAGGGCAGGGCAGGGAACGGGGAGAAGGACGTCGCACCATGAACGCTGACGCGAGCGGCACCGGCCGCACGGCGCGCGCGCCGCGCCGCTCCTCCGGCGTGCCTGAGCTCTCCGAGCTCCTCACGGCCGCCGAGCTGCGGGCCGTCCACGCGCAGGGCGCGGAGGACCTCGACGACATGCTCCGCCTGACGCCGCTGCGCTACATCGTCCCCGGCGAGCTCCGCGACCTGGGTGCGCTGCGCGAAGGGGACGACGCCACGGTGATCGTCCGCGTCGTCGGCTCGCAGGCCCGCCGCATGAAGCGCAGGCCCGGCTCGGTCCTCGAGGTCCGCGTCGCCGACGAGAACGCGCAGCTCACCCTCACGTTCTTCCTGCCCAAGGACCACATCGTGCGCTGGCACCAGGAGCACCTCGCACCCGGCGCCTGCATCGCCGTGTTCGGCACGGTCCACTTCGACCCCCGCTTCCACCAGGGCGCCCCGCAGATCACGAATCCCCGCTACGAGCCGTACGACGGGAGCGCGGAGGCGCGGGCGCGGCTGATGCGGCCGGTCCCCGTCTACCGTCTGCGCAAGAAGGCCAAGCAGGCCACGCTGCGCTCGGCGTACAAGAAGGCCGTCGAGTTCGCCGACCAGCTCACCACGATCCTCCCGCCCACCGTGCGCGCCGCCGAGCACCTGCCCACGCTGCCCGAGGCCATGCGCCTCATCCACACCCCGCAGGACATGGCCGAGACCGAGCGCGGCACGAGGCACCTCGTCTTCGAGGAGGCCTTCATCCTGCAGACGATCTTCGCGCAGCGCCGTGCCTTCGACGCGCGCACGCCCGCGCCCGCCCTCGGCGCGAGCGGCCCGCTGCAGCCCCTGCTCGACGAGCGTCTGCCCTTCACGCTCACCGCGAGCCAGGCCGAGGTGGGGGAGGCGATCCGCCACGAGCTCGCGCGCTCGCGGCCCACGAACGTGCTGCTCCAGGGCGACGTCGGCTCGGGGAAGACCGTGGTCGCGCTGCGGGCCATGCTTCAGGCCGTGGACTCGGGCCACCAGGCGGTCCTTCTCGCCCCCACCGAGGTCCTCGCCGAGCAGCACCACCGCACCATCCTGAACCTCCTGGGCGACCTGGGGCGCGCCGATCACATGCACGCCCATCCCGACGCCACGCGCGTGCGCCTGCTCACCGGCTCGCAGTCCGTCGCCGACCGCCGGCGCACCCTGCTCGACGTCACCAGCGGCGAGGCCGGGATCATCGTCGGCACCCATGCGCTGCTCACGGAGTCCGTCGAGTACGCGGCGCTCGGCCTCGTCGTGATCGACGAGCAGCACCGCTTCGGCGTGGACCACCGCAGGCGGCTGCGCACCAAGGGGGCCGACGGCAAGAACCCCCACGTCATCGTCATGACCGCGACGCCGATCCCGCGCACCGCGGCGCTCGCGACCGCCGGAGACCTCGACGTCCTCAGCCTCACCCAGAGCCCGAGCGGCCGCCCCGGCATCACCACCCACGTCGTCCACGAGGAGGACCCGGCGTGGGAGACGCGCATGTGGGCGCGCACCGCCGAGGAGATCGGCGCCGGCCGCCAGGCGTTCGTGGTCTGCGCGCGGATCGACGAGCGCGAGGAGGGGTCGGACCTCGAGATCATGGGCGAGGTGTTCGAGGGCGTCGCCAGCGCGACCGACCCGGGGCTCGAGGCGCGCGGCGTCACCCAGACGGCCGAGCGCCTGGCCCGTCGGCCCCAGCTGCGCGACGCGCGCATCGGCGTCATGCACGGGCGGCTCTCCGCCCAGGAGAAGCAGGACGTCATGGACGCCATGGTCGCCGGGGAGCTCGATCTCCTGGTCGCGACGACCGTCATCGAGGTGGGCGTGGATCTGCCCAACGCCTCCGTGATGGTCGTGATGGACGCCGAGCGCTTCGGCATCTCCCAGCTGCACCAGCTGCGCGGGCGCATCGGCCGCGGCGAGCACCCCGGCATCGCCTTCTTCGACACCCGCACCCCGCACGGCTCGGAGACGTCAGAGCTGCTCACCAAGATCGCCGCGACGACCGACGGCTTCGAGCTCGCCGAGATCGACATGCGCCGTCGCGGAACGGGCGATCTGGTGGGGGAGGAGCAGTCCGGTCTGCACCGCACCCTGGAGCACCTGGACGTGCTGCGCGACGAGAAGATCATCGCGCGTGCCCGTGGCATCGCCTTCGACCTGGTCGCGGGCGATGTCGACCTCGAGGACCATCCGCAGCTCGCAGCGGCCGTCGAGCGCCGCCTGCGTGACGCCGACCCGAACGTGGAGAGGAGCTGAGATGCCCCGCATCATCGCCGGCGAGCTGGGCGGACGCACCATCCCCGGGCCCCTGGGGAAGGGCACGCGCCCCACGTCCGACAGGGTCCGCGAGGCGCTCTTCTCCCGGCTCGAGGGCTGGGACGCCCTGCGCGGTGCGCGCGTGCTCGACCTGTTCGCCGGCACGGGAGCGCTCGCCTTCGAGGCGCTCTCGCGCGGCGCCGAGTCGGCGCTGCTGGTGGAGATGCACGGGCCGACGGCACGACAGCTCGGCACGACCGCGGAGCGACTCGGCCTCGCCGCGCGCTGCACGATGCGCACCGGGAAGGCCGAACAGGCTGCGGCGCAGCTCGCGGAGGCCGGCGCGCCGGTCGATGGGGGATTCTCGCTCGTGATGCTCGACCCGCCCTACGACCTGCCCACCGAGGCGCTCGAGCAGCTGCTGCGCGTGCTGCGCCCGGCGCTCGCGGACGACGCGCTCGTGGTGATCGAGCGCTCGAGCCGCTCCCTTCCGCTCTCCTGGCCAGGGGGCTGGGCGGACGACGGCACCAGGACCTACGGCGAGACCGTGCTGCAGTACGGGGGCCCTGCGACCGATTGACCGGGCGGGCCCGGTCAGCGGGACATGCGGATCTCCCGGAGGTCCTCCAGGGAGGGATCGACCTTCGCGCCGCCGTCGGCCCGGAAGCCGACCTTCTCGTAGAAGCGGCGGGCGCGCGGATTGTCCTCGACCACCCACAGGTAGGCGGACCGATCGCCCAGCAGCTCCGCGACCAGCGCCTGCGCCAGACCGGTGCCGTGGAACTCGCGGCCCACGTTGAGGGCCTGCAGCTCGAGCGGATGCGGAGCATCCTCGTCCCGGCCGGTGCCGATCATGAGGAATCCGACGGGAACCCCCTCGGCGTCACGGCCGATCCGCAGGCGCTCGCGAACAGTCCGTTCGCGCTCGGGATCGAGCATCCGGCGCCACATGGTGCGGCGCCGGCCGAGGGAGACGTCGTCGTAGGCGAAGGACGGCACGATCCCCGTGTACGCCTCGCGCCACACCCTCGTGTGCAGGGCGGCGAGGGCGTCGGCATCGGCGAGGATCGGCACGTCGATCGTGAACTCGGGCCGTGCGGGCGGGGTCGGGTCCGGGGATTCGCGCATGGGCGCCAGTATGGCGCGCGCGCCTCTCCCGTCGTCAGCCCCAGTTCTTCTCGTCGGTCAGGCAGAAGAAGTGCCCGGCCGGGTCCTGCAGCACGATCCAGGTGTCGCCGGGCTGGGGCTCGACCCGGGTGGCGCCGAGCTCGACGCAGCGCTCCGCCGCGGCCTGCGGGTCGGAGGCGGCGAGGTCGAGGTGGAACTGCTTGCGGCCGTCGTCCGGCCAGGTCGGGCGCACGTGGTCGGGGATGCGGCCGATGCCGAGGGCTCCGGAGGGGCCGGTCAGCATCGCGTAGTCCTCGGTGAGCACGGCGATCGGCCATCCCAGCACCGCGGACCAGAAGCGGGCCTCCGGCTCGGTCTCGGAGGCGTCGAGAGTCGTCATGGCAAGGCGTGCAACAGCGGTGTCGTCCATGGGTGGAAGACTGCCGCCATGGGCACGGACGCCGATAGGACGAAGGCGACACCTCCGCACATGTACGGCCATGTGCTGCGCCCCGAGGAGCTCCTGCAGCGGGCGCGCTACGACTTCGCCCGGCCCTGTGCCGCGCTGCGACCCTGGGTGGAGCGGTATTGGTCGGTCCGCTGGGACCTGGAGGACGGGGAGGTCTTCCCGGTCGCGACCCTCGACGACCCGTCGATCAACCTCACCGTCGAGCGCGGCGGCGCGCAGCGGGACGGCACGGACGCGGCGGGCACCACGGTGGGAGCGGGTGTCTGGATCACCGGGCCCGTGACCCGGGGGCGCTTCGACGTGCGACTGACCGGCAGCGGCAGCGTGGTGGGCGTGAAGTTCGCGCTCGGCGGGACGCGCGCCTTCGCGACGCAGGACCTGCGTGCGCTGCGCGATCGCACCATCCCTGCCGAGCAGTGGTTCGGCGGGGCCGCGGTGCACCTGGCCGACGGCGACCCGTCGGGCGCCCTGCCCCACGATGCGGCGTCCGCGTCCGCGCGTCTCGACGCGTGGCTCCTCGCACGGGGCCCGGAGGAGCCGCCCGACGCCCCGACGCTGCGTCGCCTCCTGGGCATCATCGACGATTCGGCGACGCACTCGCTGGCTGATCTGGAGCGTCGCAGCGGCGTATCGACGCGCACGCTCCAGCGGCTGTTCGACCGAGGACTGGGTGTCGGTGTGAAGCGGATGCTCGTGCGAGCCCGGGTGATAGACGCGACGGCCGCGCTCGATCGCGGAGACCCGCGCTCGCTGAGCGACATCGCCACCGCTCTGGGCTGGTTCGACCAGTCGCACTTCATCCGCGACTTCCGGTCCCTCACCGGCGAGACCCCTGCCCGCTACGCCCGGCGGGTCTCCGGCTGACCCGCCGCCCCGCACCCACCGGAGCTTTCCTTGCTGGCGCCGTTCTGCGGACCGCACCGTTCAGCGGAGCGCGGCGGGCCGGCTCTCCTCGACCTCGGCCCCGACGTCTGCCCCGCCCGCGGCCTGCTCCTCCATGGCCGGCTCGAGCACCCGGTCGGGCCGCGAGTAGACGTTCAACCGCGGCCCGCGCACGAAGCCCGCGAGGGTCAGACCGGACTCGACGGCGAGCTCGACCGCGAGGGACGAGGGGGCGGAGACCGCGGAGAGCACGGGGATACCGGCCATCACGGCCTTCTGGACCAGTTCGAAGCTCGCCCGGCCGGAGACCTGCAGGATCGTGCCGCGTGCGGGCAGGCGGCCGTTCTGCGCGGCCCAGCCCACGACCTTGTCGACGGCGTTGTGCCGCCCGACGTCCTCGCGCAGCACGAGCAGCTCACCGCTCGCGGCGTCGAACAGCCCGGCCGCGTGCAGCCCGCCGGTCTTGTCGAAGACGTCCTGGTGCTCGCGCAGGGTGTCCGGCAGGGAGGAGATGAGCTCGGGGGCGATGCGGAGGTCGTCGTCGGTGACGCCGAAGGCGGACTCGGTGCGGACGGCGTCGATGCTCGCCTTCCCGCACACCCCGCACGAGCTGGTCGTATAGAAGTTCCGCTCGGTCGACCGGGAGGGCGGAGGCACGTGCGGGGCGAGCGCCACGTCCAGCACGTTGTACGTGTTGATCTCGCCGCCCGTGCCGGGGCCGCCGCAGTGGATCGCCTGCACGACGTCCCGCGAACCGCGGATGATCCCCTCGGAAAGGAAGAAGCCGGTCGCGAGCTCGACATCATGGCCGGGAGTGCGCATCGTGACCGCGACCGGGCGTCCGTCCGCCCGGATCTCGAGGGGCTCCTCGACCGCGAGCGTGTCGGGCCTGCGGGTGCTGCCGTACCCGAGACGGATGCGGGTGATCGGACGGCTGGAGGTGATGCGACCCATGCCGCACAGGGTACGCCGGGGCCTTCGCGCGGCACGAGCGGTCGACGTCAGCGGGCGGGCTCGTCCTGGGGCCGGTCCTCCACGAGGCGCAGGGCGCGCGGGGCGAAGCGGAGCCGGGAGCCGACGACCGGCAGGCCGCTGCCGGTGGCCTGTGCGGCGTCGTCGGGGGAGACCTGGGCGACCAGGCCGTTGTCGGCCTCGACGCGGACGCGACCGGCGCTCGCCTGCACCCCGATGACCTGGCCGACCACACCCGACGGGCCCCGTCGGGCGTCGCCGTCGCCCGCCGCGGTCCCGTCGTCGAGCGGCAGCAGATCGACGTCCTCCGGGGCGGCGATCCCCAGGGCGCTCTCGCCATGTTGCGGAAGGGCCTCGGGATCGGGCGCGCCGGTCAGCACCGCGTCGCCCACGCGGAGGGCCGCTGCCGCCGCACCGCCCTCCCCGGCCGTGCACGTGCCCTCGATGACGCCGAAGCCCGCGAGGCGGGCGCCGAAACGGCTGCGCGGGGACGTCGCGATCTGTTCGGGGACGGTGCGCTCGCGGATGGTGCCGGACTCGAGGACGACGCAGCGGTCGGCCAGGTCCCAGGCGTCGCTGAGCTGGTGGGTGACCAGCAGCGCGGTGGTGCCGGTGCGGGCGAGTTCGCGGGTGAGGAGCCCTCGCACGCGGGGAGTGGATTCGGCGTCGAGGGCCGCGAAGGGCTCGTCGAGCAGGATCACCGAGGGGCCGGCGGCGAAGGCCCGGGCGAGGGCCACGCGCTGCTGCTGACCCCCGGAGAGGCGGTGCGGGCGCTGGGCGGCGCGGTCGGCGAGTCCCACCCGGTCGAGCCAGTCCAGGGCGAGCGCGCGGGCCGGGCGCCGCCCCATGCCGCGCGCTCGCGGGCCGAAGGCCACGTTCGCGACCAGATCCAGGTGGGGGAACAGCAGCGGACGCTGCTCCAGCAGGGTGATGCCGCGCAGATGCGTGGGGACGCTGCGGCGACCGGGGGCATCGAGCACGTGCTCCCGCGCCTGCTCGCCGCCCTCGGTGACGGCGATGCGTCCGTCGGCGAGCGGGACGGCGCCGGCGAGGGCGCCGAGGATCGTGGACTTGCCGGCCCCGTTCGGACCGAGCAGGGCCAGGCGGCCGCCCGGAGGCACCTCGAGGCGGGCGCGCACGTCGAAGCTCTCGCGGTGGACCACGAGATCGGCGGCGAGCCCCGCACCCGTCGGACGCTCCGATCCCGCGCTCACCGCACGGCCTCCTCACGCCAGGAGCGCAGGCCGGCGACGATCACCACGGCGCTCACCAGCAGCAGCAGGGAGAGCGCGAGGGCGGAGTCCTGGCTGACGCCGACCCCGTTGTACGCCGTGTAGATCGCGAGGGGCATGGTGCGGGTGACGCCCTCGGAGTTGCCCGCGAACAGGGCGGTCGCCCCGAACTCGCCCATGGCGCGTGCGAAGGCGAGCACAGTCCCCGCAATGAGACCGGGTGTCACCAGCGGCAGGGTGACGCGGGTGAGCACGCGCCAGCGGCTCGCGCCGAGGGAGGCGGCCACCCTCTCATGGCCCTGGCCAGAGGTGCGCAGCACGCCCTCGAGGGTGATGACGAGGAACGGCATGGCCACGAAGGTCTGGGCGACGATCACGCCCGCCGTCGTGTACGGGAGGGAGAACCCGGTGGCCTCGAAGATCGGCCGCCCGAACACGCCCGAGCGTCCCAGCAGGGACAGCAGGGCGAGGCCTCCCACCATCGGCGGCAGCACCAGCGGCACCATCACGGCCGCCCGCAGCACCGCGGCCGTGCGCGAGGACGCGCGGGCGATGAGGAACGCGAGCGGGAAGCCCAGGACCAGGCATGCGATCGTCGAGCAGAAGGCGGTGAGCAGCGAGAGCCAGAGCGCCGTCACCGTCGAGGGGGCGACCAGGTCCTCGCCGAGGGTGGACCAGTGCACCCGGGTGAGCATCCCGGCGAGCGGCAGCACCAGCACGGCGAGGCCCACCAGGGCGATGGTCCGCAGCCAGGCGGGAGGTCTCACGGCGCGCCGAAGCCGGCCTCGTCGAGCACCTTCTGGCCGTCGTCGGAGAGCAGGTAGTCCTCGAAGGCCTGGGCGCCCTCGGGGTCCTTCGACTTCGTGCTCACCGCGACCGGGTACTTATTCACGGCCTCGTCGGCCTCCGGGAAGTCGACGCCCTCGAGCTTGTCGCCAGCGGCGGTGACGTCGGTGGTGTAGACGAGGCCGGCGTCGGCCTCGCCCTCGGCGACGCGGTTGACCACGCTGGTCACGTTGGTCTCCTCGCTGACCGGCTTCAGCGTCACGCCGGTGGCGTCCTCGACCTTGTCGGTGGCCTGGCCGCAGGGGACCTCGGAGGCGCAGGTGACCACGGAGACGCCGGACTTCGTGAGGTCGTCGAAGGTCTTGATGCCCTTGGGATTGCCGGGGGTCGCCGCGATCTCCAGGGTGTTGGTCGCGAAGATCTTCGAGTCGTCGGTGATGCCGGCCTCGGTCACGGGCTCGAGGCTCTTCTCGGAGGCGAAGGCCAGGACGTCGACGTCCGCGCCGTCGATCGCCTGGGTGGCGAGCGCCTGCGAGCCGTCGTACACGATCGGCTTCACCTCGTACTCGGGATGCGCCTTGGTGAAGTCCTTCGCGACCGTGTCCAGAGGCCCCTGCAGCGAGGCGGCCGCGAAGATCGTGATTGTCTTCGTCGAGCCGTCGCCGGAGTCGGAGGCGGCGGAGTCGTCCGAGTCCGAGTCCGAGCCCGAGCAGCCGGCGAGGGCGAAGGCGGAGACGGCGAGGAGCGCGCCGGCGGTGCGCAGGCGAGCGGTGGTCGACAGGGACATGGGGTGATCCTTCGTATCGGAGGGGAGGGATGGACGGGGGAGCGCCCGACGGGGAGCGCGGGGGCGGGGGAGCGCAGGCTCCGGGTCAGGGCGTCTCGACGATGACGGTCGTCGCCTTGACGACGGCAGTGGCCAGGGATCCGACCTCGAGCTCGAGCTCGCGAACGGCTTCCGTGGACATCAGCGAGACCACCCGGTGGGGTCCGCACTGCATCTGCACCTGGGACATCACCTGATCGCTGACGATGCCCGTCACCAGGCCCACGAAGCGGTTGCGGGCGCTGGACCCGCGGCGCACCGGATCGTCGGGTCCGCCGGCGGCGGCCTCGAGGCGCGCGGCGAGCTCCCGGCCCTCCAGCACGGTCCTGCCCGCGGCGTCCGACGAGGAGGTGAGCGCCCCGTTGTCGATCCAGCGGCGCACGGTGTCATCGCTGACGCCGAGCAGCGCGGCGGCCTCGCTCACGCGGAAGGTGGTCATGACCTCAAGTAGACCACGAACCCGCAATTGCGGAGGAATCATGGCATTGTTTCCGTGGGTGCGGATGCAGCGGAGCCGAGGGGGCTGCCGCGGACGCCGCCGCCGGACGATGCGGTCGGGCGCGGACCGACCGGGTCCGGGCTCCTCGCCGGCGCCGTCGAGGAGCACCGGGCGAGCACGCTGCACGACTAGCATGGAGAGCATGCTGACCTCGCTGACGACGCTCCGCACGCGATGCGCAGGGGAGAGGGCATGATCCCCTGGCAGGACCATCGCGCCCGCCTCATGGAGGCGGTCCGCGCACTCGATCCGGTGGAGCTGCCGCTCGCCGAGGCCCGCGGTGCCGTGCTCGCGGACGACGTCCGCACGATGCATCCGGTGCCGCTGTTCGACAACTCCGCCATGGACGGATTCGCCGTCCGACGCTCCGACGCACGCCCCGGCGCACGCCTGCGCGTGGTGGGAGACGCCCCGGCGGGCGCCGCCGAGGACCCGTCCTTCGGCCCGGGCGAGACGGTGCGGATCATGACCGGTGCGCCGGTCCCGTCGGACGCCGATGCGATCGTCCCGATCGAGAAGGTCCGGATCGATCCGGCAGAGGACGGAGCGCCGGAGAACGGGACGACGGGGTCCGACGGGCTCCCGGCTCGGATCGAGATCCTCGAGGAGCCGAAGCCCGGCGCGCACATCCGACGGCTCGGCGAGGACACCCCTGCCGGAGAGATCGCCGTCCCGGCCGGCGTCGAGCTCACCCCCTGGCACCTGGCCGCCGCGGCATCAGCCGGTCATGGCCGCGTGCGCGTGATCCGGCGGCCGCGGGTCGCGGTCGTCTCCACCGGGTCCGAGCTCGTCCCCGCGGGGCAGGAGCTGCGCCGCGGCCAGATCCCCGAGTCCAACTCCGTGCTGCTCGCCGCGGCGCTCGACGCCGACGCGTTCGAGGTCGTGGACGTCTCCTGGTTCCGCGACGAGGACTGCGAGGACCTCGCCGGCCACGTCCGCGCACTCGCGGCTGATGGCCTCGCCGACGCCGTGGTGGTCAGCGGCGGCGCGAGCGTGGGCGCCTTCGACGTCGCCAAGCACGCGCTCGCACCGCTCGGGGTGAGGTTCGAGAAGGTGGCGATCCAGCCCGGCAAGCCCCAGGGCTTCGGCCTCGTGGACGACCGCCTCCCCGTGTTCTGCCTGCCCGGCAACCCGGTCGCGGTCTCCGTCTGCTACGAGCTGTTCGTGCGTCCCGCGCTGCGCGTGATGTCCGGGAACGACCAGGTCCTCCGCCCCACCGTCCTGCGCCGGGCACGGGTGGGCTGGACGTGCCCGAAGGGCCGCGCACAGGCGCTGCCGGCGATCATGGACGAGAGGACCGTCGCCCCCGCGAGCGCGGGCGGCAGCGGATCCCACCTGGTGGTCTCGCTCGCCCGGGCGCACGACCTGGCGATCGTCCCGGCCGCCGCGGACCGGGTCGAGGCGGGCGACGAGGTCGAGGTGATGGTGCTGTCATGAGCGAGAACCCCCAGCCCTTCACCCACCTGGATGCCGACGGGCAGGCGCGCATGGTGGACGTCACCGAGAAGACGCCCACGGTGCGAAGCGCGACAGCCCGCGGCAGGGTGCTGTGCACCCCGGAGATCATCGCCGCCCTGCGCGATCGGACGGTCCCCAAGGGCGATGTGCTCGCCGTGGCCCGCATCGCGGGCATCCAGGGCGCCAAGCGCACCCCCGAGCTGCTGCCGCTCGCGCATGTGATCGGCGTGCACGGTGCGGTGCTCGACGCCGAGATCGAGGACGACGGCGTGGAGCTGCGCGCGACCGTGCGCACCGCCGACCGCACGGGCGTGGAGATGGAGGCCCTCACCGCCGTCTCCGTCGCCGCCCTCGCCGTGGTCGACATGGTCAAGGGCATGGACAAGTCCGTGGCGATCGAGCGCATCGAGCTGATCGAGAAGACCGGCGGCAAGAGCGGCACCTGGCATCGCACCTGATCCCCGCGGAAGCCCGTCGGATCCCGACGCCGACCCACCGCACCGACCGCACCGACCGCATCGAGGAGAACACATGCCGCGCAGCGTCCCGCCCGAACTCGAGCCCTGGATCGAGCAGCTCGCCCCCGCCCTCGGCCTCGCCGCCGAGGACGTGCCCACGAACCTGCTGCTGGGCCTGACCGGTCAGGTCGCCCACGGGGTCACCCGTCCCGCCGCGCCCGTGACCACCTACCTCATGGGGCTCGCGGTCGCCGCCGGCAGCAGCCCACAGGAGGCGACCCGCGTGGTCAAGGCGCAGCTCGCCGACTGGGAGGCCGAGCACCCGCAGCAGGACGACGCCTGAGCGATCCGCCGGACCGTCCATCCTGATCCCGCCCGGGAGCGATCCGCACCGGGAACCGTCCGGCCCGGTCAGCCGCCGATGGCGGACATCGGGCGGTCGGGCTGCAGGAAGCCGGGATCGTCGATCCCGTGACCGGGGCGCTTGGCGCCGATGCTCGCGCGGATCATCCGGGCCACGTCCTCGTCGGACCCGTCCCCGCGCAGCAGGGAGAGCAGATCCGACTCCTCCCGCGCGAACAGGCAGTTGCGCAGCTGCCCGTCGGCCGTCAGGCGGACCCTGTCGCAGGCGCCGCAGAACGGCGCGGTGACGGAGGCGATCACGCCGACGGTCGCGTCGGTGCCGCGCACGCGGAACACCTCGGCGGGGCTCGAACCCCGATCGCCGACGGGCTCGAGGTCGAACTCGGCGGAGAGCTTCTCGAGGATCTCGGCACCGTCGACCATGGTGTGGCGCGACCACACGTGGCCCGCGTCCAGCGGCATCTGCTCGATGAAGCGCAGCTGGGCCTCGTGGTCGATCGCGAAGCGCAGCAGGTCGCAGAACTCGTCGTCGTTCACGCCGCGCATGGCGACCGCGTTGATCTTCAGCGGCCGCAGGCCCGACTCCCGAGCGGCCGCGATGCCCGCCTGCACGGCGGAGAACCGCTCGCGGCGGGTGAGCGTCGCGAACCGCTCGGGGTCCACGGTGTCCAGGCTGATGTTCAGCCGCGACAGGCCGGCCGACTTCAGATCGTCCATGACGCGGTCCAGGCGGATTGCGTTGGTGGTCATGGAGATGTCGAGCGGTCCCTCGGGTCCCTCGATCGCGTGCAGGCGGCGCACCACGTCGACGATGTCGGGACGCAGCAGCGGCTCGCCGCCGGTCAGGCGCACCTCCACGATCCCGAGGCGGGCGAGGACGTGCGCGACCCGGTCGATCTCGTCCGTGGTCAGCACGTTCTCCTTCGCGAGCCACGGCAGGCCCTCGGCGGGCATGCAGTAGGTGCAGCGCAGATTGCACTTGTCCGTGAGCGAGATCCGCAGATCGCGGTGGACCCGCCCGAAGCCGTCGACGAGCGGGCCGTCCCAGACGTCCTCGGGGGACGCCTCCGGGGTCGTCGCAGGAGCCTCGGCGGAGCGCACGCGGACGGTCGGCGTCGGCAGGGCGACGGCGGTCGGCGTCGGAGCGGGGTGGTACGCGGTGCTCATGCGCTCATCCCGGTCTCGGCGAGGCTCCCGAGCCCCACCCATTCGGCGGTGCCGTCGGCCTCGACCTGGCGCTTCCACACCGGCAGCTCGGCCTTCACGCGCTCGACGACCTCGCGGGCCACGTCGAAGGCGTCGGCGCGGTGCACGCTCGAGACGGCGGCGACGATCGCGATCCCGCCCACCTCGAGAGACCCGGTGCGGTGGGAGACGGCGATGCGCACGTCCTCGCTGTCGCAGCGCGCCGCGATGTCCGCGAGCAGCCGCTCGGCCTCGGGGTGCGCGGAGTAGTCCAGGCGCACCACCGTCCCGGTGGCCTCGGGATCGTTGTCGCGCACGGTGCCGATGAAGGCGGCGGTCGCTCCGGCCGCCGGGTGCGAGACCGCGTCGAGGTGCGCGGCGACGTCCAGGGGTGCGGCGGTCACGGCCGACATGACGATCACGTGTGGTCACCTCCGCGGACCTGGTCGGCCACGTGGGAGGCGACCGAGAGGATCACGGGCATGCCGTCCTGCACGGCGCCGGGGGAGCCGGCGAGGTTCACCACGAGCGTGCGGCCGCGCAGTCCGGCGAGGCCGCGCGAGAGCATCGAGGCGGGAAGGCGGTCGGCGACGATGGCGCGCAGGCGCTCGGCGATCCCGGGGATCGGGCGGTCCAGGAGCGGCCCGGTCGCCTCGGGGGTGACGTCCCGCGGGCCGAGCCCGGTGCCGCCCGTGGTCACCACGAGCGCCGCACCGCCATCGACCGCCGTGAGGATCGCACCGGCGATCGCATCCCGGTCATCGGGGACGACGACGCCCGTGACCTCCCATCCGGCCTCTTCGAGCAGGCGGGCGCCGAGAGGACCGGAGACGTCCTCCCTGGTGCCCTCCGCCGAGCGGTCGGACACGGTGATCATCGCGGCTGACCTGTCCGGATTCTCCATGCGTCCACTGTAGTCGCGCACCGTGCGCCGGGGCGGGACGAGGGAACGAGGCGCAGCGTGCGGGCTCCGGGATCAGCCGACGGTGGATCAGCGCAGAACGGAGAAGCGCCCGTCGGCCCCGACGAACCGCGAGGCTCGAGGGCATGACACGGATGAGAACAGCCAGGACCAGAACGCTCGAGAACACATACCCCGTCGGCCCCCGCGCCGACTCCGAGGACGCCGACCAGAACGCACCGACCCCACCGCCCGCGCTCGCGGACCGCACCGCGACCGGGCTCCTGCACCAGCGCATCCTGCTGCTGGACCGAGAGCTCGAGCAGGACAACGGCGCGCAGCTGTGCGCGCAGCTCGTGCTGCTCGCCGCCGAGGATCCGAGCCGGGACATCACCCTGCTCATCAACTCGCCCGGTGGCCTGGTGCCCGCGATGCTCGCGATCGGCGACCTCATGGACGTGATCCCGTGCGATGTGCGCACCGTCGCGCTCGGCATGGCCTACAGCGCCGGACAGTACCTGCTCACCCACGGCACCCCCGGCAAGCGCTTCATCCTCCCGCACGGCCGCGTGCTCATGCACCAGGGCTCTGCCGGCTTCGGCGGCAGCGCAGCGGACATCGAGCTCCAGGCCGAGGACCTGCGCCGCGGACGCGACCTGCTCATCGACATCACGGCCGAGCGCACCGGCCGCTCCCGCGAGCAGATCGCCCGGGACTCCGAGCGGGACCGCATCTGGGAGGCGGCCGACGCCGTCGCCTACGGCTTCTGCGACCACGTGGTGGAATCGCTCGATCAGATCCTGCCCTACGGCGAGCGTCGCGGCGCCGGTGCCCGTGCAGGGATCCGGGCGGGAGACGCGGCATGAGCAGCTACACGATCCCCTCGGTCATCGAGCGCACCTCCCACGGCGCCGAGCGCAGCGCGGACGTGTTCTCCCGCCTGCTCAGCGACCGCATCGTCTACCTCGGCACGCCTGTGGACGACGGCGTCGCCAACACCGTCATCGCCCAGATCCTCCACCTCGAGAACGACGCCCCTGACCGCCCGATCCAGCTGTACCTGAACTCGGAGGGCGGGGACGCGCAGGCCGTCCTGGCGATCCATGACGCCCTCGAGTACGTGCGCAGCGACGTCGCCGTCACCTGCGTGGGACAGGTCGTCGCCGCGCCCGTGGTGTTGCTCGCCGCCGGGACGCCCGGCATGCGCTCGGTGCTTCCGCACGCCCGGGTGGTGCTGCATCCGCTCGAGGCCAGCGGCCGTGGAGCCGTGCCCGACCTGATCCTGGCGACGCAGGAGGTCGAGCGGGTGCGCCGCGAGCTCGAGGCCGTGATCGCCGAGCACAGCGCCACCGACATCGCCGCGGTGCGCGCCGACCTCGAGCGCGAACGAGTCCTGGATGCGCAGGCCGCCGTGGACTACGGTCTCGCGGACCGGGTGCTGTGACGGCGGTGAGGCGCGGGCGGGCGTGTGTCTGAACCCGACGTGCGGTTCGCGGGCGCCCCCGTCTGCAGTTGAGTGCTGCGTAGTCGTCGTGAAGAGGTCGCTTCACGACGATTACGCAGCACTGTCGGCGGGTGAGGGACGCTCGGCAGTTCCGCGTAGCTCGTCTCTCTCGACGCACTGCGGTGGTCTGGTCACTGCTGCGACTGCCGCACCCGATGCGACGCGCGGAGGGCACACCAGGATCTGACACATCGGGTCGCTGTGACGTTCCCGCGGGAACGTTTGCGACAAAGCGTGGGACAAAGATCAGGTGTCGAGAAGGACCGGATCTCGAGTGAACGCGTCCCGTCCGCCATCACGGGGGCAGGCGGACTCTGCCACGACGAGGTGGGCGCGCCGTCCTGGCGCTCGATGGCGAGGGCACGAGTACGCGGCGTGCGACGGGGACTCCGAGTGTTTTCAGTCGGTGGCGACCCTCGTGTGGGCAGGCGGCCGCGACCGGACGCGCGTGGTCAGGCGGCGCTGAGCTGCGGCTCGCGCGCGGAGGACGTGCGGATGCCATGGGAGACGGGAAGCGCCGTGGCCTCCTGGAGTCCCGCACTGCGGCCGCGAGCGGTCAGGTCGAGGACGACTCCCTGGCGCGCGGCGCCTCGGTGCAGGACCGGCTGACGCACGTCGCGCCGGGACTCGCGAGGATCCTCCTCGTCGCGCGGGACCGCCGCGAGATGCACCCGTCGGCCGATGTCGAAGACGCTGATCCCGAGAGCGCCGGTCAGGGCCGCGAGCACCTCGCTCGAGGGGTCCTTGCGACCGCGCTCGACATCCGAGACGTGCTGCATGCTCACGCCGCTCGCCTCGGCGAGACGCGCGAGGGTGAGGTCCTGGCGGCGGCGCTCCTCGCGGAGCGCGGCGCCGACGAGCTCTCGCAGCAGGGGTTCGGTGGCGTCCATGCTCGGAGCCTACGGCGCGCGGCGATCGGACGCGCGGGCCTCTGCTGTGAGCGGAAGAGTCCTCGGGCGCCTCTTCGAAAACTGCTCGCCACGGCGACTCGCCCGATCTAGCGTTGCCCCCATGTTCTCCCTCTGAAGATCTGCACAGCACGGCACCTCGACCCAGGGAGAACCATGTCCGAGACCACCAGCCCCGCACCCGCACTCGGCCCCGACACCGGCTACGACCAGCACCCGGAGCCCGACGAGCCGTCATCCACCACGTGGGTCAATCGGCCCTACAGCCCGGAGGACGAGAAGAGCTGGCTCCGCTGCCGCGCGCTCGCCTTCCTCGACACCGACTACTACGACGACGTCCGGCGGTCGCGTCCCGCAGGGCCCACGCTGCAGCTCGTGGCCGTGGCACCCGGGCCCGACGCGGCCGACCACGATGAGGTGATCGGGATCCTCGACATCGAGATCGACGGCAGCCTCGCCACGATCGACACCATCGGCGTCCACCCCGACCACCGCCGCGGGGGCATCGCCGACACCCTCCTGGCCGAGGGCCTGCGGCGACTGCCGCCCGGGATCGCGGTGCTGGATGCCTGGACCCGCGAAGACGCGGCCGCTCACGCCTGGTATCGGGCGAACGGCTTCACGGAATCGGATCATTACCTGCACGTCTACAAGGGGTGGGACGAACCCCCGGAGGGGTGGAAGGCCCCGGAGCCGCTGCGGCGCCCCGTGATGGCCTTCTGCCACGCGGACCTCGCGAACGAGGCCGAGATCCGCGACCGTTTCGAGCGAGTCCACGTGTGCCGGCGGTTCAGCCGGCCCGTCGCGCTCGACGTCCCTACTCTCGAACCGTGAGCGAGCAGGGGACCCGGAACGCCTACGGGGAGCGCGCCGAGGAGTATGCCCGGCTGCTCGGATCCGTCGACAGGATGGCAGCGGAGGACCGTCGGCGGATCGAGACGTGGGCGGCGCGGACCGACGGAGTGAGCTGCGGGCTGCTCCTCGACCTGGGCTGCGGTCCCGGTCACTGGGCCGCGCACCTCGCGTCGCGAGGACATCGTGTGCGCGGCATCGACCCGGTGCCCGGATTCATCGAGCTCGCGCACGACACTCACCCGGGTGTCGCCTTCTCCGTGGGCGACGTGTTCGCGCCGGCGATCGGGGAGCCGACCTGCTCGGGCGTTCTCGCCTGGTACTCGCTCATCCATCTCGAGCCTGCGCGCATGCGCGCAGCCCTCGCGTCGATCGTGCGGATGCTCCGGCCCGGTGGCACGCTGCTGCTGGGCTTCTTCGACGGGGCGCGGCTCGAGCCCTTCGACCACGTGATCACGACCGCGCACTACTGGCCCGTCGGTCAACTCGAAAGCCTGTTCGAGGACGTCGGCCTCACGGTGACCGATGTCGAGCAGCGCACCGACCCGGGCGCAAGACCGCATGGTGCCATCGAGGCGCGACGGGAGCTTCGCTCATGACTACACCGGAGGAGAGGGACACGGCGGTGCACGAGGAAGAAGAGCGTCCTATCGATGCCATCGACCTGCTCCCGGTGAACGGGGTCCTTGGGCTCGGCGAGCCGACGCACGGAAGCGGCAATGTCTTCGCCTGGAAGTGGCAGGTCATCCTCGACCTCGCGCGGCGCGGACTGATCTCGACCGTTGCCTTCGAGGAGTCCTACGCCGTCGGGCGTGCCGTCGACGCAGTCCTGCGTCCGGGCACCGATGGCCTGACAACTGGTGCGGCCTCCGCGGCCCCCGTGGCGTCGGCTCTCGACGAGGCCTGGGGCAGGGGATCGTCGATCTGGGACACCCGGGAGATCCGTGCCGGACTGCACGCACTGCGCGAGCTGAACCTCGAACTCCCACCGAAGAGTCGGATCCGCTTCCTGGGGATCGACGTCCGCAAACCCCATGAGGCCGCCCGTCAGCTGCTCGACAGAGGGCATGAGGAGCCCGTGCTCATCGATCTCGCCGAGCGCAGAGAGCTCGGGATCGACGGGCCCGGTCGTCTGCTCGCCGCGACGCGGCGCATCGCGCGGACGGCAGGGAGTCCGTGCTCGGAACACGCCGCAGCGGCCGATGCATCCGTGGACGGCGCGCTCGCGCGGCAGATCGCCAGGTACGTCGAGACCTACCTCCAACGGCCCGGTCTCGAGGGGCTTCACCTGCGTGAGCCGCACATGGCGAGCACCGTGGTCGAGAACCTGCCGTCGGTGGGCGGAACGGTGGTCTGGGCGCACAACGAGCACGTCTCCCGCGCCGAGGACGCGCTCAACGAGGCCGCGAGAACGGGAGCCGGGCCCGCCGCGGCGACGCCGTCGATGGGGTGGTATCTCGCCGAGCAGCTCGGACCCCGCTATGTGCCTGTCGGCGTGCTGTGCACGACAGGGGAGTGCCGCGCCGTCGACCCCGCGTCCGGCGATGAGGGGTACAGCTCCGTTCGCCTGCCCCCGATCAGGCCCCGCACCACCGAGCACGCTCTCGCGGATGTGCCTCGGGGGCTCCACCGCACGCGGGATCTGCTGCCTCATCCTGGCCCTCGTCGGTTCATCGGGTGGCAGGTGGACAGCGACCTCGCCACGTCAGATCCCGCAGCCTTCGAGATCATGCGCCCGACGAGCGACTTCGCCGAGATCCAGCTGATGGGGCCGAGCGCTGCGGCGCAATGAGCCCGCCGACGGGGCGCTCGCGGGCGCAGCGGGTCAGGTCCGCTGCGTCCCCAGCACCGAGAGCAGCTCGAGCTTGCCCGCGTCCTCGGTGTGCGGGGCCGCGGTGAGCACGAGCAGCACCTGCGTCTCGTCCTCCGTGAACAGGGCCTGGCAGTCCACCTCGATCTCTCCGACCTCGGGATGGACCACCACCTTGTGGTCCTCGAACCTCCGCGCCACGATCTGGGCGTCCCAGAGCTCGGCGAACTCCTCGCTGCGATCGTGCAGCACGCGCGCCAGCTCGCCGGCGCGGGAGCGCGGACCCGTTGCACCGTAGGCGGCGCGCAGGGTCGCGACCTGGGCGCGGCTCTGCCGGGCATGGTCGGAGGCCGGGTACATGCCCCGGCAGGTCTCCGGGCGGGCGAACCACTGGAAGATCGCGCTGCGCTCCCATCCCTCCAGCAGGGAGGCGTCGCCGAACAGGGCGCGTGCGGGCTCGTTCTGCACGAGCGGCTCGGCGAGGTCGGAGATGATCATCGCCGGCACGTCGCGGATCCGGTCGAGCACCCGCAGCAGACCGGGCGCGACATAGGAGTGCGCGACGGATCGGTCCGGGGCGCTGTGCCCGGCCACGCGGAACAGGTAGTCGCGCTCGTCGGCCGTGAGGCGCAGTGCCCGCGCGAGCGCGGCGAGCATCGCGGTCGACGGCTGCGGGCCGCGCTTCTGCTCGAGACGCGTCACGTAGTCCACGGACATCGTCGCCAGCTGCGCGACCTCCTCCCGTCGCAGCCCCGGGGTGCGCCGGCGCGTGCCCGCTGGCAGACCCACGTCCGCAGGGGAGATGCTGCGGCGCCTCGCCGCGAGGAACCCCGCGAGCGCCTCGCGGTCCATCCCCGTGCGTGCGCCGCCCGTCCCCGTTCTCACTGGCTCCATGCCCCGAGTATCCCGGCAGCGCGCCCGCGCATCCAGGGATCGCGGATCCCCCGATCAGCCGGCCCTGGTGCGCACCCGACGCGGGGCGAAGACTCCCTGCCATGGAACTCACCGGACACACGATCTTCATCCCCGGCGCGACCAGCGGCATCGGCCTCGCCCTCGCGCTGCGCTTCTCCGAGCGCGGCAACACCGTCATCATCGGCGGCCGACGCACCGAGCGCCTCGCCGAGCTCGCCGCCCAGCATCCGGGCCTGGGCACGGTGGCCCTGGACGTGACCGACCCGCGCAGCATCGAGGCGGCTGCCCGCACCGTTCTCGCCGAGCACCCGGACCTGGACATGCTCATCGCCATGGCCGGGATCATGCGCGCCGAGGACTGGACGACGTCCGAGGGCCTGCTCGCGACCGCGGAGGCCACCGTCACCACCAACGTCCTGGGGCCGATCCGCCTGATCGCCGCGTTGCTGGACCACTTCGTCGGCCGACGGGACGCGACGATCATGACGGTCTCCTCGGGCCTCGCCTTCACCCCGCTCGCCGCGACCCCGACTTACAACGCGACCAAGGCAGCGATGCACATGCTCAGCGAGTCGGTCCGCCTGCAGCTCGAGGGCACCGGGGTGCGGATCCTCGAGCTCGAGCCGCCGGCCGTGCGCACGGACCTCATGCCGGGGCACGCCGAGAACGAGATGGCCATGCCGCTCGACGCCTTCGCCGACGAGGTCATGGAGATCCTCGCGGCGCGGGACGCGTCCTCCCTGCGCGAGATCCAGGTGGAGTCCGTGAAGGTGCTGCGCTATGCCGAGGTGGGCGGTGACTATCCGCAGGTGGTCGAGATGCTCAACGCCCGCGACCCGCACGGCAAGCCCTGATCCCGGCCCCGGCGAATCCCCCGTCGGACCGTGCTCACGTGCGTACCCTGGCGCGGTGACCACCACGCTCGCAGACCTCGACTGGCCGCTCCGCACCGAGCGACTCACGCTGCGCCGCGCCCGCGCCGAGGATGCCGAGGCGATCTGGCCCTGGTACGGCAGGCCGGAGGTCCACGAATGGACCTACGGCCTGCCCGCCTCGCGCGCCGCCCATGTCGAGACCTGGGAGCAGTCGCTCGCGGCGAGGATCGTCGGGGAGCTCGACGGCAGGGTCGTCGCCGTGGGCGGCGTGATGGTCCAGGACTCCTGGTCCCAGCGCCAGGCGATCGCCGCCGCCCACCGCAGCCAGGGCGAGCTGTCCTGGGTCCTCGACCCCGACGTGCACGGCCGGGGGCTCGGCACCGAGTACGCGGCGGCGCTCCTGCGCATCGCGATCGCCGGGCTGGGGCTGCACCGCGTGGAGGCCAGCTGCTTCGCCGCGAACGCGCCCTCGGCCCGGATCATGGAGAAGATCGGGCTGCGCTGCGAGGGCGTCTTCCGCGGGGATTCGCTGCATGCGACCCGCGGCTGGATGGACGGCATGACCTGGGCGATCCTTGACGAGGAGTGGCACGCGCAGCACCCTGACCAGAGGCCGTCCGGGCAGTCGCCGTCGGCCGATTAGGCTTCCTCCATGAGCACCATCGTCCTGCCGGGCTCCTTCGACCCGTTCACCCTCGGCCACCTGGATCTCGCCCGCCGGGCCGCGATGCTGTGCAGCCGGCTGATCATCGCGATCTCCCACAACCCGAACAAGAAGGGGATGCTGCGCCTCGAGGCGCGCCAGCAGGCGATCGACGAGACCATCCGCGCCGAGGGGCTCGACCCCAAGGTCACGAGCGCCGTGCTGCCCCGCGGACTGCTCGTCGACTTCTGCCGCGAGCACGGCGCACGGGCCGTGGTGCGCGGCATGCGCGGCCAGATCGACCTGGCCTACGAGGAGCCGATGGCGCGCATGAACCAGCACCTCGCGCATGTCGACACCGTCTTCCTGCTCACCGACGCCCGGTACTCCCACATCTCCTCGAGCCTCGTGCGCGAGGTCTCCCAGCTGGGCGGCCCGATCGACGACATGCTCCCCGAGGCCTCCCGCCGCGCGCTCGAGGCGGCGCTCGCGGAGCGGGAGGCGCCCACGGGATCGTCCGAGGCCTGACGCCTCGGGTCGGACCCGTCACCCGACCCGCGCGCCCCGAGCCGCGTCGGCGCTCCCGCTCGTATCCTGGGGCCGTGAACATTCGAGCCAGCATCCCCGCGCCCGACGATCTCGACCTCCGCTTCGACGTCGTCGACCTCATCGGCCGCCCGGGAGCCCACCGGCACGTGGACCGCACCGTGGAGGTCGTCGACCAGAAGGTCGGGAACCTCGCCCTGACCGTCCCCGCGGGCGAGTCGATCAGCCTCGACGCCGAGCTCGAGTCCGTGGTCGAGGGCATCTTCGTCAGCGGCACGGTCGAGGCCCGCGTCACCGGCGAGTGCTCGCGCTGCCTGGACCCGCTCGAGCGCGAGGTCGACGCTCGCATCGACGAGCTCTTCAGCTACCCCGAGAAGATCAGGGCCGACGAGGAGGACGACGTCCCCGCCCTCAGCGGCGACGACGTGGACCTCGGCCCCCTCGTGCACGACGTCATCGCGCTCGAAGCCGAGGAGCGCCCGCTGTGCAAGCCCTCGTGCATGGGCCTGTGCGCCCAGTGCGGCGCGCGCCTCGAGGACGATCCCGACCACCACCACGACGTCATCGACCCGCGCTGGGCGGCCCTGAGCGGCCTGCTCGGCGGCGAGGGGCAGTCGGCCGACGCGGACGACTCCGAGTCCGCCGGCTCCGAGGGCGGGACCGACGCCGACCGCACCGACGGCGACCCCGACGACGGCGCGGCCGTCGACGAGGAGCGCTGATGGCCCGCTCACGGCGGTCCACCGAGGCGAAGGACCCCCAGGAGCTGCTCGCGACGCTGCCGCTGTTCCCCGACCAGGCGCGCCGGCTCACCGAGTCCGGACTGCTGGACCTCGCGCTCACGCACCGCTCGTACTCCTACGAGCACGAGCAGATCCCGCACAACGAGCGCCTCGAGTTCCTGGGCGACGCCGTGCTGCAGCTCGCGACCACGGAGGAGCTGTACACCGTCCATCCGACGCTGCCCGAGGGGGACCTCGCCAAGCGCCGCGCTGCCACGGTGAACACGCGCGCGCTCGCGCTCATCGGCCGACGCATCGAGCTGGGCCAGTACGTGAAGCTGGGCCGCGGCGAGGACCTCTCGGGCGGCCGCGACAAGGCCTCGATCCTCGCCGACACCATGGAGGCGCTGATCGGCGCCGTGCACCTCTCGTGCGGACAGGACGTCTCCCGCCGGTACGTGCTCGAGCTGCTGCGCCCGCTGCTCGAGAGCGACGAGATCCTCGAGGCCGGGTACGACTTCAAGACCCGCCTGCAGGAGATCGCCGCGGAGACCGGGACGGTGCCCGTCTACGAGATCACCGGCACCGGCCCCGAGCATGCGAAGACCTACACCGCGACCGCGACCATCGCCGGCATCGTCACCGCGAGCGGCGAGGGCGCCTCGAAGAAGGACGCCGAGCTCGCCGCCGCCCAGCACGCCGTGCGCAGCCTCCTGGAGGCCCGCGGCGAGTCCGTGCTCCCGCGCGGCTGAACCGGAGACCGTCCATGCCCGAGCTGCCCGAGGTCGAGGTGGTCCGCCGCGGCCTCGCCCCGCACGTGGACGGCCGCGTCATCACACGCGTCGACGTCCACGAGCCGAGGTCCCTGCGCCGCCAGATCGGCGGGCCCGATGCGTTCGTGCAGGCCGTCACCGGTGCCCGCGTCGCCCGGCTCGAGCGGCGCGGCAAGTTCCTGTGGTGGCGTCTGCAGGACGAGCGCGGCGACGAGCTCGGCGAGGCGCTCATGACGCACCTGGGCATGAGCGGCCAGATGCGCGTGCGCGGGGGAGGAGGCGCGGAGATGGCGCCGCTGTCGCCCGGTCCGTCGGACCCCGCCCCACCGGATCCCGCCCCGCGCGGCGAGGGTCCCGCGAGCGATCCGCACAGGCATCGCCGCATCGTCCTGCACCTGGACGACGGCGCGCAGGTCGACTTCGTGGACCAGCGGATCTTCGGCGGTCTCTGGACGAGCCCGCTCGAGCAGGACGCGGATGGTCTGCCCGCGACCGCGGACTCCATCGACGACCTGCTGCCGGCCGACGTGATGGGCATCGGCCGCGACCTGCTCGACCCCGCGCAGGACCGCTCGGCCGTGATCGAGGTGATGCGCTCGCGGCGCGCGCCGATCAAGGCGCTGCTGCTGGACCAGTCCCTGGTCAGCGGCATCGGCAACATCTACGCCGACGAGGGCCTGTGGGCGGCCCGCACCCGCTACGACGCCCCCGGCGAGACGCTCACCCGCGGTCGCGCCCGACGCGTCCTCGACGGCGCCGAGGCCGTCATGCGCCGGGCGCTCGAGGTGGGAGGGACGAGCTTCGACGACCTCTACGTGAACGTCGACGGGCGCTCCGGGTACTTCGCCCGCTCCCTCGCCGCCTACGGCAGGGCGGGCGAGCCGTGCCCGCGCTGCGGCGCGATCATCCGCCGCTCCGTGCTCCAGCAGCGCTCGTGCTTCTACTGCCCGAGGTGCCAGCGTAAGGCGTGACCCGCCGTCTCCCGCGGCGGTGCTCAGCCCAGCAGCGAGCCGATCGAGGCGATGAAGCCGCCGAGCAGGAACGCACTGATGCCGATCAGCAGCGGCCGGTTGTCCATCGCCGCATTTTCGCCCAGCGCATGGTGCGTGACGGCGTGCCCCCTGCCGCGGCGCAGCAGCGCGCGATTGACGGGCCACGCGGCGAAGAACGCGATGGTGAGCGAGATCGCCATCGAGATCCAGAAGAGCGGGTCGAGCAGCGTCGCGCCCATCGCCCCAGGGATCACGAGCATGACGAGGTTGTCCACGATCTCCATGACGGCGATCGAGAGGGTGTCGGCCACGAGCACCAGGCGCAGTGCGGCGCTCAGGGCGATGCCGCCGCGCAGCAGCGGCAGCGACGAGAGCGAGTACCCGAAGACGAAGGCCAGGAGGATCGACAGGAGCGTCGTGGGGAGGTTCGTCCATCCCGCGGCGGTGCCGACGAGGAGCCCGATGATCTCCCCGATGGAGCATCCCGTCAGGCAGTGCAGCGTCGCGCCCACGGCCATCCCCGACATGTCATGGGCATGGTGCCCGCCGTGCGGGTCCGCTGCGGCCTGCGCGCCGGGACCGTGATCGTGGTGCGCATGCTCATCCGGCGTGTGGTCCACCAGGGTCCTCCTCCACGTCCTGCGCTGGTTGCGCGCGTCGGGCCGACGCCACCCGTCGATGCTACGACCCGCTCCGTCCGCGGCGCCCCTGCGGAGGGGCCGGGAGCTCCCTGCGTCGGCCCGCGGAGCTCCTTGTGGGCATCGCGGCGCGGGTCTAGCGTCGGCCAGGCACCCGCGAGGGTGCGCACCGCAGGAGAAGGAGACGCTCATGGCACTTCAGGACCAGCCCGGCTACGTCATCCAGATGCGCGCGAAGCCCGGCATGGGCGACCGTCTGTTCGAGCTCGCCACCGAGGGGATGTTCAAGTCCGGCGCCTCCGACCGCTTCATCATGCTGCGCGAGGACGCCGACCCCGACGTGCTGTGGAACATCGAGATCTTCCGCTCGGAGGAGGACAAGGACCACTACGAGAACAGTCCGCTGGCCGACGAGCTGCGCGACGAGATCCTCGAGACCCTCGACGGTCCTCCGCTGCGCCGCGTCGAGGTGCATCCGTACGCGGCGATCCCGGAGCTCCCCGGCGACAAGGCCTGAGCACCCTCAGGGAGGGGATGACCTCCTGAGGTAGCGTGGCGAGAGCCGGACCCCGACCACCCGCCGGACCCACTCGCGGAGGACTCTGCCATGGACGACGCCCCGATCGGCGTGATGCTCGTCGACGACTTCGAGGTCGTCCGACGGGGGATCGCGACGGTGGTCGCGGCCGACCCCCGCCTCCGGGTCGTGGGGGAGTCGGCGAGCGTCGCCGAGACGGCGCGCCGCCTGCCGGCCATCCGGCCCGACGTGCTCGTGGTGGACCTGCAGCTGCCCGACGGCACGGGCATCGACGTCATGCGCGCGGCGCGCGGCGTCGACCCCGACATGCGCATGCTCGTGCTCACCAGCTTCGACGACGACCCCGCCGTGCACGAGTCGAGGGCAGCGGGCGCCGCGGGACTGGTCCTGAAGTCGGCCCGGGCCGCGGACATCGTCGGCGCGATCCTCGCGGTGCACCGCGGCGAGTCGATCTGGCCCGAGGACCGAGCGGCCGACGGGCCCGAGCTCTCCGCCTCCGATCAGCGCATCGTCGAGCTCATCGGCGACGGGCACTCGAATCGCGAGATCGCCGAGGAGGTGGGCATCGCCGAGAAGACGGTGAAGAACCGGGTCACCGTGATCCTGCAGGCCCTCGGTCTGCAGCGGCGCACCCAGGTCGCGGCGATGGTGGCGGCCCGTCGGCGGGCCGGCTGGAAGTCCTGAGCCCTGACCCCTGACCCCTCGCCCTGAGCCGCGTGCTCGGATCCGCTCACCTGCGCCCTGAGACCTGCTCTGCTCTGCTCTGCTCTGCGACGGGCTCGCACCGCGCCTCACGCGGGCGGGAGCGTCACCCGCCAGTTGATCATCGTCCCCGGCTCGAGCGAGATCGCATCGACCCAGCCCTGATGACGACGTGCCCGGCTCGACATGTTGGCCAGACCGCTGCGGCGGCTCACCGAGGGATCGATGCCGCGCCCGTTGTCGGAGACCGCCACCTGCACCACCCGATCCACGCCCTCGCTGAAGAGCGTCACCGAGACCGCGACGGCGCTCGCGTGCGCGTGCCGGGCGGCGTTCGCGAGTGCCTCGCGGACCACTGCGACCACGTCCTCCGCGATCTCCTCGGGCACCTCGGCATCCATCGCGGCGACGTTGCGCGGCAGGCGCAGGGCGGGGGCGAAGCCCAGACCGGCCGTGGCGAGGCCCGTCTCGTGGCGCAGCCGCTCGCTGAGCGTCGCCTCGCTGCGCTCGCGGCGCAGGGACTGGACGATCTGGCGGATCTGCGCGACCGCGTTCTCGACGCCCAGCAGCGACGACTCGACGCTGCGGCGGATCGACGCGTTGGAGACCGCTCCGGCCGCCTCGTCGAGCGCGGACGTCAGGCCCTCGAGCTCCATCCCGACGGCGAACAGCTCCTGGATCGCCAGGTCGTGCAGGTCCCTCGCGATCCGACGGCGCTCGTCGTCGAGGTCCTGTTCGGCGGTGCCGCGTCGGTCGTCGAGCGCGAGGGAGACCAGCAGCGCGAGGGGCTCGAGCGCACGACGCGCATCCTTCGCGATGCCACCCGCGCTGATCGCGAGCAGGGCGCCCGGACCCTGGTCGCCCGCCTCGACGATCTCCGCCCGTGCGTGCCACGTCCGGCCCTCGAGGGTGAGCTCGTCGACAGCACCGACCGCATCCGGGTCGCCGCTGACCAGGGCGGCATGCAGCGCCGAGCCCGGATCCGGTGCAGCGCCCAGCAGCAGCGACGCCTCCCGTCCCTGTGCGACCTCGACGCTCCACTCGCCGCGGCGCTGGGGCAGCACGAGCGCCGCGGCGTCGGCGCCGGTGCGCGGCGGCACCGCACGGACCAGGAGGTCGAGTAGGTCTTCGACGTCCCCGCCGGCGGCGACGGCGGCGGCGAGCTCGTGCAGGCTCGCCTCGGCCGGTCGGGGAGAGGTGGGCGTGCGGCCGGTCATCGCGGGCTCCCGGGCTCGTCGGTGCGGGACTCGGCGCGCACCAGCTCGTGCCCGCCACCGGGCAGGATACGCAGGACATGGGTGCCGTCGGGGATCGCCTCGACCCGGTGGGTGACGATCACGGCGCTCGCGCCGACGGGCAGCAGGGACCCGTCGGCGGGGTCCAGGAGCCGGCGCAGGAGGTCGTCGCCACGCGCCGCATCGAGATGCTCGGTGGGCTCGTCCAGCAGGGTGATCGGCGCGGCGCGGACCACGGCGCGCGCCAGCAGCAGCCGTCGCCGCTCGCCGCCGGAGATCGTGGTGCCGTCGGGCCCGAGCATCGAGTCCAGACCGCGGGGGAGCGACTCCACCCAGTCCTCGAGGCCGACGGCGCGCAGGGCGGCCTCGCACTCCTGCGCGCTGACATCGCCGCGCGCGACCCGCAGGTTCTCCCGCACGGTGGTCGCGAACACGTGCGCATCCTCCAGCAGGGCGATCACCTGGGCGCGGACCTCGGCCTCGGACATCGTCGGCAGGTTCCGGCCGCCCAGGCGGACGCTCCCGGAGACGGGGTCGAGGAGGCCGGCCAGGGTCTGCAGGAGCGTGGTCTTGCCGACGCCCGAGCCACCGATCACGGCGATCCGCTCCCCGGGGGAGAGCTCGAGATCCAGATCCTCCACCCGCACGGCGCCGGGTCCGAAGCCGGCGCCGAGTCCGTGCGCCGTGAGGCGCAGGGGAGCGGTCTGCGCACGTGCGTCCGTGCTCTCCGTTCCCGCGGCGCCGTCGGGAACGCCGGAGGCAATGCCCGCCGGGGTGGGGGATGCCGCGTCCGGGCCGACGGCCTCGTCGAGGCGGGCGGCGGCGGCGCGCGTGCGAGCCAGCTGGGCGGCCGCGGCGGGCAGCGCGGTGACGGCCTCGAAGCTGCTCAGGGGCAGCAGGACGAGCATGCCGATCGCGCCGGCTCCGGCGCCCCCGTGCAGCCAGGCCGCGCCCGCGGCGAGGACGGAGCCGAGGACCGCGAGGATCATCACCGCCGGGACCGACGCCGAGGCCAGCGCCGAGGGCAGGGCCGCGCGGTCGATCGCGGCGTCGTGGGCGCGCTGCGCCCGCGCGAGCTCCTCCAGGCGCTCCTCGAGACGGTTCTGCACCCGCAGCGCGGTCGCATCATCGAGGATGCCCAGTCCGCTCGCGGTGAGATCGGATCGGGTCTCGACGACGGCCGTCTCCGTGAGCCGCGCCGCCCGGTGGGCAGCGAGCGGGGCGAGGATCCCGGCCAGCGCGAGCGAGAGAAGCATGCATGCGGCGGCCGGCAGGCTGAGCGGCGCGATCGTCACCACGACCACCACCGTCATCACCGCGGCCACCAGACCCGGCACGACCGCGCGGATCACGAGGTCCCCGAGCTCCTGGGCGTCATCGCCCAGGCGGGCGAGCAGGTCGCCGCGGCGCATCCTGCTGAGGGCATCGCCCCGGCGGCGGGCGAGGGCGGTGTAGAGGTTCGTGCGCAGGGAGACGACGCCGCGCAGCGCGACGTCGTGGGTGAGCATGCGGTCCAGCCAGCGGAAGACGCCGCGGGAGATCCCGAGCGCGCGCACCGCGACCACCGCCACCGTGAGATCCAGGACGTTGGGCATCGTCCAGGCGGTCGTCACCAGCCAGGCGGCGACCGCCGCGAGGGCGAAGGAGGAGGCGAGGGTAGCGGCCGCCGCGAGGACGGCGGCGAGCATCCGGGAGCGGGGGATCTCGAGGAGGCCGATGATCCGCCGCAGGGCCGAGGACCGCGCCCGCGGCGTGGTCCGGGTGCTGGTCGCGCTCATCGTCCGCCCCCTTCGGCGCCTCGGGCGTCGCCTGGGCGCAGCTGCGTGACCTCGTCGGCCGCCTCGAGCAGCCGTGAGCGGTGGGCGACCAGCACCACGGTGCGGCCGTCGGCCCGCAGGGCGCGCACGAGGTCGAGGACGAGATCCTCGGTGGCGCCGTCCAGGTGGGCCGTCGGCTCGTCGAGGACCACGAGCGGTGCAGGGGCCAGCAGCGCCCGCGCGAGGGCGAGGCGCTGGCGCTCTCCCAGGGAGAGCCCGGTGCCGCCGCGGCCGACCTCGGCCTCCCAGCCGCGCGTCGCGATGACATCGTCCAGGCCCGCGGCGCGCGCCGCCCACTCGAGGTCCCCGGGAGACGCGGCATCGAGCGGCGCCGCCTCGGCGAGCACCTCGCGGAGGGTGCCGGTGGGCAGCACGGGACGCTGGGGCAGCAGCATCGTCTGCGACCACAGCGAGTCCCGGCGCAGCTCCGGCACGGGCGTGGCGTTCCCGTCGGCCGCGACCACCTCGGCGCAGCCCTCGTCGGGCTCGAGAAGGCCGAGCATGACCTGCAGCGCGGTGGTCTTGCCGCTGCCGCTCGCCCCGGCGATCGCGTGCACGGTGCCGGGGCGCACGGTGAGGCTCGCGCGGTGCGGGGCGAAGCCGTCGCGGGACCTCACGCCCACCCCGTCCAGGCGCAGCGTCGCGGAGCGCAGATCCGGGCAGGTCAGGGTGCCGTCGGCCGGGACCTCCTCGCCGAGCACCTCGAAGGCGGCGGAGACCGCCGCGACGCCATCGGTCGAGGCATGGAACTGAGCACCCACCTGGCGCAGCGGCAGGTACACCTCGGGGATCAGCACGAGCACCGCGAGGGCGGGGGCGAGCTCCATGTCCCCGTAGACCAGGCGCAGACCGATCGCGACGGCGACCAGCGCGACGCACAGCGTGCCCAGCAGCTCGAGGACCATCGAGGACAGGAAGGCGAAGCGCAGGGAGCCCATGGTGGAGCGGCGGTGCCGCTCGCCCAGGTCGCGCACCATCTTCTCCGGGCCGCGCTCGCGGCCCAGAGCGCGCAGCGTGGGAAGCCCGTCGACGAGATCGAGCAGCTGCGACCAGAGCGTGCGCGTGTCCGCCAGCAGCGCCTCGGAGCGGCCCACCGTGAGCTTGCCGATGAGGATCATGAACAGAGGCACGAGCGGAAGCGTGATGACGGCGATCCCCGCGCTGGTGGGATCCAGCAGCAGGATCGTCAGCAGCGTGAGCGGGGTGACGGTCGCAGTGAGCAGGAGCTGGGGCACGTAGCCGACGAGGTAGGGGCGCAGCTTCTCCAGGCCCGTCGTCGCCAGGGTGGTGAGGTCCGCACCGCGCCCCGCCCCCGCGCGCGGTCCCAGGCGCGCGGCGTGGCCGATGAGGCGCGCGCGCAGGTCGGCGATCGCCGCCGTGGCCGCGCGGTGGGCGGTGCGCTGCTCGAGGAGGACGGCGAGGGCGCGGACACCGAGGGCGATCACCAGGCCGGCGAGCAGGCCGGGGGACTCCCATGGCGGGTGGTGGTCCACGAGCAGCCCCGCGCCGAGGCGGGCGAGCAGCAGCGCGGTCGCGATGACAGCGCCGGCCTGCACGAGCCCGAGCGCGGCGGTCCGCAGCACGTGGCGGCGGGCGGCGGTGACCTCGCGCAGCAGCCGCGGGTCCAGCGGGGGCCTACGCTCGCCGGAGCGCCGGCCACTCGCCAGATTCCCGCCCGTCGGATCTCCGCTCGTCGGATCCCCGCTCGTCGCGGGCGCCCCGGCGGCCCGGTCCTCGGTCTCGTCCGCGGCGGACGGACGCGGGGAGGACGCGGTCGGGGTCGACGCCGGTGCTGCGTGGTCCATGGCCGATCGGGTCACTCCTGCTCGAAGGCCTGCCGGTACCCGCGGCGGGCCCTGGCGAGCAGGGACTCCGGGGCGTCGGACCCATCGCCGGTCACCGGATGGCGGAACACCCAGTACGCCCAGATCGTGTAGGCGATCACGCACGGCAGCAGCACGCACGCGGCGATCAGCATCACCGTGAGGGTGTGCGGGGACGAGGAGGCGTTCGCGACCGTCAGCGATTGGGCCGCATCGTTCGCGGCGGGCATCACGAACGGGAAGAGTCCCGCGAACAGCTGCACGCCGGCGGCGGCGATCGCGATCGCGCTCGCGATGAAGGCGAGTCCGTCGCGGCGCGCACGGTTCGTCGCGATCACCGCGACCAGGGCGAGCGCGGCGACGGCGAGCGGGATCCAGGTGAGCGCTGTGTGGGACACGGTCAGCTGCGCCCAGATCAGGTAGACGGCGCCCAGCACGGTCGTGGGCCAGATCGTGCGCCCCGCGAGGGTGCGGGCGTCCGCGCGCAGCGGGTCGCCCGTGCGCAGCACCAGGTACAGCGAGCCGTGGGTCCAGAACAGCATCACGAACACGAGCCCACCCAGCACGGCGAACGGGGTGAGCAGGCCCAGCACGGAGGTCGTCACCCACTTGTTCTCGTCGATCGCGACGCCCGCGACGATGTTCGAGAAGGCGACGCCCCACAGGAACGAGGGGAGCAGCGCGGTGATCGTGTGGACGACGTCCCAGGAGGTGCGCCAGCGACGGCCCTCGAGCTTGTCCCGCCACTTGAAGGCGCACACGCGCAGGATCAGCGAGAGCAGGATGACCAGCAGCGGGATGTAGAACCCGGAGAACAGCGTCGCGTACCACTCGGGGAAGGCCGCGAACAGGGAGGCGCCGGCGGTGATCAGCCAGACCTGGTTGCCGTCCCAGATCGGGCCGATGGTCGAGAGCATCGTGCCGCGGCGCTCGCTGTCGCCGCGACCCAGGACGCCCAGGTTCATCTCGACGCCGAAGTCGAAGCCCTCGAGCACGAAGTAGACGGCGAACATGAACGCGATGAGGCAGAACCACGCGGTCTGCACGGCGGTGGGGTCGGTGAGGACGGGATCCATGGCTCCGTGTCTCCCTCAGTACTCGAAGGACAGGGTGGGGGTGTCCAGCTGCTGCGTCTCGGGGTCGCGCCGAGGCAGGGGTATGCCCTTGAGCGCGGCCTTGCGCATGAGGTGGAACCAGATCACGGCGAGCACCGTGTAGAGCAGGGCGAAGGAGGTGAGCGAGGTGATCACCATCCAGGCGGGATTGCCCGACACCCCCTGCATCGTCATCAGGAACACCGTGGGGTCGTCCGGATTGGGGACCACCACCCAGGGCTGTCGGCCCATCTCGGTGAAGACCCAGCCGGCGGCGTTCGCGAAGAACGGCATCGGGATCGACAGCACGGCGAACCACTTGAAGACCTGCGAGCCGGAGGTGCGCGCCTTCTCGCCCCGCCCGCGGGTGATCCACAGCGCCCAGAAGGCGAGGACCGCGCTGAAGACGGCCAGGCCGATCATCAGGCGGAACGACCAGAAGGTGACGAACAGGTTGGGCCGGTAGTCGGCGGCGTGCTGCTCGCCGTGCACGTCGGTGACGGTGGTGCCGTAGGTCTCGAGATCCTTCGCCTGCAGCTCGTCGACGCCCTGCAGCGTCGCGTCGAAGGTGTGCGTGGCCAGGAACGAGGTCACGTAGGGGACCTGGATGACGTGGGTGACGTCCCCGCAGTCCTGGTGGAAGGCCTGGGGTCCGCCGACGGTGAGGATCGAGAACGACGCCCCGGTCTCCGTCTCGCAGAGCGCTTCGGCCGAGGCCATCTTCATCGGCTGCTGCTTGAACATGATCTGGCCCTGCTGGTCGCCCGTGACGAACAGGCCCAGGCCGGCGATGAACAGAGCGATCACGCCGAAGCGGACGGCGGGGCGGAAGATCGTGCGCGCCTGCTGGTCGTGCGCGCGGCCCTCGTCGGTGGTCAGGCCTGCGGTGCGGGCGCGGTTGTGGTGGGTGACCATGTGCCACGAGGCGACGCCGGTGACGAAGGCGGCGGCGACCAGCAGGGCGCCGAAGATGATGTGCGGGAAGGCCACGAGGGTGGTGATGTTCGTGAGGATCGCCCACAGCCCGCCCTTGTCGGGATCGAGCTCCGCGCGGCCCGTCTCGGGGTTGATCGAGGCGCCCACCGGGTGCTGCATGAAGGAGTTCGCGGCCACGATGAAGTAGGCGGAGGCCATGGTGCCGAAGGAGACGCACCAGATGGTCAGCAGGTGCACCTTCTCGGCCAGGCGGCCCCAGCCGAAGATCCACAGTCCCAGGAACACCGACTCCATGAAGAAGGCGACGAGGCCCTCGAGGGCCAGCGGTGCGCCGAACACGTCGCCCACGAACCGCGAGTACTCCGACCAGTTCATGCCGAACTGGAACTCCTGGAGGATGCCGGTGGCGATGCCGATGCCGAAGTTCACGATCAGCATCGAGCCGAAGAACTTCGTCAGACGGGTCCAGGCGTCCTTGGCGATCGGGCTGCGCGAGCGCATGGAGATCGTCTGCATGACGGCGACCAGGAAGGACAGGCCGATCGTGAGCGGGACGAAGAGGAAGTGGTAGACGGTCATCGAGCCGAACTGCCACCGAGCGATGTCGAGGGCTTCCATGGGTCCTGTCCTCCGTGGGGCGAGGGGACGGCGCGGCACGCGAGTGCGCCGCGTTCACGCTCAGCGTAGGACCCGGGGGAGCGGGCGCAGAGGGACGATGGTCCTGCCGCCGGCGGGGATCCGAGCGGGATCCGCCGAAGCTGCCCAGAGCCGTCCCGAGCCCGTCCGGGCACCTCGGGCCCCCTCGCTCCGAACCCTTCGCACGCGTCTCACGGGTGCGCGGGTCCCCGGGAGGGGCGCTCGCCTGTGCCATACTGCCGGGAGCGCTCTTCCTCCGCGTACCCGGAGGGGGAACCTCCTCGGGGCCGACCAGCCATGCACCGATACCGCGCACAGCGCGATCGAGATGCATCGAGCGGCCGACATCGCAGCGCTCCTGACCTGGAGCCGCGCGCCGGAGAGGGCGAACGACTTCCGTCCGCATGGACGATGACCGAAGGGCCCGGGGTGCGTCGGTCCCTCTATGAGGAGCAGCCCCATGGCTGAGGACATCAGCACCCCCGACACGTCGGCGTCGCAGGAGACGCCCAGCACCACGAGCGGAACGGGGAGGGCGAAGCGTCCGCGCCGCCGCGCCGGATCCCCGGTCGGCGCGCCGCAGCACCAGGAGACGGCGCCCGAGCCCGACGCTCCCCAGCGGCACACCACCGTCGCCGCCCAGCAGACTCCGACGAGCGAGCCGGCCCCCGCACCGGCCGAGAAGCCCGCGACCACGCGCCGACGCCGCGCCGCCGGCGCCCCCGCCGGCCCGCCCGCCGCGCCGACCACCGCCGCCGAGCCCGTCGAGGCCGCCGACGAGCGGACCGCGGCAGCTGATGCCGCTGGGACTCCCGTCGTCGAGACCGCCGCGGCCGAGACGCCCGCCGAGCCCGCGCCCGAGACGGCCCCTGCGGCCGACGCCGCGGACGACACCGATGCCGCGGACGAGACCGACGACGCCGCCAGCACGGAGGTCGAGCCCGAGGACTCCGATGACGCCGAGGACTCGGAGCAGCCCAGCGGCGTCGCCGCGGACCTGCAGGCTCTCGCCGAGAACCGCCCGCACGAGCCGAAGCGGGCCGTGCGCGAGCAGACCCAGATCGATTTCGCCTCGCTCATCTTCCAGGCGCCCACGCCCGAGAAGCGCACCACGGTGCCCGAGCAGCGCGCCGGCCACGACGACGAGGACCACGAGTCCGGCAGTGCGGAGCTGTCCTTCGGCACCGCCTCCCGCGGTTCGCGCCGCCGCCGCGCCACCCGGCCCCAGAGCGAGGCGGTGCTCCCCGAGCAGGGGCACGCGCCCGCGGACGACGAGGACGCCGCGGAGGCCGACGAGACAGAGGCGAGCACGGACGAGCAGGCGCAGGAGGAGCAGGGCGGCCGCGGCCGCGGCTCCCGCGGGCGCCGCTCCTCGAGCCGTCTACGCCGCGGCTCCTCCCGGGGCGAGGCCTCCGAGGACGAGTCGGGCGAGGAGAACCGCCCGGACTCCGGCGAGGACCGCCGCGCCCGGCGCGATGACGCCCGCGACGACGCCGACGCGGATGCGAGCGGCGCGGACGAGGAGAACGAGGGCAGCGGCGAGGAGGAGGACGGCCAGACCTCCGGCTCCTCGCGTCGCCGCCGTCGCCGGGGCGGCCGTGGTCGCCGCGGACGCGGACGGGGCGAGGACTCCGCCGATCGCGAGGACGAGGACTCCCGCGACGGCGACGAGCGCTCCGAGGACTCCTCCGACGACGCCTCCGAGCACGCGAAGAAGGAGAAGAAGGACAAGCAGGACTCGTCGGCGGACGACTCCGAGAGCCGCGACGCGCAGGACGGCGAGGACCAGGGCAAGGACGAGGACGGCTCCTCGGGCGGGTCGAGCTCGCGCCGTCGTCGCCGTCGTCGCCGCTCCGGGTCCTCGTCGGGCTCGGAGAGCGGCTCTTCCTCCGATGATCCGCCGAACACCGTCGTCAAGGTCCGCGAGGCCCGTGACGAGGTCAAGGCCGTCAAGGGGTCGACCCGCCTGGAGGCCAAGAAGCAGCGCCGCCGCGAGGGCCGCGACCAGGGCCGCCGCCGCAGCGTGATCACCGAGGCCGAGTTCCTCGCCCGCCGCGAGTCCGTCAAGCGCTCCATGGTGGTGCGCGAGCGCAAGGGCAGCACCCAGATCGCGGTGCTCGAGGACGACATCCTCGTCGAGCACTACGTCGCCCAGAAGTCGCACACCTCGATGGTCGGCAACGTGTACCTGGGCAAGGTCCAGAACGTGCTGCCGTCGATGGAGGCGGCCTTCGTCGACATCGGCAAGGGCCGCAACGCCGTGCTGTACGCGGGCGAGGTCAACTGGGACGCCGCCGGCCTCGAGGGCCAGCCCCGCCGCATCGAGCTCGCGCTCTCCAGCGGCGACCCGGTGCTGGTGCAGGTCACCAAGGACCCGATCGGTCACAAGGGTGCGCGGCTGACCAGCCAGATCTCCCTGCCCGGCCGCTACGTGGTCTTCGTGCCGGGCGGTTCGATGACCGGCATCTCCCGCAAGCTGCCCGACGCCGAGCGCTCGCGGCTGAAGAAGATCATGAAGCAGGTCATCCCCGAGGACGCGGGCGTCATCGTGCGCACCGCCTCCGAGGGGGCGAGCGAGGAGGAGCTCACCCGCGACGTCGAGCGCCTGCGCAAGCAGTGGGACAGGATCCAGAAGGCGCAGAAGTCGAAGTCCGCTCCCGCCTCCCTCTCGCAGGAGCCCGACCTCGCCATCAAGGTGGTCCGCGACGTCTTCAATGAGGACTTCACCTCGCTGATCGTCGAGGGCGAGAGCGTCCACTCGGACGTGCACGAGTACGTCTCCGACGTCGCCCCCGACCTGCTCGAGCGCGTGACCAAGCACGTGGGCGAGAAGGACGTCTTCGCCAAGCACCGCATCGACGAGCAGCTGCTGAAGGCCATGGACCGCAAGGTCTACCTGCCGTCGGGCGGCTCCCTGGTCATCGACCGCACCGAGGCGATGACCGTGATCGACGTGAACACCGGCAAGTTCACCGGTGCCGGCGGGTCCCTCGAGGAGACCGTCACCAAGAACAACATCGAGGCGGCCGAGGAGATCGTCCGCCAGCTGCGCCTGCGCGACATCGGCGGGATCATCGTCATCGACTTCATCGACATGGTGCTCGAGGCCAACCGCGACCTCGTGCTGCGCCGCCTCGTGGAGTGCCTGGGCCGGGACCGCACCAAGCACCAGGTCGCCGAGGTCACCTCGCTGGGCCTCGTGCAGATGACCCGCAAGCGCGTGGGCGCGGGGCTCGTCGAGACCTTCTCGACGACCTGCGAGGCCTGCGCGGGCCGCGGCATGATCGTGGACCTCGACGGTGTGGACACCGGCCATCAGCACCACGGCGGCCAGGGCTCCCAGGACGACGACTCCTCGAAGGGCGGCCGCCGCCGCAAGGGCAAGTCCAAGGGCGGCAGCGGGAACGGCGGGAACAGCGGGAACGGGAGCGGCGCGAACGGCTCCGGCGGCGGGAACGGCGGCTCGGGCCGCGGATCCCAGAGCGCCCAGGAGGCCGTCGAGGAGCTCACCGCCTCCACCGACGTGCACCGTCTCGAGTCGGACAGCGCCTCGCGGGCCCTCGCCCGCGCGACCATCGCCTCGATCGCCGCGGCCACGGGCACCAAGGAGGAGGACCCCGAGGTCGTCGTCGACGGCGAGGCCGTGACGGTGGAGGCCGAGGCCGCGCAGGCCGACAGTGACACGCCGCAGCAGGCGACCGAGGTCACCCCCGATGCCGCGGACGGGTCCGCGAGCGCCGAGGCGCGCGACGACAGCGCCGCCGACGCGTGATGAGTTCCACAGGGTCTCAGCGATGAAATCGCAGGTCGGACCGGTCATGAGCCTTGACCGGTCCGGCCGGGCCTCGTAGGCTGTCCCTCGGCGCAGAACGCGTCGATCGTCGTTCCCGGCCGCTCGGTCGGCGGAGCTGCGACCCTCGCGGGTCGCGCACCCGGCCCGGACGTCACCCGCCCAGCTCTCCGCCCCGGAGCGCCGGAGGCGGTGCGGCGGGAGACGACGACCCAGTACGAACCAAGATGGAGCAGTGACGTGGTGTACGCAATCGTCCGCGCAGGCGGTCGTCAGGAGAAGGTGTCGGTCGGCGACACCATCGTGATCAACCGCGTCGCCGGCGAGCCGGGCCAGAGCGTCGACTTCACGCCCGTGCTGCTCGTCGACGGCGACTCGGTGACCTCGGCCAAGGGTGACCTCGACAAGGTCACCGTCTCGGCGGAGAAGGTCGAGGACCTCCGTGGTCCGAAGATCCGCATCCTCAAGTACAAGAACAAGACGGGCTACAAGAAGCGCCAGGGTCACCGCCAGGAGCTGACCCGTCTGAAGATCACGGGCATCGCCTGAGCGTCGCCCTTCCAGGCTGAACGAGAGAAGGTTCTTCCCATGGCACACAAGAAGGGCGCGAGCTCCTCGAAGAACGGTCGCGACTCGAACGCGCAGCGCCTCGGCGTCAAGCGCTTCGGCGGCCAGCAGGTCGGCGCGGGCGAGATCATCCTGCGCCAGCGCGGCACCCACATCCACCCCGGTGCGGGTGTGGGCCGCGGCAACGACGACACGCTGTTCGCGCTCAGCGCGGGCACCGTGGAGTTCGGCCGCAAGCGCGACCGCAACGTCGTCAACGTGATCGCCGGCGCCTGAGACCTCGGTCCCGGCGCGGCGCGCACAGCGCGACGCAGCACATACCCTCGTGAAGGGGCGGAGCACCTGCTCCGCCCCTTCACGCTTTTCCCCGCAGCACCATCCCGCCGTCCGCAGGAGAGACCCATGGCCACCTTCGTCGATCGCGTCGTCCTGCACGTCACCGGCGGTGACGGCGGGCACGGCTCCGCCTCCATCCGCCGCGAGAAGTTCAAGCCGCTCGCCGGGCCCGACGGGGCCAACGGCGGCCGCGGCGGCGACGTGGTCCTCGAGGTCGACCCGTCGACGACGACGCTGCTGAGCTATCACCACAAGCCCCACCAGCGTGCGAGCTCGGGCGACTTCGGCAAGGGCGACATGCGCCACGGCTCCCGCGGCGAGGACCTGATCCTCCGCGTGCCCGACGGCACCGTCGTCGCCGACAAGGACGGGAACGTGCTCGTCGACATGGTCGGCACCGGGACCCGCTTCGTTGCCGCCCGCGGCGGACAGGGCGGCCTCGGCAACGCGGCGCTCGCCTCCCCGAAGCGCAAGGCGCCCGGCTTCGCCCTGCTCGGCGAGCCCGGCCAGGAGCGGAGCCTCGTGCTCGAGCTCAAGAGCGTCGCGGACGTCGCCCTCGTGGGCTACCCGAGCGCCGGCAAGAGCTCCCTGATCGCCGCGATGAGCGCCGCGCGGCCCAAGATCGCCGACTACCCCTTCACCACCCTGGTGCCGAACCTGGGCGTCGTCGAGGCGGGGGAGCATCGCTTCACCGTCGCCGACGTGCCCGGGCTGATCCCGGGCGCGAGCAGCGGCAAGGGCCTGGGGCTGGACTTCCTGCGCCACATCGAGCGCTGCCATGTGATCGTCCATGTGCTCGACGCCGCCGCGCTCGAGTCCGACCGCGACCCCGTGAAGGACCTGGAGACCATCGAGGGCGAGCTCGCCGCCTACGCGGGCCGCCTCGACGAGGAGGCCGAGGACCGCACGCCGCTCATGGAGCGCCCCACCGTGGTCGTCCTGAACAAGACCGACGTGCCCGACGGCGCCGACATGGCCGACCTCGTGCGCGACCGTCTCGCCGAGCGCGGCGTGCCGGTGTTCGAGGTCAGCGCCGTCTCCCGCAGCGGACTGCGAGAGCTCGGATTCGCCCTCGCCGAGCTCGTCGAGGAGGCCCGCGCCCGGCTTCCCGAGCCGGAGGCCGCGCCCATCGTCCTCACCCCGCGCGCCGTCGGCGTCAAGGAGTTCGAGGTCGTCACCGAGCAGTACGACGGGGACAAGGCGTACCGGGTCGTCGGCGACAAGCCCGAGCGCTGGGTGCGCCAGACCGACTTCTCGAACGACGAGGCCGTCGGCTACCTCGCGGACCGCCTCGCCACCCTCGGCGTCGAGGACCAGCTCTACAAGGTCGGCGCCGTCGCAGGCAGCACCGTGGTCATCGGTCCTGGACAGGACGCCGTGGTCTTCGACTGGGAGCCCACAATGGTGGGCGGGGCCGAGATGCTCGGCCGCCGCGGCACGGACCGCCGTGTCGAGGACAACCACCGACCGACTCGTGACGAGAAGCGCGAGGACCAGAAGGCCCGCGTCGCCGCCCGCATGGATCGCCTGGCAGCGATGGAGGAGGAGCGCCGCGCCGGGCACTGGGCCGATCCCGCGATCGACGACCAGGAGGACTGACCATGGCCACCGTGACCGACGAACCGCACCAGCCGGCGCGACTGCAGGCGCGCACCGACATCCCCGGACCCCGTCGGGCGGTGGTGAAGATCGGCTCCTCGAGCCTCACCCGCGACGACGGGCATCTCGACGAGACCGGGCTGCGGATCATCGCCGACCGGATCGCCGGACTGCTCGAGGACGGCTGGGACGTCGTCATCATCTCCTCGGGCGCGATCGCCGCGTCGCTGCGCCCCCTGGGCCTCGATGCGCGGCCGACCGACGTCCCCTCCCAGCAGGCCGCCGCGAGCGTCGGCCAGGCGCTGCTGGCCACGGCCTGGTCCGCGGCCTTCGGCGCGCACGGCCGGATCACCGGGCAGGTGCTGCTCACCGAGGCCGACGTCATCCGGCGCGAGACGTACGGCAGCGTCCGCACCGCCCTCGAGGCGATGCTGGGCCTCGGCATCATCCCGATCATCAACGAGAACGACACCACCGCCACCCACGAGATCCGCTTCGGGGACAACGACCGCCTCGCCGCGCTCGTCTCCCAGCTGCTGGGCGCCGACCTGCTGGTGCTGCTCACCGACGTCGACGGGCTCTATACGAAGAACCCGGCAGAGCCGGACGCCGAGCGCCTCAGCGTGGTCGAGGACTTCGCGGCGCTGACGGACGTGAAGGTGGGCTCGGTGGGCTCCTCCGTCGGGACCGGCGGCATGGTCACCAAGCTCGACGCCGCCCACCACGCCGCGAGCACCGGCACCGCGACGCTGCTCACCGCCGCCGAGAACTTCGGGCGCGGCGTCTCGGGCGAGGACGTGGGCACGTTCTTCCCCGCTCAGCAGGGCCGTCGCCGCTCCCGCCTGGTGTGGCTGCGATACGCGACCCGCGGCGCGGGGACCCTCGTGGTCGACAAGGGCGCGGCCGATGCGCTGCGCTCCCGCCGCCGCTCCCTGCTCGCCGTGGGCATCGCCGAGGTCGACGGCGCGTTCCCCGCGGGCGTCCCGGTGGACATCGCGGCGCCTGACGGCGAGGTGATCGCCCGCGGCCTGGTCACCTACTCGAGCGAGGACCTGCGCGCGATGGCGGGGCTCACCACGAAGGAGCTGCGCGACCGCATGGGCGACCGCTACGGCCGCTCCGTGGTGCACCGCGACGACATGGTGCTGATCACCTCTCCCGTCGCGGACGCCACCGGCTCCGCCGAGTGAGCTGGGGAACAGCTCCGCCGAGTGAGCGGGGGAACCGGCTTCGCCGAGTGAGCGGCGGCCGGCGGACGTCGGCCCCTTCGAGGCGTTCAGTGCTGCGTAATGGTCGTTATGAGCGCTCATAACGACCATTACGCAGCACTCTCGGAGGCCAGGACGAGCGCAGCACTCTCGGAGGCCAGGACGAGTGCAGCACCCTCAGCCGCCGGAGGTGCGCAGCGCTGTCAGCCGCCGGGCAGCTCCTCGCCCTCGCGCGGGTAGCTGGTCTGCGCCCCCTCCCGCGTCACCGATGCGGCGGAGACCCGTGTGGCGAAGCGGGCGGCGTCGACGAGGGACGAGCCATCCGCCAGCCGCACCGCGAGGGATCCGACGAAGGCGTCCCCGGCCCCCGTGGTGTCCACCGCGCGAACCGTCACGGCGGGCACCTGCACGAGCGACCAGGCCGCGTCGGACCGCGGATCGTCGTCGGCTCCTGAGCCTCCGACCAGGGCGCCCTCGGCTCCGAGCGTGATCACGAGGCTGTTGATACCGGCCGTGCGCAGGGCGTGGGCGAGGTCCTCCGGAGCGGGGGAGGAGCCTGCGTCGTCCTCGAGCAGATCGAGGACGAGCGCCGCCTCGTGCTCGTTCACCACGAGCGGGTCCGCACGCAGCAGCACGTCGCGGTCGAGCTCGAGCACCGGAGCGGGGTTCAGGATCAGGCGTCCGCGCGTGCCGTGGGCAGCCTCCTCGATCCCATCGCGCGGGATCTCCCCCTGCAGGACGACGACCCCGGCGCCGGCGATGAGGTCACTCCTCTCGCGCACCCGCGCGGCGTTCATGCTCGCGTTCGCGCCGGGCACCACGACGATCGTGTTCTCGCCGTCGTCGGAGACGGTGACGACGGCGAGGCCCGTCGGCCCCTCCTCGGTGCGCACCGCGGAGAGGTCCGCGCCGCTCGAGGAGAGTACGGAGAGGGCATCGGACGCCATGGCGTCATCGCCGACCGCACCCACCATCGCGACCGCTCCGCCCTGGAGCGCGGCGGCTGCCGCCTGGTTGGCGCCCTTGCCGCCCGGGCGCACCTCACCGCCCGTGCCGTGCAGCGTCTCGCCGGGCTGCGGATGGCGGGCGACGCGCGTGGAGAGGTCCGCGTTGATCGAGCCGACCACCACGATCCGCGGGTCCGAAGACTCCGGCGCGGTCGACACGGACCCGGAAGGCGAGCGCCGGGACGGAGAGGGCCCGGGCGAGGATGGCGCCGAAGCGGACGGCGCGGGCGCAGGGGAGTGGGAGTCGGAGTGCATGCTCCGATTCTGTCCCATCAGCGCTGCCTGCTCCGCAGCTCGCGGCAACCCCGGGCCCAGGACGTCGCGGACCCGGGACCTCGGGCTGAGCAGCCCTGTCCTCAGGACCCCTGGCCCGTGCGCTCCTCCTCGAGCACGTCCTTCAGCACGGTCGCCTCACTGATGTCGTCGCGCTTCGACGCGGTGAGGAGCGTGAGGTCCCCCTTCGCCGCGAAGCCGCGCAGCTCGTCGAGGGCCTCCGCGCGCTCGGGCTCGTCGAGCTCCGCGCGGTAGCGGTCGGCGAATTCCTCCCACTTCTCCGGGTCGTGCTGGTACCACTTCCGCAGGTCGGTCGACGGAGCGACGCCCTTGCACCAGCTCGTGAGGTCCGCCCGCTCCTTGCTCACGCCGCGCGGCCAGATGCGATCCACGAGCACCCGCGCGCCCTCGGACCGCTCGGAATTGTCGTAGACGCGTCGGACCCGGATCGTGGTCATCGTGGACTCCTTCCGACGGGGCCGTGCCGACGGTGCCATGTCGATGGTGCCCGGTCGACGGTGCTGTGCCGACGGGTCTGCGCCGGTGCTCGCGACCGTAGCACCGCAGAACGTGACTCCGCCCACGCCTCCTCGCGTCCAGAAGGGGGACGGACCTGCCTGCGGGACGCGCCTCGCGCCTACTGTGGAGGGATGGACGAGACGACTTCGACGCCCACGCCCACCTCTGCTCCCGCTCCCGGCACGCCCGCCCCCGGCGCCGCGGCCGACGTCGAGGAGGCGGTGCTCGTCGCCGCCCGTCGCGCCAAGGACGCCCAGCCCGCGCTCGCTACCCTCACCCGTGAGCGCAAGGATCAGGTGCTGCGCTCCATGGCCGACGCCCTCGTCGCGCGCGCCGCCGAGATCGTGCAGGCCAACGCCCAGGACATCTCCGAGGCCGACGCCGCGGGCATCGAGGCGGGCCTGCGCGACCGCCTCCTCCTGGACGAGGACCGCGTCGCGACCATCGCCCAGCAGCTGCGCGACGCCGCCGCCCTTCCCGACCCGATCGGAGAGGTGGTCCGCGGCGGACTGCTCGCCAACGGTCTCGAGCTGCGCGAGGTCCGCGTGCCCCTCGGCGTGATCGGCATGATCTACGAGGCCCGCCCGAACGTCACCGTCGACGCCGCCGGGCTCTCGCTCAAGGCCGGCAGCGCCGTGGTGCTGCGCGGCGGCTCCGCCGCGCTGCACTCGAACACGGCCCTGATCGCCGTGCTGCGCGACGTCCTGGAGGAGCAGGGTCTCCCGCGGGATCTCGTCGTCGGCATCGACGAGCACGGGCGCGCCGGGGCCGACGTCCTCATGCGCGCCCGCGGCCTGGTCGACGTGCTCATCCCGCGCGGCGGCGCCGGCCTGATCCGACGCGTCGTCGAGAACGCGAAGGTCCCGGTGATCGAGACCGGCACGGGCACCACGCACGTGTTCATCGACGCGAGCGCCGACCTCGCCAAGGCCGCTGCGATCGTCGAGAACGCGAAGACCCAGCGCATCGGCGTGTGCAACGCCCTGGAGACGCTGCTCGTCCACCGCGACGTCGCCGAGGAGGCTCTCGCCGCGATCACGGAGGTCCTCGCCCCGCACGGCGTCACCCTCCATGCGGACGACGCGGCCCGCGCGATCCTCACCCGCGACGACGCCGGCGACGCCCCGGCGGTGCTGCCCGTGGTCCCCGCGACCGAGGACGACTGGGCCGCCGAGTACCTCTCGCTCGATCTCGCGGTGCGTGTGGTCGACGATGTCGAGGCGGCCATCGCCCATATCCGCCGCTGGTCCTCCGGTCACACGGAGTCGATCATCACGTCGGATCTCGCCTCGCAGCGGCTGTTCACGACGGCCGTCGACTCGGCCGTGGTGATGGTGAACTCCTCGACCCGCTTCTCCGACGGCGCCGAGTTCGGCTTCGGCGCGGAGATCGGCATCTCCACGCAGAAGCTCCACGCCCGCGGGCCGATGGGCCTGCAGGAGATCACCTCCACCAAGTGGATCGTCATCGGCGACGGGCACGTGAAGCCCTGAGGACCAGCTTGAGAAACCGCGCACGACCCGGCCGCGCTCGGGTCCGGGGAGCGCTCGGCTATGGGATGATGTGAGGGTTCACGTCATCGAAAGGTGCACACATGCTCGACCACGTCCTGATCCTCGCCGAGGGCGGCTCGCACGCCTCCGAGGGCGGCGTCCCCCCGATCCTCGTCGGCGGCGCCATGTTCCTCGGCCTGCTCATCCTGCTGGGCATCACCTACCTGTTCAGCGGCCAGAACCAGCGCCCCGCGAAGACCCGCACCGGTGCTCGCGCGCACACGGCGCAGGAGAGCGCCTCGACGGACGCGCGTCGGCACTGACGCATGGAGGGGCAGCCTCGCCGGATCGGCGTGATGGGTGGGACGTTCGACCCGATCCATCACGGCCACCTGGTCGCCGCGAGCGAGGTGCAGAGCGTCTTCGGGCTCGACGAGGTGATCTTCGTGCCCACCGGCCGGCCCTGGCAGAAGTCGGACAAGGTCATCTCCGACCCTGAGCACCGGTACCTGATGACGGTCGTCGCGACCGCCGCGAATCCGGTGTTCACCGTGTCCCGCGTGGACATCGACCGTCCGGGCGCGACCTACACGATCGACACCCTGCGGGATCTGCAGCGCATGCATCCCGACGCGGACCTGTTCTTCATCACCGGTGCGGACGCCCTGCAGTCCATCCTCACCTGGAAGGACACCCGGGAGATCTTCGAGCTCGCCCATTTCGTGGGCGTCACGAGGCCCGGCCACGAGCTCGAGACCGAGGGCCTGCCCGCGGACCGGGTGACCCTCATCGAGGTCCCCGCGATGGCGATCAGCTCGACCGACTGCCGCATCCGCGTCTCCGCCGACCAGCCCGTGTGGTACCTGGTCCCGGACGGCGTGGTCCAGTACATCAACAAGTACGCCCTGTACACAGGAGGTGAGGGCGGTGAGTGAGAACGACGCCCCGCAGGCGCCGAGGCGCCACGGTCGACGTGCCCGCCAGCTGACCCCCGAGGAGACCGCCGAGCAGCGGGCCCTCGCCGCCCGGCACACCGGCGAGCTCCCGGCCACCGGCGACGGCCCGAGTCCCGCTCCCGGTGACGACGACGCCGCGGCGGCCTCGGGCCGGGAGACCGACGGGCCCGCTTCCGGCGGCGCGTCCGGCGCGGCATCCGACGATGCCTCGGCCCCGAGCACCGAGGCGCACGGGCGCGCGCCCGGTGCCGCCCATCACGCTGCCTCCAGCGGCGGCGCGGGGACGTCCGGTGCCTCCGCATCGCCGGACGCGCTGCCCGCGGGTCGTCCCTCCTCTCGCGGCGCGGTCGCCTCCCCGACGGCAGAAGCCCCCGTCCCGAAGCTCCGCAAGTTCGGCAAGCGCGCCCGGATCATCGAGGTCGAGTCGGAGGAGCCGACCCCGTCGGCCGACTCCGCGACGACCGCAGAGGCGCCGAGCGGCGACCGGGACCCCGAGCCCACGGGCGACTCCGAGCACACGGCCGAGTCCGAGCCCGTCGACCCTTCGACGAAGACCTCGACGTCGGAGCCCTCGAGCGCTGCCGGGGAGAGCCCGGTCGGCGGGGACGCCGCTGACGCCGACGCAGATGCCGCGCACGAGTCGTCCTCGGACGGCTCGGCCCAGCCGACCCTCTCCGGTGCTGTGATCGGCTCCGCCTCCGCGGGTGCGCAGACCACCGGCACCTCGACAGCCACCATCGAGCGGGACGCCGACGGCGTCGAGCTCGGTGAGATGGGCGTCGGCGAGGCCCCGGGCCCCAAGCCCGCGCCGCGCTTCGACGGCCGCGTGCTGAACCGTCCCGAGCAGGGGCGCGGGAAGCCGCTGCTGTGGGTCGTGTGGGTGCTCATCGCCCTCGCGATCATCGCGCTCGTGGTCCTGCTGGCCACGGGCGTCCTCGGCCCCGGGTCCGACCAGGCCCTGGCGGCTCCGCTGCACGATTCCCTGCATTCCGCCGCCCCTGTGATGACTGCTGTTCCCACCGACCTGGAGGTCACCTCCGCGTGAGCGCTTCGCCCGAATCCCTCGACCTCGCCCGTGCCGCCGCGCACGCGGCCGCCGACAAGCTCGCCGAGGAGATCATCGGCCTGGACGTGTCCGAGCAGGTCGTGATCACCGACGTGTTCGTGGTCTGCAGCGGCTCCTCGGAGCGCCAGGTCAGCGCCATCGTCGGCGGCATCGAGGGGGACCTCATCAAGGAGCACCGCCGCAAGCCCCTGCGCCGCGAGGGCGAGCGGGACGCCCGCTGGGTCCTGCTCGACTACGGAGACGTCGTCGTGCACGTCCAGCACGCCGAGGACCGTGCCTTCTATGCGCTCGAGCGCCTGTGGCGGGACGCGCCCGTCGTCGACCTGCAGGTCGAGGGCGCCGGCGCATGAGCGATCCCCGCAGCCGCCTGCTGCTGGTGCGGCACGGGCAGACCGACCACAACGTCCAGGGGCGCCTGCAGGGACAGGTCGACATCCCGCTGAACGAGACCGGCCGCGAGCAGGCCCGAGCGGTCGCGCATGCGCTGTCCCGCCACCGCTTCGATCTCGTGATCAGCTCACCGCTGGCCCGCGCCCGCGACACCGCCCGCGCGATCGCCGACGCGGTCGGCGCGGCCCAGGTGGAGACCGAGGCCGCCTTCATCGAGCAGAGCTTCGGGATGTGGGAGGGCCTCACGGGGGAGGAGATCCGCGAGGGCTGGCCCGAGCTGCACGCCCAGTGGCGCGCCGGCACCACCGTTCCGGGCCTCGGCATCGAGGACCGCGAGAACGTGGGGGAGCGGTTCGCCGTCGCCGCCCGCGCGCTGATGTCGGAGAACCCTGGGGCGACGATCCTCGTGGTCTCCCACGGCGCCGCGATCCGCGCCGGGATCACCACCCTGATCGGCCTGGACGCGGGCGCTTTCCACGGCATCGGCGGCATGGGCAATTGCCACCGCAGCCTGCTCGAACCGCTGTACTCCGACCCCACGGGGAGGGCGATGAGGTTGCTGTCACACAACGTCCCGGCCGATTTCGCATGAGCTGGCCGAGGTTGTAGACTCGTCGAGTCGCAAGGCCGGACCGAGAGGTCAGGGCCGGATCGGCACCCAGTACGGGGCTATGGCGCAGTTGGTAGCGCGCTTCCATGGCATGGAAGAGGTCAGGGGTTCGAATCCCCTTAGCTCCACTCGAGAAACCGTGAGACAGTGACTCGTCACGAAGGCCCCCACCGGATGGTGGGGGCCTTCGTCGTGTCCGGGACGCTCGTGGAGCCGTCGGACCGGACGACGACGGTCGGCCCGCGGCCCTGTCACTGCTCGAGATCGAGCTCCCGCAGGAAATCCGCCGGCACCAGGGACTCCGGCTCGTCGACCTCGAAGCCGTTCTCGCGCATCCACGCGCCGTCGAAGAGCTTCCCGAGGTACCCGCGCCCGTGATCGGGGAGCAGGGCGACCACGACCGCGTCGGCCGGCAGCTCCCGAGCCTCGCGCAGGGCGGCGACCACGGCCATGCCGCTCGAGCCGCCCACCAGCAGACCCTCCTCGCGGGCGAGGCGACGCGTCATCGCGAAGGACTCCGCGTCGGGGACCCGCTGGAGGCGGTCGACGAACTCGGGATCGAAGGTCTCGGGGACGAAGGTGCCGCCCACACCCTCGATGAGGTTCGCGTGGATCTGCTCGGGATCGTCGGGGTCCGCCGAGTAGATCGATCCCTCGGGATCCGCGCCGATCACCTGCACGCAACCTCCGGAGGCCTCCTTGAGGAAGCGTCCCGCGCCGCTGATCGTCCCGCCCGTGCCGATGCCGGCGACGAAGTGCGTGACCGCGCCGTCGGTGTCGCGCCAGACCTCCGGCCCCGTGGTCTGGAAATGCGCGAGCGGGCCGTTCCGGTTCACGAACTGGTTGGGCTGGAAGGCGCCGGGGATCTCGCGCGTGAGCCGATCGGCGACGCTGTAGTAGGAGCGGGGGTCCTCCTTCGGCACCGCGGCCGGCGTCACCACCACCTCGGCGCCGTAGGCCGTGAGCACGGCGCGACGGTCCGCACCCACCTTGTCCGGCACCACGAAGACCGTCCGGTAGCCGCGCTGCTGGGCGACCAGGGCGAGGCCCACACCGGTGTTGCCGCTCGTGGGCTCGACGATCACGCCGCCCGGGCGCAGACGGCCCTCCCGCTCGGCGGCGTCGATGATGGTGCGGGCGATGCGGTCCTTCGAGGAGCCGCCGGGGTTGAAGTACTCGACCTTGACCAGGAGGGTCGCGTCGATCCCCTCGGTGACGCGCTGCAGGCGGATCAGGGGAGTGGAGCCGATGAGATCGGCTGCGGACTGGGCATAGTGCACGGAAGGTGTCCTCTGGACGGGGCGCGGCGGAAGGCGTCGACGCCGCGCGGTGGTCGATGGATCGTCGGGCGCGGTCGGCGGGGAGCGCGGGCGCGCTCGGGCCGAGCGCAGGCGCTCAGGGACGACAACGACAGGTCAGCACGGCGCCACGGTAGCCTTCCGCGGGCGCGAGGGGCAATCGGAGCGCGCAGGCCCCACCGCCCGCGCCTCGGCCTGCTCCCCCGGGAGCAGTGGGAGATGCTCCCGGGGGAGGGCGACCCGGCGCACGCTCCGGCGTAGCCTTCGAGCATGCGCGCGAGAGATGGGGCGGATCCCTCGCCCCGCCCCCGGGGCCGACGGGGTCCGGGGCGCGTGGTCGCGCTGGTGCCCGCCCTCGTCGCCCTCCTCGTCCAGGTGCCGCCGACGCTCGCCGTCGGCGTGTGGACGGAGACGGCTCCTGCACTGATCGCGGTGCGGACCGCAGCGGCTGTGCTCTCGGCGCTCGCCCTGCTCGCGGTCTGGAAGCGGCCCGGGCCGACGGTGATCGTGATCGCGCCGCTCGCGCTCGTGCTGCTGTTCCTGCCGCCGCCCTTCGGTTCTCCGCCGGTCGCGCTCGGCATCGCGCTGGTGATCGCGCTGGTGCGCGCCGCCCCCGTGTGGGCGCTCGCGACCGCGTGCAGCACGTGGGTGCTGGGGGTCGTGCTCGCCGAGCTGCTGTGGCCTACGGGTGCACCCCAGCGGATCATCGCGGGGACCGTGATGCTGGCCGTCTGCCTCGGCCTCGGCATGGGCATCCGCTCGCGCTCCGAGCGGATGCGCAGGCGGGAGGCCCTGCTCGAGCAGCGGCGCCGGGAGGCCGAGCAGGCGGAGCGGGACCAAATCGCCCGCGAGCTGCACGACGTCCTCTCCCACTCCCTCTCCCAGATCTCCGTGCAGGCGGGGATGGGGCTGCACCTGTTCGACAGGGATCCGGCGAAGGCCCGCGAGTCCCTCGGGAACGTCCGCCGCCTCGCGGGCGGCGGCCTCGAGGAGGCCCGCGGGGTGCTCGCGACCCTGCGCGGCGAGGAGGCGCCGCTGACCCCGGAGCCGCAGCTCGCGGACCTCCCCGCGCTCCTCGAGCAGCATCGGGGCCTCGGGCTCGCGATCACGCTGGACAGCGACCTCGAGGGCGCGGGTCCTCGCGGCACGAACCCACTCGGTGCGGACCCGCGCGATGCGGGGGCCCCGGCGGGCCGCACCCAGGCGACCGCCGTCCGCATCGTCCGCGAGGCGCTCACCAACGTGGTGCGGCACTCCGGGGCGGAGACGGCCGAGGTCAGGCTGCGCCGCGAGGGCGCCGTGCTCCGGATCGACGTCGCCGATGATGGAGTCGGCACTGCGCTCGCCCATCCCGGGGCGGGGATCCGCAGCATGAGGGACCGCGCCGAGCTCCTCGGCGGGACACTCGCCCTCGGCCCCGGTCCGCGGGGACGCGGGACGATCGTCACCGCACGGCTTCCCTGGAGGCAGACATGATCCGCGTCGCTATCGCCGACGACCACCAGCTCGTGCGCGGCGGGTTCCGCGCCCTGCTCGACGCCGAGGAGGACATCGAGGTCGTCCTCGAGGCCGCCGGCGGCCGGGAGCTGCTCGCGGCGCTGCGCAGCACCCCGGTGGACGTCGCCCTCGTGGACATCCGGATGCCCGAGGGCGACGGGCTCTGGGCCACCGAGCAGATCGCCGCCGACCCCGCGCTCCGCGCGCTGCGGGTGGTGATCGTGACGACCTTCGAGCTCGACGAGTACGTGGTGCGGGCGATCCGGGCAGGAGCCGCGGGCTTCCTGGTCAAGGACACCGAGCCCGCCGATCTGATCCGCGCCGTGCGGGTCGTGCACGAGGGCGGCGCTCTGCTCTCGCCGGGCATCACCCGACTGCTCCTGGACCGCGCCGCCGGAGGTCTGCGCGAGCGCCCGGAGCCCGCCGCGCTCGGCGAGCTCACCGAGCGCGAACGGGAGGTGCTGCGCCTGGTCGGGGAGGGGCTCAGCAACGAGGAGATTGCCGGCAGGCTCGTGCTCTCCCCGCTCACGGCGAAGACGCACGTCTCGCGGATCATGCAGAAGGTCGGCGCCCGTGATCGCGCGCGCCTGGTCGTGCTCGCCTACGAGACGGGAGTGGTGCGACCCGGCTGGAGCTGATGGGGTCCGGCTGGGGCTGGCGAGCCCCGGCACCTCGCCCCTGCTCCCGGGGGAGCAGACGGAGTGACTCCCCGCGCGGGATGTGCGACGGGCCCGTGCCCGGTTCGCTGGAGGCATCGGGTCGCCGCACGTGCGGCCCCAGTCGGAAGGACACGCCATGCACACCGCGATCACCACCGCTCTCACCTCGACGCACACCGCTCCTCTGCTCGCCGACGGCGGAGCAGGCCCGTGGGGCGCCCACCCCGTCGGCCCGTTCTTCCTGCTCGCACCCCTGTTCTGGCTCGTGGTCCTCGTGGTCGCGATCGTGCTGCTGACCCGAGGACGCCGGCGCTGGTCCGCCGAGCGCCGCGAGGAGCGCGAGCAGCACCGGGTCGAGGAGCGAGCGCGTCGGGCCGACGAGGCCCTCGCGCCGCTGCGCCGCGCCGAGCTGACCCTCGCCGAGCGCTTCGCCCGGGGCGACCTCGAGGAGGCCGAGTACCGCCAGCGGCTCGAGGTGCTGCGCGCGAGCGCCGCCCTCACCGAGCGGAGCTGAGAGCCGGCACAGAGGCCCGGGCAGCTGGGCGCCGGGGCCCACGGAACCGCGGAGCTCGGCGCCCCACGTCGGTGATGGTGTGTGACCCACGGCATCCGCAGTCCGCCGCGCGGATCCGTACCCTGGAGGCACGCCCCATGAGGAACGGAACTCCGTCTGCCCTGGAGGCGATCGCCACGACCAGCTGGACCACCACCGTCGGCACCCACGACACCTTCGGTTCGAGCGCGCAGCCCGTGCTCCACGTGATCTACGCGTCCGAGACCGGGAACGGCGAGGAGCTCGCCGAACGCGTCGCGCCGCCCGCTGCCCGCGCCGCCGGCATCGGCGTGCGCGTGCGCGAGATCGACGCCGTGCCCCTCGAGGAGCTCGCGCAGATGCGCTGGGCGCTGTTCGTCGTCTCCACCACCGGGCAGGGCGATGTCCCCTACGACGTCGAGGAGCTGTGGGACGCGCTGATCGCCTCGGACGCGCCGGAGCTCGACCAGCTGCGCTTCGGGGTGCTCGCCCTCGGGGACCGGGTCTACGCGGACTTCTGCCAGGCGGGCATCGAGTTCGACGACCGCCTCGCCGAGCTCGGCGCGCAGCGTCTCGTCGACCTCGTCACCTGCGACTACGACTACGAGACCCCCGCCTCGCGCTGGCTGCGCGAGGGGATCGACACGGTCGCCCGCGACATGGCCGAGGCCACCGGGGGAGCGGACCCCCGGGAGCCGTCGAGCACGGACACGGGTGCGAGCGGCCCCGAGCCCGCCGCGGCCGGGTCACTGATGGTCGAGCCCGAGCCGCTGCGCATCCCCGACCCCGCGGCCCGGACCGACGGGACCGCGGTCATCGAGCACGTGCGGGTGCTCACCGACACGGACCCCGATCGGGAGATCCTGCACTGCACGCTCGCTCTGCCGCCCGCGCTCGCGGCCTCGGGGCCCGAGGGGCCGTCCTGGCAGGTCGGCGACTCGGTCGACCTGCTCGAGCCCAACGACCCGCGCCTCGTCGCCGCCGTGCTCGACCGGCTGCGGATCGACCCGGACCAGATCGTGGAGGATGGGACAACGAGCATCTCCGCCGCGCGTCTGCTGACCGAGCGGCTCGAGCTGCGCCAGCTGCCGCGATCGCTGGTGGAGTCGATCCAGGAGCGCACCGGTGATGTCGAGCTCGGGCGGCTGCTCGCCTCGCGCGTCGCGGACTTCGAGCGCTGGAGATGGGGACGCGACCTCCTCTCCGTCCTCGAGGAGGTCCCGCAGCTGCAGGCCGACGCCGAGGACCTCGCGCGGTGGCTGCGCCCCCTGCAGACGCGCGCCTACTCGATCGCCTCGAGCCCACGGATGGACGCCGGTCGCGTGGACCTCACCGTGCGGACCCTCCGCTACGAGCGGGCCGGCCGGATCCTGGAGGGCACCGCGAGCGGCGCCCTCTCCCGGCTCTGTCGACGCGCGGGCGAGGACTCCGGCGAGCGCCGCTCCCGGGAGGTCCTCGTGCGGCACCGACCTGCGCCCGGGTTCCGCCTGCCCGACGACCCGTCGGCCGATCTCGTGATGATCGGACCGGGCGTGGGCGTCGCACCGTTCCGCGGCTACCTCCAGGAGCGGAGCACCCGCGGTGACACGGGCCGCAACTGGCTTCTGTGCGGCATCCGCGAGCGCACCCGGGATCTGCTCTACGCACGCGAGCTCGAGGCGTGGCGTGAGGACGGGGTGCTCACGCGTCTGGACATCGCCGAGTCGCGTGCGGCGGACGGCGCCGAGTACGTCCAGCACACGATCGATCGCCTCGGTCCCGAGCTCTTCGCGTGGATCGACGGGGGAGCGCACCTGCACGTGTGCGGCGATGCGCGCGAGATGGCGCCCGCCGTGCGACTCGCCCTGCGAGCCGTCGCCTCCCGGCAGCTGGGCTCCCCGGAGCGGGGCGCGGCCTGGGTGGCGCGGCTCCAGGCCGAGCACAGGTACCGGGAGGACGTGTACTGAGCCCGGGCGGCGGGGCCTCAGGGCCGCGGAGCGGTGAGGACGCTGCGGATCGTCATGTCCTTGGCCGGACCGGTGACCTCCCAGGTCACGCGCCATTCACGCTCGTCCGCGATCTCGACGAGGCCGTCGTAGCGGTCCTCGCCGCAGGGGTGCACCACGGCGCGTCCGGGCGCCCAGGGATGGAAGTCCCGGCCGTCGGCGAACAGGACCATCCATTCCTCGCCGGGGGATCCCGTGCGCGGCTGCCCGTCCTGGAATCCCTCGCGGCGCTCGATGAGGAGCTCGCGGCGCACGGGGATCGGCGGAGCATCCGCGGCGCCGCGGGTGAGCTCGCCGCTCTCGCGCCAGGCGATGCGTCCGTCCTCGCGCATCGAGAGCTCGGTCGTCCCGGTGACGTGCAGGGTCTCGCGGGCCCGGCGGTCCTCGATGCGGCGGCTCAGCAGCCAGCTGCCGACGAGCTCCCGCGGGCTCGCACCCGGCGACACCCGAGGGCCGGGTCGGTCGGGGGTGGAGGCGTGTCTCACCCGTCGAGGCTATCGAGGGCGCCGCGGAGGCGACAACAGCCCTCCGGCACCCTCGCAGCGGCGTGCGCGGCCTCCGTCGGACGATCCCTCGGAAAACCCCCGTGACGCGAGCGGCCCCGGACGGCGATACTCGAGGGCGTGACCGTCGGCTCCCGCGGTGCGGACCACGGGAATACCTCCCGATCCGCCGACGTTCCCGTCAGTGCCGCTCGCGTCGACGCCAGGCGCCGGTCCACGGCGTCCGCCGTCGGCCTCGGCGCTCCCGCCCTTCCCGCAGGGCCGCCGGCTCCGCCGCTCCGGCCGCGGGCCCTCGACGACCCACCGGCGCCTCTCTCCCGCGAGCGCGCCGCCGCCCTGACCCAGGAGTCCCATGTCCTCGCACGAGACCGCGCCCTCCCCGCAGCCCGCCGCGCCGGCGGCCACGGGCATCGATCCCCAGGGCATGCGCGTCATCTGGCTGCTGCTGGTCGCCGCCTTCGTGGCGATCCTCAACGAGACCACGATGGCGATCGCGATCCCTCATCTGAACAACGACCTGGGCATCGCCCCGGAGAACGGGCAGTGGCTCACCAGCGGCTTCATGCTCGTGATGGCCGTGGTCATCCCCACCACCGGCTTTCTGCTGCAGCGCTTCACGACGCGCCAGGTGTACCTCTTCGCCATCAGCGCGTTCTCCCTGGGGACGCTGGTGTGCCTGCTCGCGCTCGGCTTCCCGATGCTGCTGCTGGGGCGCGTCGTGCAGGCGATCGGCACCGGCATCATGATGCCGCTGCTGATGACCACGATCATGAACGTCGTGCCCGCGCACTCGCGCGGCCGCATGATGGGCCGCGTGGGCCTCGTGATCTCGCTCGCCCCCGCCATCGGCCCGACCCTCTCGGGCGCGGTCCTGGACACCCTGGGCTGGCGCTGGCTGTTCGGGATCGTGCTGCCGATCGCCCTCGTCGCCCTGCTGCTCGGCGCCCGCTGGATGACGAACCTCGGGGAGACGCTCCGCGCCCCGCTCGACGTGCTCTCCGTGATCCTCTCCGCCCTCGCCTTCGGCGGCCTCGTCTACGGGCTGAGCCTGCTGGGCTCGGCGCACGAGTCCGCGGGCGGCGGCGGAGCGAGCGCGACCGTCCCGGGCCTGGGCACCCAGGGCACGGCGGCCGTCCTGATCGTCGTCGCCCTCGTGATCCTGGCCCTGTTCTGCCTGCGTCAGATCTCCCTGCAGCGCGCCGACGACGCACTGCTGGACCTCCGGGTCTTCCGCTCGCGCACCTTCACCCTGGCCGTGATCATCATGGGCGTCGTCGCGATGGCCATGTTCGGCACGCTCACCCTGCTTCCGCTGTACCTGCAGAACGTCGCGGGCCTGGACGCGCTCATGTCCGGGCTGATCCTCATGCCCGGCTCGATCCTCATGGGACTGCTGGGACCCGTGATGGGCCGGGTCTACGACGCCAAGGGGCCGCGCGTCCTCCTCGTGCCCGGCACGATCGTGGTCGCGGGCGCCCTGCTGTTCTACTCGACGGTGGGCGAGGACACCGCCTGGCCCGTGCTGATGATCGTCCAGACCCTCATGTCCGTGGGCCTCGCGATGACCTTCACGCCGCTCTTCTCGGCCTCGCTCGGCTCGCTCCAGCGCCGTCTGTACTCCCACGGGTCGGCCGCGCTGAACACGCTCCAGCAGGTGGGCGGCGCGGCCGGCGTCGCCGTCCTCATCGGCCTGTACTCCTCGATCCTGCATCAGGGGGAGGCCGACGGCCTCTCGACCGCGGCGGCCGGCGCCCCGGGCGCCCGGGCGGCGTTCCTCGTCGCAGGCCTGATCGCCCTGGTGCCCGTGGTGCTCGCCTGGTTCATCCGCCCGCCCGAGGAGGCCGAGGAGGAGCCCCAGCAGATCCCCGTCGAATCGGCCGCCTGAGCGGCGTGACGCCGCAGACCGCAGAATGGACGGCATGACCAGCGCTGCCGCCGCACCGCCCGAGCGATCCGCACCGCGCATCGGGACCCTCGGCCTCGATCTGGACGCGACCCTCATTCACGGGCCGCTGGGGACCGTGATCGCGGACCTCGATGCGCAGGTCGCGCGCGAGCAGGGCATCGTCGGCCTCCACGACCAGGTGATGGCCGAGGCACAGGTCCTCTTCGCCGAGGACCCTGCCGCGGCCTACGACTGGCAGGCGACCCTCGCCCGGGTGGCCCGCGAGCGCGGTGCGCGACTGCCCTTCGACATCGTCGAGCGCCTCGAGGAGGTCGCCCCGGCGCGCACCCGCCTCCTCGAGGACGACGCCCCGGACGTGCTGCGCGCGGTGAGGGCCGAGGGCTGGCGGCTCGTGGTGATCACCAACGGCTGGCGCCGCTATCAGGTGCCGGCCCTGCGGGCGGTTGGTCTGCTCGACCTCGTCGACGACCTCGTCACCGCCGACTCCGCCGGCGCGCCGAAGCCCGACCCGGTGATCTTCGCGAGCGCCCGGAGCGGCGAGGGTCCCCTCGTGCACCTCGGGGACCGGCTCGATGACGACGTGCTCGGCGCCCACCGAGCGGGCGGCGCCGCGATCCTCTACTGCCCCTCGGCCCCCGCCGACGACGAGCCCTTCGCGGACTTCCTCCGTGATCTCGCCGGGCGCCAGCAGGCGCGCGTCAACCCCGACGATCCGCTCGCACGCCCCGATGCGGTGATCTCCACGATCACGGATCTCCCCGGCGCGCTCCGAGCGCTCGCGTGGACATGAACCAGCCGCCTCTCCCGCCCAACCGGTCCGTCCCGTCCGACCGGTCCGGTCCGTCCGACGGGCCCTCCCTGCGCGAGGCGGATGTGGTGGTCATCGGTGGGGGCCAGGCGGGCCTCAGCGCCGGCCACCACCTGCTGCGCCGCGGGGCCGACGTCATCATGCTCGACGCCGAGGACGGTCCGGGCGGCGCCTGGCGACATCGCTGGGACTCGCTGACCATGGCGACGGTCAACCACATCGCCGACCTCCCCGACATGCCGCAGGACGACGTCCCCGAGACGGAGAGCGCGAACGTGGCGGTGCCCGCCTACTTCGCCGAGTTCGAGCGCCGCCGTTCCCTGCCCATCGAGCGGCCCGTCCGCGTGACCTCCGTGCGCCCCGAGGATCCGGACGCGGGGGTCGACTCGCCGCTGCGCGTCGAGAGCGTCGACGGGCAGGGGAGGGCGCTCACGTCGATCCGCACGCGCGCGATCGTGAACGCGACCGGCACCTGGAGCAATCCGTTCGTCCCGTTCGTCCCGGGGATCGGCACCTTCCGCGGCCGCATGCTGCGCACGGTCGACTACCCGGGTGCCGAGGCCCTCGCCGGGCAGCGGATCGGGATCGTCGGCGGCGGGATCAGCGCCACCGGCTTCCTCGCCGAGCTCAGCGAGGTCGCGACGACCTTCTGGTACACGCGCCGGGAGCCGGTCTTCCGCGAGGGCGGATTCACCCCGGAGATCGAGGGCCGCGCGGCCGTCGCGATGGTCGAGGAGCGCGTGGCGCAGGGACTCGCCCCGCTCAGCGTGGTCTCCGTGACCGGTCTGCTCTGGAGTCCGGCCCTTGCGGCCGCCGCTGCCCGGGGAGCGCTCCACCGACGGCCGATGTTCACGCGGATCGTGCCCGAGGGCGTGATCGAGGCCGACGGCACCACGACGCCCCTGGACGTGCTGCTCTGGGCCACCGGGTTCCGCGCGGCCCTGGACCACCTCGCGCCCCTGCACCTTCGCGCCCCGGGCGGCGGCATCCGCATGGACGGCACCGAGGTCGCCGGCGATCCCCGCATCCACCTCGTCGGCTACGGCCCCAGCTCCTCGACCATCGGCGCCAACCGCGCGGGCCGCGCCGCCGCCCGCCGTCTTCTCCACCGTTGACGTCCCGCCCCGACCGGCCGCGATTTAACGCAAGGGACGTGTGGCGATAATCCCTCGGTCCTGCAGGGTGTCGGCGGTCTGCCGTACTGTCGGAGGCATGAGCGACGCCACAGGATCCGGGACCGCAGCACCGACGCCCAAGGACCGGGGGAAGCGCCCCCCGCGCCCTCAGGCGGTCCTCGAGGTCATCGGCAAGCAGCGGATCACGCCGAACCTGCTGCGCGTGATCGTCGGCGGGGACCAGGTCGGCGTCCTGAACGACAACGACTCCACCGACAAGTACCTCAAGCTCCTGCTCCCGCAGCCGGGAAGCGGACTGCAGCCGCCCTACGACATGGAGGGGCTGCGCGAGACCGCGCCCGAGTCCATGCCGTCCCGACGCACCTACACGGTGCGCTCCTGGGACCGGGAGAAGCAGCTGCTCGCCCTGGACTTCGTGCTCCACGGCGAGGGCACGGTCGACGGGATCGCCGCCGCGTGGGCGGACGCCGTCCTGCCCGGCGACGTGGTGGCCGCGAACGGCGCCGGCGGCGGCTACGCCCCCGATCCGGAGACGGGCTTCCACCTGCTGATCGGCGACCACTCGGCGCTGCCCGCCATCGCCTCCGCCCTCGAGGCCATGGAGCCCGGGGCGCGCGGCATCGCCCTCGTCCAGCTCGATCACGCCGAGGACCAGCAGGACATCGACCACCCCGAGGGCGTCGAGCTGCGCTGGCTGATCGGCGACCGCGAGCAGCTGGTCAGCGAGACCGAGGGCCTGGACCTTCCGGAGGACGGGCTCCAGGTGTTCGCCCACGGTGAGCGCGGCATCATCAAGCAGATCCGCCGCAACCTCGTCAAGGAGCGCGGCATCGACCGCTCCCTCATCTCGATCTCCGCCTACTGGGCGGCCGGCCGCGTCGAGGACCAGTTCCAGGCCGAGAAGCGCGAGCCCGTCGGCCGCATCGACGAGGACTGAGCCCCGCGCGATGAGCGATCCCAGCGAGGCCCTCGTCGTCGGCGAGGACGGGCTGGCCCGCCCCGTCTGGGCGAGCCGTCACGAGGACCTGCGCGAGTACTACGACACCGAGTGGGGGATGCCACGGCGCACCGAGGCCGAGGTGTTCGAGCGCCTCGCGCTCGAGGGCTTCCAGTCCGGTCTCTCCTGGGCCACGATCCTGCGGCGTCGGCCCGGATTCCGCCGTGCCTTCGCGGACTTCGACCCCGAGGCGGTCGGCGGCTTCGGGGAGGCCGACGTGGAGCGTCTTCTCGCCGACGAGGGCATCATCCGCCACCGCGGCAAGATCGAGGCGACCATCGCCAACGCCCGCGCGACCCTCGCCCTGCGCGAGGCCGAGGGGATCGGAGCCCGCGGCGACCTCCCGCGCGGCTCGACCCTCGCCGACCTGGTCTGGAGCTACCGGCCGGAGACCGGGCCCGCCCCGCGCACCGCCGCCGAGGTGCCGACGACCTCCGCCGAGTCCCGAGCGCTCGCGAAGGAGCTCAAGGCCCGCGGATTCCGGTTCGTGGGGCCGACGACGATGTTCGCGCTCATGGAGGCGCTCGGCGTGGTCGACACCCACCTGGTGGGCTCCCACCGCCGCGGCAGCTCCGGCCTCTGGGACGAGACCGGCGCGCCCCGCGCGTGAACAGCGCGCTCCGCGCCTGAACAGTGCGCTCCGCGCCCGACCCGCGCGCCCCCCGGGCTGAGCAGCACGCTCCGAGCCCGACCCGCACCTCCGATGGCACGCGCCGCACGTGCGGTCATACGTGGTCACACTCCTGGGCGCTGGGCCCGCGTGCGCGCGAGAGTGGCCGGGAGCGGCGTCCTCGACCCCGTCGGCCGCTCGGGAGGAGAGGTCATGTCCACGACTTCGGTGCACGCCGGCTGGGACGCGCGCGACGCCCACGGCTCGCTCGTCCCCCCGATCTACGCGACCAGCGCCTACGCCCACAGCGGGCACGCCTCCCTCAAGGCGCTCTTCGCCCGGGAGAGCGAAGGGTTCGCCTACTCCCGCTCCGGGAACCCCACCACGGCCGTCCTCGAACAGCGCATCGCCGCGCTCGAGGGCGGGATCGGAGCGATCGCCGTGGCGAGCGGGCAGGCCGCCACCACGATCGCGCTGTGCTCCCTGCTCGAGCCGGGCACACACGTCGTCGCGTCCTCCCGGCTCTACGGCGGGACCACCGAGTTCCTCGACGACACCCTCGCCGACCTGCAGGTGACCTGGAGCGCCGTCGACCCCTGGGACGTCGACGGCTGGCGCGACGCGATCCGACCCGAGACCCGCGTCGTCCTCCTCGAGTCGATCGCGAACCCGGGCGCGGAGCTCGCCGACCTCGATGCGATCAGCGCCGTCGCGCACGAGCACGGCGCGGTGGTGGTCGTCGACTCGACCCTCGCGAGCCCCGCCCTCTACCGTCCCGGGGAGCACGGGGCCGACGTGGTCGTGCACTCGGCCACCAAGTACCTCGCCGGGCACGGCACCACGATCGCCGGGCTCATCGTCGACATCGGCTCGTTCGACCCGCGCCGATGTCCCGAGCGCTGGCCGCGCCTGACCACCCCCAACGAGCGCTTCCACGTGACCTTCGCCGACGAGTACGAGGACGGCGGCTCCGGGCTGCTGGGCCTCGCCCGCGCCAAGTACGTCACGGACTTCGGCGCCACCCTTCCCGCCCAGAGCGCGCGCGACGTGCTCGTGGGCATCGAGACCCTCGACCTGCGCCTGGAGCGCATCAGCGCGCACGCCGAGCAGATCGCTCGCAGCCTGCAGGGCACGGACGGAATCGCCCGCGTGAACCACCCGTCGGCCCCCGGGCGCGCCGACGCGCATCTCGCCGCACGGGACTTCCCCCGCGGCACCTCGGGAGTGTTCTCGATCGACCTCGAGGGCGGGGAGGCGGCCGCGGCCGCGTTCTGCGACGCCCTGAGCGTCTTCACCCTGGCCGTGAACATCGGCGACGTCCGCTCCCTGGTCTGCCATCCGGCGACGACGACGCACTCGCACCTGAGTCCCGAGCAGCGGGCCGCCTGCGGCGTGCGCGAGGGCACGGTGCGGCTCAGCATCGGCCTCGAGGACCTGGACGATCTGCTCGCCGACCTGCGGCGGGGTCTCGCCGCCGCGTGCGCGGCCCGCGACACGGGACCGGGCGACGTGGAACCGGGAGACGCGGAACGGGGAGACGCGGCACCGACGGACACGCCGGGTCGCGCCTCGGTCCTCAGCGGCGCGGGCGCTTCCCGCTCGCGAACTGCTTGACGCGCCCGAACCAGCCGGCGGTGCTCACGGCGTTCCCGACGCCGCCGCCCACGGCGTGCCCTGCGGACGCGCCGAGGATCCGGTCGTTGCAGCGCTCGCACAGCACGCGCCCCGTGAACGACCTCCGGGCGCGGCCGCGGATCACTCTCCTGCACTGTTCGCATCGCTGAGCCATGCCTCGAGTCTGCCCCAGCGGGGCAGATCCGTCGAACGGGCCGCGTGCCTCGGCAGGTCGGCTCCCGGGGAGTGCGCGGGGTCCCCGCGCCGTCAGCCGCCGGGACCGAGGTCAGGGGCCCGACGGATCCCGAAGCGCTCGCGCAGGACGCGCCGCGCGGCGAAATGGCCGTTCAGACCGTGGACACCGGGCCCCGGAGGCGTCGCGGACGAGCACAGGAAGTGGCCGTCGTCCGAGAGCCGGTAGGGGTCCCACACCGCGCGGGGCCGCGCGATCATGCGGAACATGGTGATCGTCCCCATCGCGATGTCGCCGCCCACGATCGCCCGGTCGTGCTCGCCCATGCGCACGGCGGGGATGCCGCGCGCGGCGACGATGGTGTCGCGGAATCCGGGCGCGCTCGCCTCGATCTGCGCGATCACGGCCTCGGTGGGATCCTCCATGCCGCCGACGGGCACGTGCGCGTACGCCCAGATCGGCCGCAGCCCGCCGACCTCGCGGGAGGGATCGGCGACCGCCGGATCGCTCACGAGCACCACGGGATGCTCCGGGAAGCGGCCCGCGAGCACCTGGTTCTCGGCCGCGGCGACCTGCTCGCGGGTGCCGCCCAGATGCACGGTCCCCGCACGGCCCACGTCCGCATGCGCCCACGGGATCGGCCCGCTGGTCACCAGATCGACCTTCGCCGCGGCTCCCGCATGCCCGAGGCGACGCAGGCCGCGGGCGGTGCGGCGGGGGATCGAGCGGCCGAGGATCCGGGCGGCGTCGTCGGCGCTCGTGTCCAGGAGCACGGCGCGGGCGGGCGGAAGATCCGCGAGCGAGCGCACAGGGCGGCCTGCGGCCACGCTGCCGCCGTGGGCGCGCAGGTCCTCGAGGAGGGCGTCGGCGATGGCCTGGCTGCCGCCGACGGGGATCGGCCAGCCTCCCGCGTGCGCGAGCGAGGCCAGGAGCAGGGAGACCCCGGCGCCGGCGAGGGAGGGCAGGGGACTGATGCCGTGCGCGGCGACCCCGGTGAGCAGGGCGCGCGCCCTCTCCGTGCGCAGGGGCGAGTCCCAGGCCCGGGTGCCCTGCTGCAGCACCCGCAGCCCGAAACGGGCGCCGGCCGTGAGCCCGGCGGGGGAGAGCACCTCGGGTGGGATCGAGCGCTTGTCGCCGAGCGCGAGGGCGGTGACCGCGTCGGCATGACGGGCGAGGGGCTCGAACATGCGGCGCCAGGAGGGTCCGTCGGGCCCGAGCCCCTCCGCGGTGCGCTCGATGTCGTGCCAGGCGATGCCCGCGTCGCCGCCCGGCAGCGGCTGGGCGTAGGAGACCTCGGGCACGATCGTTCGCACGCCGCGCGCCGCGAGGTCGAACTCGCGCAGGAAGGGGCTCGCGAGCGCCATCGGGTGCACGGCCGAGCAGATGTCGTGGACGATCCCGGGGGCGAGGCCCAGGTCGAGCGTGCGGGCGCCGCCGCCCAGGGTCTCCTCGGCCTCGAGGACCTGGACGCTCAGACCCGCACGGGCGAGGGTGACCGCCGCCGCGAGCCCGTTGGGCCCGGAGCCGACGACCACTGCGTCCAGCGAGGGGGAAGCCATGCTCGAAGCCTAGTGGTCGGGGCCGGGGCGTCGCGCGCGGAACCCGGACCTCCAGGTCGAGGGGCGTGGTCGGCGTGGGCTTCGGCCCGGGCGGCGCCGTGTTCCCTATCGTGGGCGCAATGACCGAAGATCCCGCGCCCCCTCGCGATCGACCCACGGGGCACGGCCCCGAGCAGGCCCATGATCACGGGGGCGTCCCCTCGAGGGGAGAGACCGCGGGACGCACCGGCCCCGGCCCTGCGGCGCCGCGCGTGCGACGGATGGGGCCTGTCGGCCTCGCCTGGCGGGTCCTCGCCATGGCCGCGGGACTGGCCGTGCTGACGGCGGCGCAGATCGGCCACACCGACGACTTCTTCCCGTTCAGCGCGATGGCCATGTTCGCCCAGCCCCGCGACCCGGACGGCGTCATCGACGACACCTGCCTCGAGGGCACCCGCGAGGGCAGCGACGAGGTCGTCCCGCTCGGCTTCCCCGACGCCGGCATCGCGCGCTCCGACGTCGAGGGGAACCTGCGCAGTATCCGCAAGGACCCGCAGCAGCTCGCGCCGCTCGCCCGCGCCGTCGACGCCCACCATCCCGACGCGCGGCGGCTGACGAGCCTCACCGTCTGCAGCGACCGCTATCACCTGCGGTCGGGCGCGCCCGACGGCCCGCCCGAGCACGTCGCCCTGGTGACCTGGGAGGCGCGATGAGCGCGGCGATCTCCACGGACACGAGCACCGCGCCCGCGGCGAGGCGAGCGACGGGACGACTGCTCGATGTCCTCGCCCCGGCGCTCCCTCTCGCGCGTCTCGCGGTGATGCGTCGGCTGATCAGCGCGTTCGTGGTCTTCGACGTGCTGCTGGTCTCGAACGACGTGATCGGCCACGCCGCGAACCCCGAGTACTTCCGGCCGACGGCGCTCACGCGACTCCTGCGCCTGCCCGCGGTGACGCCGGCGCTGGGCTGGGGGCTGCTGGTGGCCGTCCTGGCCTCCGGGGCGCTGGGAGCCCTGGGGCGCGCGCCGCGCGCGAGCGGCGGGGTCCTCGCCGTGAGCTTCTGGATCTGGATGCTCTACTCCCAGGGATACGGCTACATCAGCCACGACCACGTCGCCCTCATGGTCGCCGTGGCGGTGCTGCCCACCGCCGGCATCGCGAGGACCCGGGCCGACGGGGCGGACGGGGCCGACGGGGCCGACGGGGCCGATGGGGCCGACGCAGGCGTGCTCTCCCGGCAGGCGGGCTGGGTGCTGCGCTGCATCCAGATCGCCGTGGTGCTCACCTACTTCTACTCCGTGCTCGAGAAGTCGGTGATCTCCGGGTCGCCGGCGACCTGGGCGAACAGCGCCGTGTTCGCCTTCGCCTTCATCCGCCGCGGCGCCCCGTGGGTGCAGTGGATGCTGGACGCGCCCTGGCTGTTCCGGCCGGCCCAGTGGGCCCTCATCGTCCTCGAGACCATCTCGCCGCTCGCCCTGTTCCTGCGGGGGCGGAAGCTCTACGCACTGATCGGCGTCTTCCTCGTCTTCCATCTCGCGACCTTCGTGGCGCTCGGGATCCACTTCCTGCCCACGGTGGTGTGCTGGGCGGCGTTCCTGCCGCTCGAGAGGATCACCGCGCGACTGCGCGGGCGGGTCCTGCAACGGCGCGCTGCGCGCACGGGCGCCGCGCACCCCTCCCGCGCGCAGGCCGGCGCCGAGTAGCCTCGGAGCCCGGGCGGCCCGAGGAGGCGCCGCCCTCCGACCGAGGGGAGTCCTCATGCCCAGCCACCAGGCCGCCCGCGCCCTGCCGACGCTCCCCGACCAGGACGTGCGCTGCGTCCTGTGCGTGGTCGCGCACCCCGACGACATGGAGTACGGGGCGTCCGCCGCGGTGCACCGCTGGACCGCGCGCGGCGTCGAGGTCACCTATCTCCTGCTCACCGCGGGGGAGGCGGGCATGGCGGAGTCCCCCGAGGTCGTCGCCCCGCTGCGCGCCCGCGAGCAGAGGACCGCCTGCACGACGGTGGGCGTCGAGGACCTGCGGATCCTCGCCCATCCCGACGGCATGCTCGAGCCCTCGCTCGACCTGCGCCGCGACGTGGCCCGCACCGTCCGCGACGTGCGCCCGGACCTCGTGCTCACCACGACCTACGAGGTCGAGGCCTACGGCTCCCTGAACCAGGCGGATCACCGCGCGGCGGGCACGGCCGCCGCCGACGGCACCCGCGACGCCGCGAACCCCTGGGTGTTCCGTGAGCTCGGGCACGACGGCTATCGACCCTGGCAGGCCCGCGCCCTGCTCGTCGTCGGGCATTCGCGGCCGACCCACGCGATCCCCGTCGGCCCCGACGACGCCGAGGCGTCGATCGCCTCGCTGCGCAGCCACGAGGCGTACCTCGCGCACGTCACCGGGCACCCCGCGCCGGAGGAGCTCATCCCGCGCGCCCTGCAGGAGGGCGGCGCGCAGGCCGAGGGCGGCGGGCTCGCCGTCACCGCGCGCGTCTTCGACCTCGGCGGGCTCGGCGGCACGACGGGGGAGTGACCCGCCTGCGGATCAGGTCTCGGGGTCTAGCCGCTCGAGCTCCTCGTCGACGACCTTCGGGTCGAGCTTGGTGAAGATCGGCGAGGGCTTGGAGACAGGGCGCCCGGTCTCGACCTCGCGGTGGCCCCATGCGGGCACGTCCGTGTAGTCGCCCGTGATGATCGCGTAGGAGGGGCCGCCGTCCAGGTCCTCGACCTCGCGGGCCTCGGGAAGCGGGGCGATCTGCCGGTCCCCGCCGAGCGCCCGCTCGACCGCGTTCGCGGAGAACGGGAGGAACGGCGCGAGGATGGTGTTGAGGTCGGTGACGGCCTGCGCGAGCACGTGGAGCACCGTGTGCAGGCGCTCCTGCTGCTCGGGCGCCTTGAGCTTGAAGGGCTCGGTCTCCGAGACGTAGCGGTTCGCCTCGCCCACCAGGCGCATGGCCTCGGCGATCGCGGCGCGCTGCCGGTGCGCCTCGATGAGGGATCCGACGGCCTCGAAGCCCGCCTCGATCTGGGACAGCAGCGCCCGGTCGACGTCCTGGAGCTCACCCGCGGCGGGGATCTCGCCGACGTTCTTCGCGATCATCGCGGCCGTGCGGTTCACGAGGTTGCCCCAGCCGGCGACGAGCTCGTTGTTCGTGCGGGAGACGAACTCGGACCAGGTGAAGTCCGCGTCCTGGTTCTCGGGGCCCGCGGCGGAGATGAAATAGCGCACCGCGTCCGGCTGGTAGCGCTCGAGCATGTCGCGCACGTAGATGACGATGCGCTTGGAGGAGGAGAACTTCCTGCCCTCCATGGTGAGGAACTCGCTCGAGACCACCTCGGTGGGCAGGTTCAGCTCGCCGAAGCGGCCGGGCTCGCCGCCCTTGTCGCCCTCGCCGTTCTGGGCGATGAGCTCCGCCGGCCAGATCTGCGAGTGGAAGACGATGTTGTCCTTGCCCATGAAGTAGTAGGTGAGGGCCTCGGGATCGTTCCACCAGCGGCGCCACGCCTCCGGATCGCCCTGGCGGCGCGCCCACTCGATGGAGGCGGAGAGGTAGCCGATCACGGCGTCGAACCAGACGTAGAGGCGCTTGGTGGGCTGGTCCTCCCAGCCCGGCACCGGGATGCCCCAGTCGATGTCGCGGGTCATCGCGCGCGGCTTGATGTCCTGGAGGATGTTCTGGCTGAAGCGGATCACGTTCGGGCGCCACAGGCCCGTCGCCTCGCGCTCGTCGAGCCAGCGCCCGAGCTCCGCCGCGAGCGCCGGCAGGTCCAGGAACCAGTGGGTGGTCTCGATGAACTCGGGCGTCTCGCCGTTGATGCGCGAGACCGGGTCGATGAGGTCCGTCGGATCCAGCTGGTTGCCGCAGGTGTCGCACTGGTCGCCGCGTGCGCCCGGCGCGCCGCAGATCGGACACGTGCCCTCGATGTAGCGGTCGGGCAGGGTGCGGCCGGTCGACGGCGAGATCGCACCGGAGGTGGTCTGCTCGATCATGTAGCCGTTGTCGCGCACGACCTCGAACATCTCCTGCACCACCGCGTAGTGGTTGCGGGTGGTGGTGCGGGTGAACAGGTCGTAGCTGAGGCCCAGGGCGACGAGGTCCTCGACGATGATCCGGTTGTTGCGGTCGGCGAGCTCGCGGGCGGTCACGCCCTCCTTGTCGGCCTCGACCAGGATCGGGGTGCCGTGCTCGTCGGTGCCGGAGACCATGAGCACGTCGTGGCCCGCCATGCGCATGTAGCGCGAGAAGACGTCGGAGGGGACGCCGAAGCCGGCGACATGACCGATGTGGCGGGGACCGTTGGCGTACGGCCAGGCGACCGCGGACAGGACTGTGCTCATGGGACGCAAGTCTACGGACACAGCGCGCGAACGCGGACCGCGAACGGCCCGCGCCGACCGATACCCTGGCCACATGAGCACCCATGGCCTTTCCGCAGCCCAGCAGAAGATGCGAGACGCCGGCGTCGCCCAGACGGCGATCGACGTGTTCTCCCGCTACTACCAGCAGCTCGAGGAGGGCGTCACCGGGTCGATCCCGGAGGACACCATCTCCCCGTACCTCGACCCGCCCCGGCTCGAGGACGTCACGATCGACCCGTTCCAGGCCAAGGAGGCCTTCGACCGCCTCGCGATCATCAACCTCAACGGGGGCCTGGGCACCTCGATGGGCATGGACCGCGCGAAGTCGCTGCTTCCCGTGCGCGACGGCAGGTCCTTCCTGCAGATCATCGTGGAGCAGGTCCTCGCCGCCCGCGAGGCGACCGGCTCCCCGCTGCCGCTGCTGTTCATGGACTCCTTCCGCACACGCGAGGACACCCTCGCGGTGCTCGAGGAGTACCCGGACCTGCCCGTCGGCGACCTCCCGCTGGACTTCCTGCAGAACAAGGAGCCCAAGCTGCGGGCCGACGACCTCGAGCCCGTCACCTGGGACGCGGAGCCCGACCTCGAGTGGTGCCCGCCGGGACACGGCGACCTCTACACGGCGCTGCAGACCTCCGGCGTCCTCCAGAAGCTCCTGGACGCCGGCTTCAAATACGCGTCCGTGTCGAACTCCGACAACCTCGGCACGCTGCCGAACCCCGTGCTGGCCGGCTGGTTCGCCGCCTCCGGCGCGCCCTACGCGGCGGAGCTGTGCCCGCGCACCCCCGCGGACCGCAAGGGCGGGCACCTCGCCGTGCGGAAGTCCGACGGCCGGCTCATCCTGCGCGACACCGCGCAGACGCCGGAGGAGGAGATGGACTTCTTCACCGACGAGCACCGCCACCCGTTCTTCCACACCAACAACCTGTGGATGGACCTCGAGAAGCTCGACGCGGTGCTGCGCGCCCACGACGGCGTGATGCCGCTGCCGATGATCCGCAACGCCAAGACCGTCGACCCCTCGGAGAAGTCGAGCACGCCGGTCTACCAGATCGAGTCAGCGATGGGCGCCGCGATCGAGGTGTTCGAGGGCGCGAGCGCGATCGTCGTCGGCCGTGACCGCTTCCTGCCCGTGAAGGCCACGAGCGACCTGCTGCTGGTGCGCTCGGACGTCTACGAGCTCGACCCCAAGCGCGCGCTCGTCCAGCAGGTGCCGTCGGCGCCGACCGTCTCCCTCGACGGGGACCACTTCAAGCTGATCGGCGACTTCGACGCCCGCTTCCCGCACGGGGTGCCGTCCCTGCGCGAGGCCACCTCGTTGAGAGTGGAGGGCGACCACACCTTCGGGCGCGACGTCGTCGCCCGCGGCGAGGCCGCCGTCGGCCCCGAGGACCCCGCGCAGATCCCCGACGGGACCGTGCTGGGCGGCTGAGCGGTCGGTCCGTGCGCGGCGCCGCCGTGAGCCCTCCGGCTCAGCGCCGCGCCGGCCCTGCGGCGCTTCCCTTCTCCTCCCGCACGAGCCAATGGCCGATGGGCGGCGAGGTGATCCAGGACAGCACCTTCACGACCGGGGCGCGCGAGAGGATCAGCACCAGGAGCAGCGCCCCGACCACGAGCAGCACCGCGTCGAGGTTCGAGGTCATCGTGTCGAACCAGCCCAGGTCGCGGGGGATCTTCAACAGCAGCGGGTGGATCAGGTAGATCGTCAGGGACTCCACGCCGAGCGCCGTGAACCAGTGGTGGCGGCGCGGGGCGACCATCACCAGCGCGACGGTGAGGATCGTGCCGCAGATCAGCACGAGCACGCGCGTGACCATGCCGTAGACGTTCCCGAGGTCGTTCTCGGAGAAGCTGCGGGACATCGTGAAGATGTCGTTGGAGAACTTGTCGTGGGTGATCACTGCGACCACCAGGGCGCAGGCGAAGGCCGCCGCGCCGATCGCCCGCCCCCAGCGCACGTCGCGGATCCTCGCGAGCATCTCCGGCGTGCACATCAGGCCCATCACGAAGAAGGGCAGGAAGCTGAGCACGCGGCCCCAGGTGAGGACCGTGTCCAGGTCCGCCTCGAGGGGCGCCAGCACGGAGATCGCGACCGCGAACACGAGCGGGTAGCGCAGGGAGCGCAGGACCGGCGAGAACACCCGCCAGAAGGTCAGCGCGAGCAGGAACCACAGCGTCCAGGCCGGGTGCCACAGGCTCACGCTGATCGGGTCGCCGTCGAGGAGGTCGCCCTCGACCGAATGGATGACCTGGAAGATCAGGTACGGCAGGAGCATCCCCGTGAGCAGGCGGGAGATCTGACGCGGTTCGTTGCGGTAGGAGCGGCAGAGGAACCCGGAGATCGCGACGAAGGCCGGCATGTGGAACGAGTAGATCCACGTGTAGAGGACGTCGAGGTGCGGGTTGTCGTTGCTCTCGATCGTGTGGCCCACGACGACCAGCGCGATGAGGATCGCGCGCGCGTTGTCCAGCAGCGGATCACGGGGCTTCTTCGCGGAGTCCGCGGGCGGCGCGGATGTCGCGGTCCGCGCGGGATCGGACGGCGCGGGAGCGGAGGACGCCGCGCGGGTGTCGAGCGCTCCGGGAGCGGATGCCCCGCGGGCGTCGCCGTGGGCGCGGTGCGTGGGCGGGCGCCGCGGCGTGTGCGTCGGTCCGGACGGCGCGCTCCCACCGGCCGGTCCTGTGCCGGCTGTCTCGGTGGGGGCTGGCTCCGCGCTCGGATCCTGCTGGCCGGCCATGCGCATGCGCCTCTCGTCGGGGGTGAACGGAACGTGACGAGGCTAGGACCGGAAGGTGACGCGCTCAAGCGGCCGCGCCGCGAATGGGATGCATCGCGCCCCGCTCCGAGGGCGCATGTGAGCGGGGCGACGGACCGGGCGTCGTCGGATCGGACACGTCCGACGGGCCCGAGCCCGGTCCGTCGTCCCGTCAGTCGCGACCGTGGATGTACCCCGTGCCGCCGGTGACGTCGAGGGTCTCGGGGATGATGTTGCCGTAGCGGTGGTCGGTCGCGCTGATGGCCTGCTCGTGCAGGAAGCTCAGCAGCTCGATCCGCCCGCTCGCGGTCACGGGACCGCGGAACAGGGCCACCTCGACGCGGCGCGAGATCGCGCCCAGCAGGGCGTCGTCGGCCTCGCCGACCAGCCGGATCCGCAGACGGGACTGCGCCGGGACGGCCGCGGCGAACGCGGCGGCGTCCTCCATGCGCACGGTGGCCCCCGCCGGCAGCTCCTGGGCGGCCGCGGCGCGCAGGGCGCCGGTCGCCACGGAGACCTCGATGTCGGCGCCCACGGTCGCCGCGGCGTGCAGCACGCGACGCAGCTCGACCTCCCGCGCGCCCTCGGCGGCGCGCACCACCGTGGGGATCGGCACGTAGCGCAGCACGTTGATCTCCCCGTGCAGGTCCTGCGGATCCCGGGCGGCGAAGGTGCTCGTCCAGTGGGCGGCGTCCGAGTGCTTCGCCGTGGTCAGCCACGTGGCCTCGTCCCGGATGGCTCCCGAGGCCGTGCGCCGTCCCTCGACGTCGGCCGCATCCATGAGGTGGATGAGGTAGTTCGGGCCGCCGGCCTTCGAGGTCTCGCCGATCGCGGAGCGCTTCCAGCCGCCGAAGGCCTGGCGCTCCACGATCGCGCCCGTGATCCCGCGGTTGACGTACAGGTTCCCGGCCTCCACGTGCTGGGTCCACCAGGCGATCTCGCCGAGGTCCAGGGAGTGCAGGCCGGCGGTGAGCCCGTACGAGGTGCCGTTCTGGATCTCGGTCGCCTCCTCGAGGGTGTCGGCGTGGATGATGCCCAGGATCGGCCCGAAGTACTCGGTGAGGTGGTACTCGGAACCCGGCTCCACGCCCTCGCGCACGCCCGGGCTCCACAGGCGGCCGGATTCGTCGAGCTGCTGCGGCTCGGCGAGCCAGCGCTCCCCGGCGCCGAGGCTGCCCAGTCCGTCGGCGAGCTTGCCGGCGGGCTCCTCGATGATCGGGCCCATCTGGGAGATCGGATCCGTCGGGTAGCCGACGTGCAGGCTCATCACCGCGTCGGCGAGCTGGGAGGAGAAGCGGCGGGAGCGGGCGACGGAGCCCACGGTGATCACGAGGCTCGCGGCCGAGCATTTCTGGCCGGCGTGGCCGAAGGCGCTCGCGGCGACGTCCTTCGCCGCGAGGTCGAGGTCCGCGTGCGGGGTGACGATGACGGCGTTCTTGCCGCTCGTCTCCGCCTTGATCGGCAGCTCGGGCCTCCAGGACGCGAAGAGCGACGCCGTGTCGTAGGCGCCCGTGAGGACGAGCTGATCCACGCGCGGATCGGTGATCAGGGCGCGCCCGACCTCGTCCTCGGGGACATCGACGATCTGGACGAGGTCCTGGTCGATCCCGGCCTCGTGGACGAGGGCGCCGATGATCGCGCCGCAGCGACGGGCCTGCGGGGCGGGCTTCATGACAACCGCGCTGCCGGTGACGAGCGCCGAGAGCAGGCCACCGGTGGGGATCGCGACCGGGAAGTTCCAGGGCGGGGTCACCAGGGTCAGTCGACGGGGCGTGAGGACGGCGTCGTCGAGCTCCTCGAGCAGCTCGGCCTGCTCGGCGTAGTAGAGGGCGAAGTCCATGGCCTCGCTGACCTCGGGGTCACCCTGCTCGAGGACCTTGCCGGTCTCCGCGGCCATCACCTCGAGGAGGTCGGCGCGGTGCGCTGCGAAGACGCGGGCGACCTCGCGGACCGCCTGCGCCCTCTCGCTCGCGCCCTTCTTCGCCCAGGCCTCCTGGGCGGCGAGGGCGCGGCGGTAGACGTCGTCGACGCCCTCGCGGGTGGTCACCCGCGCCGCCTCGATCTCGTCGATGCCGATGCGGGAGCCGCGCACGCGGTGGATGATCCCGGCGGCCCACTCCTGGTTCGCGGCCGTGGACATGTCGGTGTCGGGCGTGTTGCGGAAGGCGCCGGGGCGGGCGGGGATCACGGCCGATCCGAGCGCCGGCCGCTCTCCGTGCTCCTCCGCCGCGCGGTCCTGGTCGCGGTGGGTGGACACCGCCGGGCCCTCGACGGCGCGCGCGAGCGACGCCTCGAAGCGCGCCTGCTCGCGTGCGAACAGCTCCTCGCTGTCCTCGAGCTCGAAGACGGCCGACATGAAGTTCTCGCTCGAGGCGTTCTCCTCGAGGCGCCGCACCAGGTAGGAGACGGCCACGTCGAACTCGCGAGGAGAGACCACCGGCACGTACAGGCGCATCGAGCCGACGGCCTCGCGCACCACCTGCTGCTGGCCCGGGGCCATGCCGGCGAGCATCTCGAACTCGACCGCGCCGTCGGCCCCGTCGATGCCGCGCTCGCCCATCAGCAGGTGCGCGAAGGCGACGTCGAAGAGGTTGTGCCCGGCGATGCCCAGGTGCACGGCCTCCAGGTGCTCGGGCTCGAGGGAGTCCAGGAGGATCCGCTTGTACTGGGCGTCGGACTCCTCCTTGGTGTGGAAGGGCGCCTGGTCCAGACCGTGCAGCGAGGCGTCGACCGTCTCCAGGGCGAGGTTCGCGCCCTTGACCACGCGCACCTTGATGGGGTCGCCCCCATGGGCGACGCGATCCTTCGCGAAGGCGCGCAGGCGCTGCATCGCGTCGAAGGAGTCCGGCAGGTAGGCCTGCAGCACGATGCCCGCGCGCAGGTGCATGAGCTCGGGGCGGTCCAGGAGCTTCTCGAACACGTCGAGGGTGAGCTCGAGGTCCCGGTACTCCTCCATGTCCATGTTGAGGAAGGTGGGGGAGTCCTGGCGGGAGGCGTCGAGGTAGAGGGGCAGCAGGGTCTCCACGACGTGGTCGACCGTCTCCTCCGCGCCCCACAGCGAGAGGTGGTCGATGATCGAGGAGATCTTGATCGACACGTAGTCGACGTCGTCGCGGCCTGCCATCTCGCGCACGGAGGCCAGGCGGCGCCCGGCCTCGCGGGCGCCGAGGACGGCCTCGCCGAGCACGTTGATGTTCAGGTCGGTGCCCTCGGCGCGCAGCCGGCGCACGGAGCGCGCGAGGTGCGGGTCGCGGGAGTCGAGGATGAGGTGGGAGACCATGCGCCGCATGACGGCCTGCGCGGTCGGGATGACGGCGTGGGGCAGGGTGGGCGCGGTGGCGCCGCCGAAGGAGATCACGCGGCGCAGCGGAGCCGGCAGGAACGACGGCGGGTCGGCTGCGAGCCGCTTCAGCTCGGAGGCGGCCGCGCGGGGATCCTCGGTGCGGATCACGCGGTCCACGAAGGCGACGGTGAAGTCGAGGCCCTTCGGGTCCTTGAGGAGATCGGCCAGCAGTTGGGCGGAGCGGGGGACGGGCCGCGCTGCGGCTTCGTGGACCCAGTCCCTGACCTGCGATGCGACCTGTTCGGGCGCGATGGACGTGGTGCGGGTCCCCGTGGTCGTGGGCAACGCTGTTCTCCTGATCTGTCGACGGGACGAGACGTCTCGCTGAAGCTGGTTGAAGCTGGGTGCGGGGCAGGGCCCGCGGTGTCCCGAGGAGCGGCGGGGAGGACGGCGGCGCGGGGCCCGCGACGGGTGCGCCGCGGTGGATGGAGGGCGACGGTGCCCTCCTGCCGTCCTCGGGTCCGTGCGCGCGCCCGAGGGACTGCCATCGTACGTCCGGGGATCGGGTGCCTGTGCCACGATGGGGCACATGCGGCAGTGTCCGAAGCTGCCCCGACGGAAGGCAGAACACCATGAAGAAGGTCATCTTCCTGCTCGGCCTCGTGCTCGGCTTCTTCGCGGGCTCCCGCATGGGCCGCGGCCCCTACGAGTCCCTCGAGTCCACCGCCCGCCAGATCGCCGACGACCCGACGGTCCAGCAGAAGGCGTCCGATGCCAAGGAATCGGCGGAAGCCCTGGCCCAGCGCGCGAAGGACCGCGCTCCCGATGTCGCCGACTCGGTGAAGGGCGCCGCCGCGGGCGCCGCCACCGCGGTCAAGGACCGCGCCACCCATCGCGCCGATGACGCCTCGGGGGACGACGAGGGCGGCGAGAGCGCGAAGGCCGGCTCCGGCGCGGGATCGACGTCCGCGACTCCGGACAGCTCCGCGGGCGGCACGCCCGACACCACCTCGGGCGGCGACGGCGAGGTCGGCGACAAGCCCCTCAGCGCCTGAGTCCCGGCGCCGGCGAGGCCGTCGGCCCCGCCGCCGGTGCATCAGTCGGCGGCACGACGATTTGAGCGTGGCGAGCCACGATCCGCGGATCGTGGGGCGCCGCGCGCAAATCTCAGGGCGGGGGGCGGGGTGCC
>NZ_JBHTSV010000011.1:0-79646 GCF_042794925.1 Brachybacterium sp. NPDC056505
GGCAGGGGCGCTCGGCCCCTGCCCGCCCGGTCCTGGATCAGTCGAAGATGGGGCCGACGGTGCGGCTGCGCTTGAGCTCGAAGAAGCCGTCGACGCGGCTCATCGCCTCGAGGCCGTCGAACAGGGTGCCGGCCTCCTCGCCCTTGGGGGCCGGGGAGATCACGGGGCCGAAGTAGGCGCGGCCGTCGCCGAAGGAGATCACCGGGGTGCCGACCTCGTCGCCGACGAGCTCGACCACGGCCTTCTGCTTCGTGCGCAGGGTGTCGTCCAGGGAGGAGTCCTGGTAGGACTCGAGCAGCGACGGGTCCAGACCCGCCTGCTCGAGGGCGGTCCTCGCGGCGTCGCGGCGGTCCTGCTGGCCGCCCACGTGGTACGCCTGGCCGAAGGCGGTGTAGAAGTCGGCGAGGTCCTGGTTGCCGCCGGCGTTCTCGACGGCGAGCGCAACACGGGCCGGGCCCCAGGCGTCGTCCATGCTGCGGCGGTAGCCGGCATCGAGGTCGCGGCCCTCGTTGAGCGCGGCGAGGGACATGAGCGAGAACGTGATCTCCACGTCGCGGACCTGCGAGGCGTTCAGCAGCCAGCGGCTGGTCATCCACGCCCACGGGCAGATCGGATCGAAGAACAGTTCGACATGCGGTGCGGTCACGGAGTCTTCCTCTCGCGTCGGGGATCGGCCGGGCCCGAGCGGGCGTCGACCTCCCCCATTCTGTCACCAGACCGTGCGCCGCGGCTGTCACGGGGCCGGGCGCTGCGGCCGTCACGGGACCGGCCGCCCGGGCGGATCGATAACCCGGGGGAACCGAGCGTCGACCCCGCTGATCCGGAGGACGGGACGAGGGCGCGCGCAGGGCCTCGATGGGGCACGAAAAGACATTGCCACCGGCGCGCGGATGGGATGGGATTCACGAGTGCACGATTCCCCCTCCCCCTCCTCCGGCGAGCAGGCCGTCCCGACCGCCGCGGACCCCGCCACGACGGCGGTCCCGCGTGTCTCCGTCATGCGGTCGATCGTGCGCAACCACCGCCGCTCGATCCCCTGGATCATGGCGACCTCCGCGTTCGTGGAGGCCGTCGACATGCTGGTCCCGATCCTCGTGGGCATCATCATCGACGTCGGCATCGTCCGCGGCAGCCTCGCGATCACCCTGCTGGGCGCCGCGGGCATCTTCGTGATGCGTCTGATCAGCACCTGGGTCTGGACGCTCATGTTCTCCGCCTCGCAGCGGGCGCGCCTGTTTGAGCGCCATCGGCTGCGGGTCGCTGTCACCGGCGCCGTGCTCGACCCGCGCTCGCGGCCGATCGAGCGCCCCGCCGGCGAGGTGCTCTCGATCGCGACCTCGGACGCGGACAAGGCCTCGGACATCATGGACATGCTGCCCTGGGCCTTCCCCGCCTCCGCGGTGGTCATCGGCAGCGGCGTCTGGCTCGCGGTGCTCGACCTCTGGCTGGGGCTGGCGACCCTCATCGGCATCGCCGTGATGGTGCTGGTGATCCGCGTGATCAGCCCCGTCCTCTCCGCCCGCTACGACGCCCAGCAGTCCCGTGCGGCCGACGCCGCCGCGACCGCGACCGACCTCGTCCACGGCCTGCGCGTGCTGCAGGGCCTGGGCGTGCAGTCCCGCGCCCGCACCCAGTACCGCCGCCGCTCGCGGATCGCCCTGGACGCGGCGCTCGTGAACGCCCGCTACTCGGGCGTCTCGAGCGGCCTCACCACGCTCGTGACCGCCGCGATGATGGCGGCCGTCGTGATCATCGCCGCCCAGCGCACCGTCGCCGGGGACATGACCATCGGCACCCTGATCGCGGTCGTGGGCGTGGCGCGCTCGAACATGGGCATGCTGCAGGGGCTCTCGGGGATCCCGATCTGGTGGGCCAGCATGTCCACCTCCGCCGACCGCGTGCGGCGCCTGCTCGCGGACCTCGGTCGCACGGTCGACGACCCGACGCTGACCATCGGCCACCTCGCCACCGCGCGCGACGAGCGCGGCGAGGCGCGCCCCGGCGAGCGCCGCGCCGGCACGGGCGGCCTGCACCTGCGGGGCGTGGGCGCCGGCAGCCTGCAGGGCCTGGACATGGAGGTGCCCGACGGGCGCGTCATCGCCCTCGCCTGTGCGGACGCGCGCGACGCCGACGCGGTCGTGGAGGCCGTGAGCGGCCGCGCCGAGCACACCGGCGTCCACCTCGGCGACACCGAGGTCACCTCCTCGACCCGCTTCGAGACCCGCGCGGACCTGCTCGTCGAGCCCCATGTCGTCGACCTCTTCGACGGCACGGTGCGCGAGCAGCTCGCCACGCGGGCCCCGGCGAGCGACCCGACCGACGGCAGCGACGACTCCTGGGCCGACGCCGCCCTGCACGCCGCGGGCGCCGACGACCTGCTGCGGATCCTGCCCGAGGGCTACGACACCCGCATCCTGGATCGCGGCGCGAACCTCTCCGGCGGTCAGCGCCAGCGGATCGCGCTCGCGCGCGCCGTCGCCTCCGACGCCCCGGTGCTCGTGCTGCAGGATCCGACCACCGCGGTCGACGCCGTCACCGAACAGCACATCGCCGAGGCGCTGGTGGCCGCCCGCCGCGTCCCCGATCGGGCGACGCTGCTGGTCACCCGGGCTCCCGCGCTCCTGCGCGAGGCCGACGAGGTGCTCTACGTGCGCGGGGGCCGGATCACCGCCCGCGCCGACCACCAGGACCTCATGGACCGCGACGACTACAGGGAGATGGTGCGCCGATGATCCCCGACATGGCAGCCGTCCGGTGGGACCACGAGGCCGAGGACGTGCTCGAGTCCGACGCGACCGCGCGCCGCCAGCTCGACGAGCACGCCCAGATCCTGCCCATCGCCTCGGTCGGCACGTCCTTCTCGCACGTGGGCCGGCGCCTTCTCGCGCACTGGCCCTCGACCCTGCTCACCCTGCTGGTGGTGATCGGCGGCGCCATCGCCGCAGCGTGGATGCCGCGCCTGATCGGCGGGGCCGTCGACATCGTCCAGGACCGCGAGGGCTCCGCCGCCGTGTGGCGCCAGGGCGGGCTGATCATGCTCGCCGGCGTGCTGCAGGCCGTGCTCTCGGCGCTCGGCTGGGCGCTCGTGAGCAGCATGGGACAGCGGGTGCTCGCCGCCATGCGCGAGGACGTCATCGACCGCGCCCTGGACCTTCCCGCGCAGACCATGGAGGTCACCGGCATCGGCGACGCCCTGTCGCGGGTCGCCGACGACGTCGACGTCACCGCGCGCGCCGTCAACAACGTGGTCCCGAACCTCATCCAGATGGGGTTCTACGTGGTGGTCACGCTGATCGGCATGGCGACGCTCTCGCCGTGGCTGCTGATCCTCGTGGTCGTGGTGGTGCCGATGTACGCGGCCACGGGCGTGTGGTACCTGCGGCGCACCGCCCCCATCTACCGGCGCGAGCGCGTCGCGATGGGCGCCCGCGCCCAGGGCCTGCTCTCGGCGATCCACGGCATCCCCACCGTCCACGCCTACGGCATCGAGCGTCGGGAGACCCGCCACGTCGCGGTGCTCTCGGAGACCGCCGCGGTGCTGGCCATGCGCGTGATGGGTCTGGTCACGAAGGTCGTGAAGATCGTCGTGTGGCCCGAGAACCTGTCGATCGCCCTGGTGCTGATCCTCGGCTACGCGATGGTGCACGTGGGCGGGGCGCCCGTGGGCCTCGTGACCGCGGCCGCCCTCTACCTCATCTCGCTGCTCTGGCCGATGATGAATCTGCTGTTCAGCCTCGACGACGTCCAGTCGGCGGTCGCCAGCCTCACCCGCATGGTGGGTGTCATCGAGTCGATCGATCCGGCGTCCTCCCCCGGCGAGGAGGTGCCGGCGGACGCCTCGATCCGTCTGCGCGACGTCTCCCACGCCTACGGCGAGGACGCGGACGGCACCGAGCGGACCGTGCTGCAGCCCATCGACCTGGACATCGCCCCGGGCGAGTCGATCGCCCTGGTGGGCGCCTCCGGCGCCGGCAAGTCGACTCTCGCCGCGATCATCACGGGCACCCTCACCCCGCGCCACGGCTCCGTGCTCCACGGCGGCGCCGACCTCGCGCACGCGGACCTCGAGTCGGTGCGCCACCACGCGGTGATCGTCTCGCAGGACGTCCACGTGTTCCGCGGGACGCTCGCCGAGGACCTGCGACTGGCCCGCCCCGAGGCGACCGACGAGGAGCTCTGGGCGGCACTGTGCGAGGTCGAGGCCGACGCCTGGGCCGAGCTGCTCCCCCGCGGCCTGGACACCGAGGTCGGCGAGAAGGGCGAGCGGCTGACGGCCGAGCAGTCCCAGCAGCTGGCGCTCGCCCGTGTCGCCCTGCGCGATCCGGCGGTGCTGGTGCTCGACGAGGCCACGGCCGACGAGGGCTCCTCCGGCGCCCGTGTGCTCGAGCGCGCCGCGACCGAGGTGGCCCGCGACCGCACCACGGTGATCGTCGCCCACCGCCTGTCCCAGGCGAAGGAGGCCGACCGGATCCTGGTGATGGCCGACGGCCGCGTCGTCGAGCAGGGCCCCCACGCGGACCTCGTGGACCACGGCGGCGTCTACGCCGAGCTCTGGGCCGCCTGGAGCGGGAACGACTGAGCGGTTCCGCGCCGGCGGCAATGCCGATCCGACCACTCGGGCACGGAGCGCGCGCACAGCCGTGGTGGGTCGCGAAGCGCAGGTCGAGACGGGCGGCGGCCGTACGATGACCATGCCATGTCCGACGTCATCGCCGGTCGCATCGACCTCCTGGATCCCCTCGCGCGCGGCGCCTCGGGGGCGCTGTGGCGCGCCGTGGACCTGCGCTTCGAGGCGATCTGCGCCGCGAAGGTGATGCGCCAGAGGGACGGGGCGGACGTGCTGCGCTTCGTGCGCGAGCAGTCCGTCGGGGCGCACGGGCCGCGTGCGCTCGGCGCGCATCCGCACCTCCTGCCGCCCTACACGTGGGTCGCCGAGGACGATGCGGTGGTGCTCGCGATGCCGCTGATCCGCGGCGGCACGCTGGGCCAGTCGCTCGCCGATCACGGCACACTGCACCCCCTTCTGGTCGCCGAGCTCACCCGCCAGCTGCTCGACGCCCTCGCGGCGATGCACGAGAAGCGCTGGCTGCACCGGGACGTGAAGCCCGCGAACCTCCTGCTGCAGGTCACGGGCACCGAGCCGCCGCACCTGCGGCTCGCCGATTTCGGCATCGCCCTGCACGAGGACGACGCCCGGCTCACGGAGACCGGGTTCGTCCACGGCACGCCCGGCTTCATGTCACCCGAGCGGCTGCGAGGCGAGGGCGCGAGCGCCGCGCAGGACGTCTGGGCCGCCGGGGCCGTGGCGCTGCGCGGCCTCGGCGTGCGCGCCGACCTCGAGGCGGGCGAGGACCCGCAGGCGCTGCTCGCCAGGGCTCTCGACGGGACCCATCCACGCCTGCAGGAGACGCTGCGCGCGATGCTCGAGGACGATCCCTCGCGGCGTCCGACGGCGAGCGCGGCGCGCGACGCCCTCCCCGAGGCGCCGCACACCCCCTCGGCATGGGTCCTCACGGCCGACGGCGACCCGTTCGAGGTGTTCGACCTGCTGGACCCGCTCCCGCAGGGCTCCCCCGCACGCGACCTGCCCGAGATCCCCGCGGACGGCCCGAGCGTCCTCTCGCCGCGCAGCACGAGCCTGCACGAGCGGATCAGCGAGCGCGCCCAGCGCGGAACCCCGTCCACGGATCGTGTCGAGCGCACCGATCACGACGAGACGCACAGGCGCGACGAGACGCGCGGACGCGATCATCGGGACGACAGCCCGGGGCCCGACGGAGGCGACGGCCAGGACGACGGCCAGGACGCGGGCCAGCTCGACGGGCGGCCCACCCGCGCGGCCCCTCCGGAATCGAGCGAGGAGCCCACCCACTCCCCCGGCACCCCGTCCCGCACCGGCCTGCGCCCTGTGATCCTGCTGGCCGCGCTCGCGGCGCTCGCCCTGGTGGTCGCCGTGGTGCTCGGCGTGCTCGCGATCCGCGCCGGATCCGATAGCTCGGGCCGGCAGGGCGAGACGGGAGGACGGAGCGCCTCTCCGTCGGCCTCGGCCACCGATCCCCCGACAGCGTCGGAACACGCCACCGACAGCACCGACAGTACCGACGGATCCCCGTCCGCCGACTCGAGCGCCCCATCGGCCCCGGAGTCCTCCACCGCACCCGTCGCAGGCCGTGCCTGCGCCTGGAACCTGGAGGGCGAGAAGGGCACGACATCCGATGGCACCGCCGTGACCTGCCGCCGCAGCGGCGACGACACCTTCACCTGGGAGGAACGATGACCCCCGCCGCCGACGAGCTCGACGCGAACCGCGTGGCACAGCGCGCCCTGTACGGCGAGACCCTCGAGACCCGACTCGGGGCGATCACCCTTGCCTACGGGATCTCGCAGCGCCGCCTGGCCCGCGCCCTCGGGATCAGCGCGCCGATGCTCTCGCAGCTGATCTCGGCCAAGCGCGTGAAGATGGGCAACCCCCTCGCGCACGAGCGCATGGCCGTCCTCGAGCAGCGCGCCGACGAGGCCGATACCCCCGCGCGCGCCGAGGAGATCCTCGAGGCCGTGGGCGCATCCGACGTCGCGACCACCACGCAGATGCGCACCGACGCACGACGCGGCGAGACCCCGGACGGTGATCGCCGTGCCGAGGTGCTCGCCGCGATGCTGCGCGACGACGTGGGCGAGGACGAGCTGAGCGCAGCACTTCACGCTCTCACCGCCGGCACGGCGCCGCGGTTGAGGGAGCTGCTCGAGACCGCGCTCGGGGAGTCGGCAGCTCGCTGAGCCCGGCCGGGCCAGCCGGGCGCCGGGCCGGGTCAGCCGGACGCCGGGCCGGGTCTGACGTTCCCAGCCCGGTCAGCGGCGTCAGCCGCGACGCCTGCGCAGCAGGACCACGCCGACCGCGATCGCCACCAGGGCGACGATCCCGGCGCCGACCGCGCCGATGACGAGCGCCGTGCGTGCGCCGCCGTCGTGCGCCCCCGAGGCGCGCGGCGAGTCCGCCGCACCGGAGGCCCCGCCGCCGTCGGACGAAGTGTCTCCCGGCCCGCTGCTCGCGCCGCCGCCGTCGGACGCGGAGTCGCCGCCCCCGTCGCCCGTCGAGCCGGCCGCGGAGACGTCCTGGTCCGTGACGGTCGCGCCATCCTTGTGCGGCGCCTCGGTGCGCACCAGCTCCGGTGTCTTCTGCGCCGTGCCGTTGACCTGCACCGTGAGCAGGAAGGTGCTGGGCTCGGATGCCTTCTGGTCGTCCGCTGAGCCGCCCCCGGAGCCCAGGCCGAGCTGGAGGTACTGATCGCCGCCCATCCAGGGCTCGTCGCCGGTGAAGAAGTCGCCGTCGAGGACGGAGAGATGGACGGGGGCAGACATGCTGCCGGTCTCCGCGTACTGCGGGTCCTCGCTCACGACCATCTCGTCGACATTGCCGACGTCGGCGGCGGGGACCGGCTGCAGCAGCGGATTGAGCATGACCATGCTCGCGGTCTCCACATCAGGCGTCGCGCCATCGCCGCCGACCTTGTCGACCGCGTGCTCGGTGCTCAGATGCCAGCTCAGGCGCTGGCCCTCCTCGGCGCGGACCTTCACGAGACCGACGTCGCCGGGGACCATCTTCACCCGATAGGTGCCGGGGGTGAGCGCGGGCGCCTGGGCCGCGGAGCGCCCCAGCTCGAGCGTGCCCTTCGCGGGCGACTTCTCCTTCACGCTGGGGGCGTCGGACGGCTTCTCGGCCTTCGGCAGGGAGCCGTCGCTCGCCTTCTGGACGCCCACGCGGATCTCGACGGGCAGCGGCTGATCTGCGAGCTTCGCGCCCGATCGCTCGACGGCGAGGTACACGGCGCCGTCCGCTCCGTCGCACCCGTCCCCGCCTGCGACCTGCGAATCGACCGATGCCCGTACCGGGGACTCGGAGTCGGTGAGGTTGCCGACGCTGTCGGCGGAGGCGGCGTCGCAGTCCTCGCCGTCTGCCGTCACCAGGTGCGCATCGAGGGACATGACGTGGGATTCATCGTCGTCGGTCTCCCACCCGCGGTCGCCGGGCGGCGGGACGCTGGCCGCGGAGGCGTGCACGCGCTCCCCCTCGGTCACCGGGATCCGGTAGTACTTCGTGAGGCCGTCGTCACCGAGGTCCTCCTTCGAGCCGTGCGCGAAGGTGTCGAGGTAGGCGCCGGCATCAATGGCGGGCGCCTCTCCGGTGCTCTTGCCGCCGCTCACCGCTGCACCCTCGACCTGGTACCCCTGCAGGGCGCGCGTGGTGCGGGCTGTGAGCTGAGAGGAGAGCTGGTCGCCGTCGGAGACGTCGGTGTAGGTGCCGCCGGTCGCGTCGGCCACGCACTGCAGGCTCTTGCGGGCGGCGGCGTCGACCTTGAAGCCGATCGCATGGACGGCGAGGTCGACGCCCTGCTTCTTGAGGTCCTTGGCGACCGCGCAGGGGTCCGGTGGGGCGCACGAGTCGATGCCGTCGCTCACCAGCACGATCGAGCGCTGCCCCTTCGATGGGAGCTTCTTCGCCGCCGTCTTCAGGGCCGTCCCGATGGGGGTGTAGCCGGAGGCGTCGACGCCGTCGATCCCCGTGTGGAGGGCCTTCTGGTTGTCGGTGCCGACGTCCGCGACGACCTCGACGTCCTTGCACCCCTTCTCCTTGTCGGAGGCGCTGTTCCCGGTGTGCGCGCCGTAGACCTCGAGCCCGAGCTTCGCGCCATCGGGCAGATCGTCGACGAGGGAATCCGCCGCCTTCTTCGCGACGCTCATCCGCGTCGCGCCCGAGGAATCCCCGTCCTTCGCTGCCATCGAACCGGAGGCGTCGAGGATGAGCATCGTGGGGACGGTCGCGTCGGCGTCGTCGCCCTTCGCGCCGGTCCCGCCACCGCCCTCGGCACCGGCGCCGGTCGCCGCCAGGGCCCAGAGGCCCTGCACCAGCAGCAGCGCCGCCAGCAGACGGAGGGCTCGGTTCGCCATGCTCCAGGTTCTCGTGCTCATCGCCGTTCTCCCCTCGGCCCGCTGCTGTGCGGGACCCGATGATCGAGTGATCCGTGCCGGCGGGTGCTGTCCGGCCACGCGAAGATGTTTGCAAATGCGAACACAAGTGTCAAGCAGGATCGCCTCCCAGCATCTCCCGGTCCAGCACTGCCCGTCCCGGCGCCACGGACACGGCCGCCCCTCCACGACACGCCGAGCCCCCGCGGCGCGGGGCGGCGCCCTCCCCTCGCCCCGCGCACGACCAGCACACCCGTCGTCCGCCGATCTCGCATTCGGCCCCGGCTCCTCCCCTGCACCACGTGTACCGCGCGGTATGGTCGGCTCATACTCCTTCCCCTCGCGGGGTGAAGATCCTGGGCCGGCGGGCCGGTCGTCCCGGGTCCCCGTGGGGCCTACCCGGCCAGGAGACGTCATGTCCTCCACTGCACACTGGTCACCCGGCGATCAGGTGACCTGGACCTACTACACCCTCCAGCACCCCACCCGCACCGTCCGCCCCGGCACCGTGGTCCTCGACGACGACGAACGCGGCCTGGTGGTCTGGATCGCGCCCGGCACCGAGGTGCTGCTGCCCGTCCTCGAGAACGGCGCGCCGCTGCGCCGCGCGGGCGACGAAGGCATGTTCACCCGCCCGCGCGTCCAGTCCAAGCAGCTGTGGACGGGCAACGGCATCCTCATGATCGGCCTGCCCGGCCGCCCCTATTCCGTGTGGCTGTTCTACAAGGACGACGGCTCGCTGGGCTGCTACTACGTGAACCTCGAGACCCCCTTCGAGCGCACCGAGGAGGGCGTCCGCACGCGCGACCTGGTCCTCGATCTCGTGGTGCTGCCGCGCCGCGACTGGCACTACAAGGACGAGGACGAGCTCGAGGGCGCCGAGAGCGTCGGCTACTTCTCCCCCGGCGAGGCCGGCGAGATCCGAGCGGCGGGCCGCACCGCCGAGCACGACATCAAGGACTGGATCTACCCGTTCTCCGCAGGCTTCGAGCACTTCTTCCCCGATCCCAGCTGGTCGATCCCGCCTCTGCCCGCGCACTACTCCTGGGACCTGGACCTGACGCAGAAGCGCTGAGGGACAGGCGACCCCGTCGCCCATCCCGGAAGGTGCGGGCACCGCGCAGACCCGCACAGACCGGTCCCCCGTTCCGGTCCGTCGGCCCGCGCCCCGGTGGCAGGATGGGAATCATGCCTGTGAACCCTTCTGAGAACCTCACCCGTGACGAGGCGCGCGAGCGCGCCTCGTTCCTCTCCACGGACTCCTACGACGTGCGCCTGGACCTGACGACGGGCCCGACCACGTTCGTCACGGAGTCGACGATCCGCTTCTCCTCGACCGAGGCCCGGCCCACCTTCGTGGACCTGATCGCCCCGGCGGTGCGCGAGATCGAGCTGAACGGCGAGCTGCTGGAGGATCCCGCCTCCCGCTTCGACGGCGCCCGGGTGCAGCTGCCCGAGCTCGCCGTCGGCGAGAACACCGTGCGGATCCTGGCCGACGGCGCCTTCATGAACACCGGCGAGGGACTGCACCGCTTCGTCGACCCGGTCGACGACGAGGTCTACCTGTACACGCAGTTCGAGGTCTCCGACGCCCGGCGCATGTTCGCGAACTTTGAGCAGCCCGACCTCAAGGCGACCTTCCGCTTCACGATCACCGCGCCCGACCACTGGCGCGTCATCTCCAACTCCCCCACCCCGCAGCCGGCCCCGGCCGGCGAGGGCACCGCGACCTGGGCCTTCGAGCCCACCACGAAGATCTCCACCTACCTCACGGCACTCATCGCGGGCACCTACGAGGGCGGCGAGGGCTCCGTGACCACGCGCGACGGCCGCACCGTCCCGATGGGCGTGTACGCGCGGGCCTCGCTCGCCGAGCACCTGGATCCCCAGAACATCATCGACATCACGAAGGCCGGCATCGACTTCTACGAGGAGGCCTTCGACTGCGACTTCCCGTTCCCCAAGTACGACCAGGTCTTCGTGCCGGAGTACAACATGGGCGCGATGGAGAACCCGGGCGCGATCACGTTCGTGGAGTCCTACGTGTTCCGCTCCGACGTCTCCGACGCGATCCGCGAGCGCCGCGACCTCACGATCCTCCACGAGCTCGCGCACATGTGGTTCGGCGACCTGGTGACGATGCGCTGGTGGGACGACCTCTGGCTGAACGAGTCCTTCGCCGAGTACGCCTCGACGCTCTCGAGCGCCGAGGCCACGAAGTGGACGGATGCCTGGACCACCTTCGCGAGCTCCGAGAAGGCCTGGGCCTACCGCCAGGACCAGCTGCCCTCGACCCATCCGATCGTCGCCGACATGGTCGACTTCGACGCGGTCGAGACGAACTTCGACGGCATCACCTACGCCAAGGGCGCCTCGGTGCTGCGCCAGCTCGTCGCCTACGTCGGCAAGGACGCGTTCTTCGAGGGCCTGCGCGCGTACTTCCGCAAGCACGCCTGGTCCAACACCGAGCTCGAGGACCTGCTGGCCGAGCTCACCGAGACCAGCGGGCGCAACCTCGCCTCCTGGTCGCAGCTGTGGCTGGAGACCGCGGGCGTGAACACCCTGCGTCCGCGCATCGAGCGGGAGGCCGACGGGACCGTCGTCTCCTTCGCGATCGCGCAGACCGCCGCGCCCGAGCACCCCACCCTGCGACCCCACCGCCTGGGCATCGCCGGCTTCACCCTGGAGGGCGGCGTGCTGCGCCGCACCGAGAGCGTGGAGATCGACGTCGACGGCGAGCTCACCGAGGTCGATGCGCTCGTCGGCACGCGCGCGGACCTCTGGCTGCTGAACGACGGCGACCTCGCGTACGCGAAGATCCGCCTGGACGAGGACTCCCTGGCCGTCGCCATGGAGCACCTGCGTGACATCGAGGACCCGCTGGCCCGCACCCTGATCTGGTCGGCGGCGTGGGACATGGTGCGCGACGCCGAGCTGCCCAGCCGCCGCTTCCAGGAGCTCGTGCTCGCGAACATCACGGGCGAGGACTCCTCGAGCGTGCTGCGCACGCTGCTCGGGCAGCTGGCGTCGGTCGCCGGTCCGTACGCCGCGCCGGCCGAGCGCGCCGCGCGGACCACCTCCGCGGCCGACGCCCTCTGGGAGCTCACCCGGGCCGCCGAGGCCGGCAGCGACGCCCAGTTCCAGTTCGTCACCGAGTTCGCCCTGCTCTCCTCGAACGACGAGCACGCGGGGATCCTCGAGTCGCTGCTCGACGGCACGGTGACCCTGCCCGGTCGCGAGATCGACACCGACCTGCGCTGGTCGCTCGTGATCGCGCTGTCGGCCCTGGGCAGGATGGACGACGCGGCGATCGACACCGTGCTCGCCACCGACGACACCCAGTCCGGGCGCAAGAAGGCCCTCACCGCGAAGGCCGCGCGGCCGACGCCGGAGACCAAGGCCGAGGCCTGGCGGGCCACGGTCGAGGAGGACGCCCTGCCCAACGAGTCCCTGAGCTCGGTGGTCGTGGGCTTCCGCCGCGTGAGCGATCCGGCGCTCATCGCCCCCTACGAGACCCGCTACTTCGCGATGCTCGACGGCGTGTGGGAGAACCGCTCGAGCGAGATCGCCAACCGTCTCATCCAGGGATACTTCCCCGCCGACTTCGGCGGGGAGTCCGTGGTCGAGGAGGCCGACGCATGGCTCTCCTCGCACACCTCCGCGCCGCTCGGCCTGCGCCGCCCGGTCATCGAGGGACGCGACACCGTCGCCCGGCAGCTGCGCGTGCGCGAGGCCGACGTCCCGGCCTGACCCGCGCCGCGCCTCGGAACAGATGAGCGCCACGAACCAGATCTCACCGATCCTGGTTCGTGGCGCTCATGTCGTGTGCGCCGCGGGGCGGGCCGGCTGCCGCGGGGCGGGTCGGCTGCCGCGCGCCAGCGGGTCAGCTCCCCAGGGCCTTCTCGATCTTGCCCGGAAGCTGCTTGAGCGCGTACTCCTGAGCGAGCACGGTGCCCAGGGAGAAGGCGCTGGAGAGATCGCCGTCCACGACCACGGCGCGACCGTCGGCCACCGCGGGGGTCTGCTTCCACTGCTTGTCGTCGGTGATCTCGGTGGTCTTGATGTAGATCGGGAAGGCGACGATGAGGTCGGCGTCCAGCTCGTCGAGCTGCTCGGCGGAGATCGAGACGGAGAATCCGGAGTCACCGGTGGGCAGCGCCGCGACCTTCTTCGACTGGGTGAAGCCGAGGTTCTCGAGGAAGCCCAGGCGGGTCTCGCCCTCGACGTAGGCGCCCCAGCCCTCGGAGGTCTTCGTCGCGACCGTCACCGACTTGCCCTTCCAGTCGGAGTGCGCATCGGCGACCTTCGAGAACTGCTCGTCGAGGCCCTTCTGGAGCTCGTCGGCCTTCGAGGTGGCGCCGAGCGCCTTGCCGATGATCGCGAGCTGGTCCTTCGGGGAGACCAGGTAGTTCGCGCCGTCCTTCGGGACCCCCACGGTGGTCGCGATCTGGGAGAGGCGCTTGTAGCGGTCCTTGTCGCCCGCGCTCTTGACGTCCAGGATCAGGTCGGGCTCGAGCGCGGCGATGGCCTCGAAGTCGGGCTCGAGGGTCTCGATGATCGTGGGGGCCTTGTCGTACATGCCCTTGGCCCAGGGGCCGACGCCCTCCCCGCCGAAGGCGATCCAGTCGGAGGCGCCCACCGGCTGCACGCCGAGCGAGAGCGCCGTTTCCGCGTCGCCCCAGCCCAGCGCGACCACGCGGGTGGGCTTCTCGGTGACCTCGACGTCGCCGAACAGCGTGGAGATGGTGACGGGGAACACGCCGTCGGCTCCGCCGGCATCCGAGCCCGAGCCGGAGCCCGAGGAGCTCGAGTCGTCGGACCCGCCGCAGGCGGCGAGCAGGCCGGCGGACCCCAGGGCGAGTCCGGTCGCGAAGAGGGAACGGCGTGTGAGCATCGAGGGACCTCCGGGTGGGAGTGGACACAGGGGACGTTCGCGCGCTCGGGCGTGCGTCACGACAAAGGTTAGACTCACCTCAGCTGTGCGCCCAGCCCCAGACGGCGCACTTACCGCACGTCACATCCAGTCCGACCCGCGCATCCGCCGCGCGTCCCGCATCCCCGCGGGACGGCATCGCCCCGATCGCCTCCCGCGAGGCGTCGGCGGCCGCCGGCGTGAGCGCCGCCGATCCGGAGGCACCATGAGCAGTCCCGCCGCGGCGCCCTCCGTGCGCGCCCAGCGCTCGGGGACGGGGACCCCAGCACGGCCCGCCGACGAGACGGGCCGGGACTCGTCCCACGGCGCGGGCCGACGCTCCCGCACGACCCATGGCGCGCGCCCCGCCCTCCTGATCGCCGCCGTGCTCGTGATCCTGCTGGCGCTGTGCATCGCCTCCCTCGCGATCGGCTCACGTCCGGTCCCGCCGACCACGGTGCTGCGCGTCCTGCTCGATGCGCTCACCCACCTCCGGGGCGGCGGATCGGGCGTCCGGGCGGGAGCCCTCGGCCTGAGCGTCCAGGACTACGCGGCCGTGAGCGACCTGCGCCTGCCGCGCACGACGATCGCCCTGCTCGCGGGGGCCGCGCTGGGCCTCGCCGGGGCGCTCATCCAATCCCTCACCCGCAATCCGATGGCGGAGTCGGGGATCCTCGGGCTGAACGCCGGCGCGGCCTTCGCGGTCGCCCTGGCGATCACGGTCCTGGGGATCACGTCGCCGGCGGGCTTCGTCTGGTTCGCGCTGCTCGGCGCCTTCGTGGGGACGGTCGCGGTGTGGCTGATCGGCACGGCGGGCGGGGCCGTCTCCCCCGAGCGGCTCACCCTCGCGGGCGTCGCCCTGGGCGCCGTCCTCGCCGGCATCACCTCGGCGATGCGGCTGACGAACCCGCAGCGGTTCTCGGCCCTGCTGGTCTGGGAGAGCGGCGACCTGTCCCAGCGCGGATGGTCGCTCGTGGTGCCCGCGCTGCCTTTCCTCGCGGTCGGCGTGGTCCTGGCCCTGCTGCTCGCACCGGGCATGAACCTGCTCGCCCTCGGCGACGACCTCGCGGTCGCGGCGGGCGCCCATCTGCTGCGGATCCGGGTGCTCATGGTGCTCGCGATCACGCTGCTCGCGGGCGCGGCGACGGTGATGGCCGGCCCGATCTCCTTCGTCGGCCTGATGGCCCCGCACGTGGCCCGATGGATCGTCGGCCCCGATCAGCGCCGGCTGCTGCCGCTCGCGATGGCGATCTCCGCGGGCGTGATGCTCGTGGCCGACGTGCTGGCGCGCGTGATCATCTGGCCGAGCGAGGCGCCCGCCGGGATCGTCGCGGCCGTCGTCGGCGCCCCCGTGCTCATCGTGCTCGTGCGCCGGACCCGAGCGAGCGGCCTGTGAGCACCATGTCCTCCCCCGGCGCCCCGGCCGTGACCGCCGATCCCTCGCACGACCTGATCGCACGACGCCGACGCGGCGAGCGCCGCCGCGACCGCATCGTCCTGGCCGCCCTGGTCCTCGCGACGCTGGCGATCGGCCTGCTCGCGCTGTACCTGGGCAGCTCCTCCGTGATCTTCTCCGACACCCCGCACGGCACGCTCGGCGGACTGCTCGAGGCGCTGCGCGGCGACGGCCCGCGCGCGATGATCGTGCGCGAGTGGCGTCTGCCGCGGGTGGTCGCGGGCCTCGCCTTCGGGGCGGCGCTCGGCGCCTCGGGCGCGATCTTCCAGACCCTCACGCGCAACGCCCTGGGCTCGCCCGACGTCCTCGGCTTCTCCACCGGCTCCTACACAGGCGTGCTGGTCGTGACCGTGCTCCTGGGCGCCGGCGGGCTCGCCTCGAGCGACAGCGGGCTCGCGCAGGCGGCGGCCGCCCTGGGCGAGACCGGCGGAGCCCTGCTGGGCGGGATCGGCGCGGCGATCGTCGTGTACGTCCTCGCCTATCGCGACGGGATCCAGGGGTTCCGCCTGATCATCGTGGGCATCGCGGTCGCGGCGACCCTCTCGAGCGTCAACACGTTCCTGCTGCTGCGCGCGAAGGAGGAGGTCGCGATGGCGGCCAGCATCTGGGGCGCCGGCTCCTTCGACCTCATGTCCTGGCCCGCACTGCTGCCCGCCCTCGCAGTGCTCGTCCTGCTGACCCCCGCGGTGATCGCGTCCGTCCCGGTGATCCACCAGCTCGAGCTGGGCGACGACACCGCGGCCATGCACGGAGTGCGGGTGGAGCGGGCGCGCCGCATCGTGCTGCTGATCGCCGTCGCCCTGGTGGCGGTGTGCACGGCCGTCGCCGGCCCGATCGCCTTCGTCGCCCTGTCCGCGCCGCAGGTCGGCCGGCTGCTGGTGCGCCGCCCGGGCATCCCGATCCTGCCGGCCGCCCTCGTCGGCGCTCTCCTGCTCACCTCGGCCGACGTCGTCTCCCAGCAGCTGCTCCCGCAGACCGTCCCCGTGGGCATGGTCACCGTGGTCCTGGGCGGGGTGTACCTCGTCGTGCTCCTGGTCGCGCAGTCCACGCGCTCGCTGCGCCGACGGGTGTGAGGCACCTGTCCCGCTCGCTCACTGACGACGTGGAGGACTGATCGTTAGGGTCGGATCCATGCCCATCGACGACCTCCTGCCGCAGCTGTCCGCCCCGGCCGACGAGGCGACCACGATCATGGGGAGCCTCGTGGACTGGCTCCTGAGCCACGGTGTGCGCATCCTGGTGATCATCGTCGTCGCCGCTCTGATCTCGACCATCGGCACCTGGCTGATCAAGCGCTTCGTGAACACGATGATCGACTCGTCGACGAAGATCTCGACCGTCGCCGGATCCGTCGTCAAGCGCGACGACCGCTCGGCGAAGCTCGCCCAGGCCCGCCGTGCGCAGCGCGCGACGACGCTCTCGAACGTCGCGCGCAACGTGTTCACGATGGTGGTCTGGGCGATCGCCCTGGTGATGGTCCTGGACCAGCTGGGGCTGAACGTCGCCCCCGTCATCGCCTCGCTCGGCGTGCTGGGGCTGGCCGCCGGCATCGGCGCGCAGAACATCATCAAGGACGTCGTCTCCGGCGTGCTCATGCTCTTCGAGGACCTCGTGGCCGTGGGCGACGTGGTGGACCTCGAGTACGCCAGCGGCACGGTGGAGAACATCAACCTGCGCACCACGCAGGTGCGCGCCCTCGACGGCTCCCTGTGGACCGTGCGCAACGGCGAGGTCATCCGCGTGGGCAACATGTCGCGCGGGTTCTCCAACGCCGTGGTCGTCCTCGACATCGACCACGCCGCCGACTACACGAAGGTCACGGAGATCCTCGACGAGGTCGGCGCGGAGTTCGGCGAGGACGAGCAGTGGAAGGAGTTGCTGCTGGGCCCCGTCACCGTCTCGGGCATGCTCGAGGTCGACGGCGCGAGCTACCAGCGCCGCGTCGTGGTGCGCGTCGAGCCCGGTCAGCAGTGGACCATCGAGATGGAGCTGCGCCGACGCATCCGCCTGGCCTTCCGCGAGGCCGATATCGACTTCGCGCTCCCCCGCTTCGGGGCCGTCACCGCGGCCTCCTGAGAACATGGCCGGTGCGCACGCGGCCGCCTGAGAACCTGGAGCACCCATGACGATCCCCCTGCAGGGCCCCTCCTCCGATCCGTCCCGGCGCGGCCCCTCGGCGGGTCCGACGGCCGCCCCCGCGACCGGCGGCGGCCCGGCCCCCGCCCCTGCGGCGGAGCCCGCCGCACGGCAGTCGTTCTACGAGGCCGTCGGCGGCCACGAGACCTTCGCGCGGCTCGTCCACCGCTTCTACGAGGGCGTCGCCGAGGACGCGGAGCTGCGCGCGATGTACCCCGAGGAGGACCTGGGGCCGGCCGAGGAGCGCCTGCTGATGTTCCTCGAGCAGTACTGGGGCGGCCCGAAGACCTACGGCGAGCGCCGCGGCCATCCCCGGCTGCGCAGACGCCACGCGCCCTTCGCCGTCTCGCCCTCGGCGCGCGACGCGTGGCTGCGGCACATGCGCGTCGCGGTCGACTCCCTCGAGCTCGCGCCGATGCTCGAGGAGCCACTGTGGGACTATCTCGAGCGCGCCGCGCACTCGATGGTCAACACCGTGGACGGCGGCGAGGCGCCGATGCCGGGAGCCTCGCTCCCCGGCCACATGGACTGAGCACCCCGGCTCAGTCCGGATCCGCCGGCGTCCCGGCTCGGTCCGCTTCCGCCGCGCCGCCCGCCTGCTGGCGCACTCCCTCGAGGATGAGGTCGAGTCCGGCGCGGAACTGGTCGGCGTCGTCGTGGCCGACGAACTCCTCGATGATCGCGTGGATGTAGGGGAACTCCTCGGGGTCCAGGTCCCGCCAGACCTGCGCGTACTGCTCGAGACCGCTGTCGCGGTCCGCGAGGGTCGCCGCGAGCTCGGCGGGAGGCTCCTGCCCGAGATCGATCGCGGTGCCGATGACGAAGCCAAGCACCGTGGAGACCGCATGGAACGTCTCCCGCGGCGCCATCCCCAGCCGCATCACCTGCTCGCCGAGCGCTTCGTAGGCCCGCACCACGTGCGGCTGGGTCGAGCTGTCGCGCATCATGTAGCGGCCCGTCCAGGGGTGCTCGCGGATGGTGTCGAACAGGTCGACGGCGAGCGCACGCAGGTCCGCGAGCGGATCCTCCGACCCGGGGAGATCCGCGATGCGCGCGACGTGCTCCGAGATGACCTGGTCGGTCGCCCGGTCCAGCAGCTCGTCCTTGCTGGAGACGTACCAGTAGATGCTCGCGACGCCGCCGCCGAGCCGCGCGGCGAGCGCGCGGAAGGTCAGCGCTCCCTCGCCGTCGGCGTCGAGCAGGGCGATCGCCTCGGTGAGCACGGCCTCGAGCGAATGCGTCGCCCGCTGCCGGCCGCGCTGGGGCGCCCGCCCGGCCGCCGGAGCTCGCCCAGGGCCGCGTCCGCCGGCGGGGCCCTGACCCGGGACTCCTCCGGGACCGCGTCGGCCTCGCGGATCACCGGGACCCTGGTGACCGCCGGGACCTCCCGGGCCGCCCGGACCTCCTCGGCCCTGTGACGCACCAGCCATGCCCATCGCCTCCCTCCGCCTTGTGCTCGTGACGTTCCAGGTCTACCTTATCGAACGTTGTTCCATTCTCGAACGTCGTTCGATACGACTCCCCAGGAGGCTCCCATGACCACCACCCGACCGTCCGTCCCGCCCGACGCGCCCGACGCGTCGTCCCCGTCCGCCCCGACCGCCGCGGCCACCACGTCGGCCCGCATCTATCCGAGCCTGCGCGCCGCCTGGCTTCCGATGCTCGCCCTGTGCCTCGCCTTCTTCGTCGAGATGGTCGACAACACGCTGCTGAGCATCGCGCTGCCCACCCTCAGCCGCGACCTGGGCAGCGGAACCACCGCCATGCAGTGGATCACCGGCGCCTACTCGCTGACCTTCGGCGGGCTCCTGCTCACCGCAGGATCCGCGGCCGATCGCCTCGGCCGCCGCCGTGTGCTGCTCGTGGGCCTCGCCGTGTTCGGCCTGCTCAGCCTGCTGGTCGCCTTCGTCGAGACCACCGGAGAGCTGATCGCGCTTCGGGCCGTCCTCGGCATCGCCGCCGCGGCCATGGCGCCGATCACGAACTCGCTGGTCTTCCGCATGTTCGACGACGACACCGTGCGCATGCGCGCCATCACCGTGATGATGATCGTGGGCATGAGCGGCTTCATCCTCGGCCCGCTGCTCGGCGGCACCGCGCTCGCCCACGTGCGCTGGGAGTGGCTGCTCATGGTCAACGCCCCGATCGCGCTCATCGCCTTCATCGGCGTGCGCCGCGGCGTCGCGCCCGACCGCCCCGAGGACCTCACCACCGAGAAGCTCGACCTGCCCGGCTCGATCCTCTCCATCGCCGCCATCGGCCTGGGCTGCTACATGCTCACCAGCGGCGTCGAGAACGGCTGGACCTCACCGGCGACGCTCGGCTGCCTCGTGGGCTGCGTGCTCGCGATCGTGCTGTTCGTCCTGCGCGAGCGCACCGCCGCCTCCCCCATGCTGGATCTGCGCCTGCTCGCGACCGGCACCGTGCGCGGAGCCGCCCTCGCCCAGATCGGCACCTCGATCGCCATGGCCGGCGTCATGTTCGCCCTGGTCATGCACTTCCAGTTCGCCTACGGCTGGTCCCCTGTGATCGCCGGACTCGCGAACCTGCCGATGATCCTCACGATGCTGGTCGCCTCGCCGCTCGTGGAGCGTCTGGTGGCCCGCTTCGGCCACCGCATCGCCTGCCTCGTGGGCGCGGCGAGCATGTTCGTCTCCCTCGCGGGGATGGCCTGGAGCGTGCAGCACGGCTACCTGCCGATCGCGATCTCCATGGTCATCATGTCCTTCGGCCTGAGAATCGTCATGACCACCTGCGCGGTCGCCCTCATCGGCGGCATGCCCGAGGACCGCACCTCCATCGGCGCGGCCCTGAACGACACCGCGCAGGAGGTCGGCACCAGCGTCGGCACCGCGGTGGTGGGCACCCTCATCGCCGCGCTCGTGACGACGACGCTGCCCGCCGGCACCTGGTCCGACGGACTCGTCGCGTCGTTCTTCCACGGCGAGCGGATCACCTTCGCGATCCTCGCCGTCGCCGTCGGGATCATCGCGACCCTCGGCGCGCTCACGCTCACCGACTCCCACGAGACCGACGAGCACCCGGCCTGATCAGCCGCGGAACTCGAGCGGCTCGTCGGTGTACTGGTCCAGCAGCACGCGCACCTCGTCGCTCAGGCGGGACGCCCGCCCCTGCTCGCGCTCGACCACCACGATCGTGGTGCGCGCGCTGACGTAGGGGTAGGCCCCGTCCGGATCGTCGGCCCGCAGCAGCCGGTAGTCCACGTCGAAGCTCGCCCCGCCCACGCGCGGCACCCACATCCGCACCAGCGCGCCCTCGCGCAGGTACTCGATCGGCCGGTGGTACTCCAGACGCTGGGAGGCGATGAGGGTGAGCAGAGGCGAGGTCGCGTCGAACAGGTCGAGCTGCGAGGGCCGACGCACGGCCCCGCGCTCGATCTGCTCATCGCTGGGCGACCAGAACGCGGCGATCCGCGCCTCCTCGAGCAGGCGCACCACGGCGGCGTTGTTCACGTGGCCGTAGGCGTCCAGATCGGTCCAGCGGACAGGGACTGTGATGTCGAGATGAGCCATGGGGCCATCGTAGGGATCCGTGAGGGTCCGACGTACCATCGGCGCATGTCGAACGCGCATCCCGATCCGCTCTCCGGCCCCGCGACCGGCGCCGGCGCGCCCGATCCCGCCGCGGTCTCCGCGGCGCTGCTCGACCTGCTGGACCTGCGCACGCTGGAGGCCGACGGATCCGACGGGTCCCACGGGTCCACCGGGACCGGGGGCTCCGGAGTTCCCGGCACTCCCGGCGCGGCCGGAGGTACCAGCGCGGCCGTCTTCGAGGGCGACACGCGCCCCCAGCCCGGCGGGCACGTCTTCGGCGGGCAGGTGATGGGCCAGGCCGTCGTCGCCGTGGGCCGCACCGTCCCCGAGACCCGGCACATCCACTCGATGTACTCCTACTTCCTGGCCCCGGGCGATCCGCATCAGCCGATCCGCTTCAGCGTCGACGCGCTGCGGGACGGCGGCTCCTTCTCGGTGCGCCGCGTGCTCGCGACCCAGGGCGAGCGCACGATCCTCGCGATGACGGCGTCGTTCCAGGAGGTGCAGGACGGCCTCCAGCACCAGGACCGCGCCCCCGAGGCGCCGGACCCCGAAGGCCTGCCCACCACGGCCGAGGTCCTCGCAGGGATCGATCATCCCGTGGCCCGCTACTGGGCGACCCAGCGTCCGATCGACATCCGCCACGTCACCGACCCGATCTACCTGCGGCCCGACGGCTCGGGCGCCGAGTCCCAGATGCTGTGGATGCGGGTCCTCACACCGATCGAGGCGGACCCGCTGGTGCACGACGCGATCCTCGCGTTCGCGAGCGACTACACGCCCTTCGAGCCGATCCTGCGCCGCCAGGGTCTGAGCTGGGTGACGCCGGGCCTGCGGATGGCGACGATCGACCATGCGATCTGGTGGCACCAGCACGTGGACGCCGGCGAGTGGCTGCTGTACGTGCAGCGCTCCCCCTCGGCATCGGGCGGTCGCGGCCTCACCCAGGGCGAGATGTTCGCGCGCGACGGCTCCCTGGTCGCGACCATCACCCAGGAGGGCATGATCCGCACCGGGGCCGACCGCCGCTGACGCGCGGCGCGCACCTCAGCACGTCACTTCATCGCCTCGTTGCCGGCCTTCTGCGCCTCCGGGAGGCCGTCCCCCGCGCTCTTGCGGCCGATGAAGATCTCCTGGAACACGGGCATCGCCGCGGTGAGCCCGGCGTTCGCCTTGGCACCGGTGTCGGCCGGGGCCGGGTCCTTCGCGGCGTCGATGAAGACGCTCACGTCCTGGCCCTTGTCCTTCCAGTAGTCCACGAAGGTGTCCTGGACGTCGCTGTTGCCCGGGAAGGACACGCCCATCTCGCCGAAGGGCCGCTGTCCGTCGGCGCTGCCCAGCCAGGTCAGCAGCTTCGCGATGCCCTCCTGCTGGTCGTCGTCGGCCTTCGCGTTCCCCACGGCGACCACGCCATGGACCAGGGACTTCGCGCCCGCCGGGCCGGCGACCATCGGGGCGATGCCCCACTCGAAGCTGTCGCCCACGGCCTCGTCGATCGCGCTCAGGCTGTAGGGGCCGGACTGGAACAGGGCGAGCTTGCCCTGGGCGAACATGTCGCGGCAGAGGTCGCCGTTCTCGTTGGTGTCGGCCGCGTCGGGCGCGATCTGGTCCTTGTTCACGAGGTCCGCGAGGTACTGGAAGGTCGCGATGCCCTCCTTGGAGGCGAAGGCGTACTGGTCCTCGTCGTTCTCCCAGTCCGCTCCGTTCGAGGCCAGGAACGGGCCGATGATCGCCTGGCGGTCGCACGAGGAGTTGAAGCCGAACCTGCTGCGGGAGTCCGCGTCGAAGCCCTTGTCGCCGGGGTGGCGGTCCTCCTTGTCGACCGTGAGGGCCTTGCCCGCCTCGCGCAGCGGGTCGGAGTCCTTGGAGGGGTCGAAGGAGAGGTCCGCCGGATCGATCTTCTCGGCGTCCAGCAGCTCCTTGTTGTAGAACAGCGCGATCGAGTCCCACAGCTGCGGGACTCCCCAGAGCTTCCCGTCACGGGTGTAGAGGTCGACGACGGCCTTCTGCCACTGGTCCTTGTCGGCGCCGTCGACCACGTCGTCGATCGCGACGAGGTTCCCGGCCTCCTGGAACTGCACGTAGTTCGCGGAGTTCATGAGGTAGACGTCCGGGGCGTCGCCGCTCGCGACGTCCAGGGGCAGCTTCGTCCAGTAGTCGTCCCAGGCCACGACGTCGATGCTCACCTTCCACCCGGAGTCCTTCTCGAAGGCCTCGAAGGACTTCTCGTAGGCGGCCTTGGCGGTGTCGTCCCAGAGGCGGAAGGTGAGGCTCTTGCCGCCCTTGCCGGAGCCGGAGCCGGATCCTGAGTCGCCCGAGCCCGAGGGCGAGCAGGCCGCGGCGGCCCCCACGGCGCCTGTCGCGGCGAGGGCGGAGATCATACGGCGTCGACTGATCATGGCGGGTCCTTCCGGAGGGCGGGCGCGAGCGGTTCGGCGGGCGGACGCGGCCTGCGCCCGACGGGTCGGGCGCGGTGGTCTCCCGCCGATCCGCCCATTGTGCCCCGATCCGGCCGACGAGCCGGGACCATTCCGACCTCCGAGGACACCGGGCGTCATGCTCAGCGCAGGGTGCTCGCGCCGATCGACCGGGTGATCTGGCGCTGGAAGATCACGAACAGCGCGATGAGCGGGAGCATCGCGAGGGTCGTCGCGGCCATCACCAGGGTCCAGTTGCTCGAGTACTGCGACTGCAGGGCCGAGGTCGCCACGGTGACCGTCTGCCATGTCGGCCCCGAGGTGATGATCAGCGGCCACATGAAGCTGTTCCAGTGGGTGACGACCGTGATCAGCACGAGGGTGACGATGATGGGACGGTTCAGCGGGATCACGAGGTTCCACAGCAGGCGCAGGGTGCCCGCGCCGTCCAGGCGCATGGCGTCCATGAGCTCGGTGGACATGCCGCGGAAGTTCTCGCGCAGCAGGAAGATCGCGTACGGGGACCCCAGCACGAAGGGCAGCACGAGCGCCCAGAACGTGTTGCGCATCCCCGCCTCGCTCATCATCAGGTACAGCGGCACCACCACCACGACCTGCGGCACCATGAGCGTCGCGACGTACACCCAGAACAGCAGGTCGCGGCCGGGGAACCGCAGCAGCGCGAAGGCGTAGGCGGCGAGCACGGAGAACACCATCTGCCCCACGAGGATCACGGCCACCATCTGCACGGTGACCACGAGCGGGGTGACGAAGCCGCCCTCGGAGGTGGTGAACAGGGAGGTGAAGTTCTCGAGGGTGAGCGGTGAGGGCAGGGCCAGCGGCCCGTCCTGGACGAACTGGCGGGGCGTCTTCAGGGCCGTGATCACCGACAGCGCGAACGGCGCGAGGGTGAGCAGGACAGCGATCAGCAGGACCGCGTAGGTCGCGGCCAGGGACAGGGCTCGGCGTGCGTGCATCGGGGTCCTCCTTCAGCTCAGGTCGTAGGTGATGCGGCGGCCGAAGTACCGCTGCTGGGCGACGGTGATCACGACCAGCAGGAGGAACAGCACCACCGCGACGGCGCTCGCCTTCCCCACGGCGAAGGAGTCGAAGGCCTGGTTGTAGATGAGGGAAGCGATCACCTCGGTGCGGTGCTCGGGTCCGCCGCCCGTGAGCGCGTAGACCATGTCGAACACCTGGAAGCTCGCGACCACCTGGGTGACGCCCAGGAAGAAGGTCGTGGGCCGCAGCAGCGGGATCGTCATGAAGCGCAGCTGCTGGAAGGGGCTCGCCCCGTCGATGCGCGCCGCCTCGTAGATGGTGTCGGGGATGCGGGCGAGCCCGGCCTGGAAGAACAGGGACACGTACCCCACCTGCTGCCAGATCGCGACGAAGGCGACCGCGGGCAGCGCGAGCATCGGCGAGGTCAGCCATTCCACGCGCACGCCGAGCAGAGCGTTCAGCGCACCCGTCGAGGGCTGGAAGATCCACTTCCACACCACACCCAGGGCCAGCGGCGCGCACACCCACGGGATCACCACGATCACCCGCACGAGCGTGGACCCGGGCACGGCGCGCACGAGCTGCGTGGCGAGCACGAGGCCCAGGGCGAGCGTCACGGGCACCGCGATGACCGTGAAGAGCACCGTGACGACCAGCGAGTTGAGCAGTGCTCCGCCGCTGAGCAGATCCGCGTAGTTCGCCAGCCCCACGAACTCGCGGGTGCCGATGAGGTCCCAGCGGAACAGGGAGACGACGAAGGCGAGCAGCACCGGCAGCAGCAGGAAGGCAGTCACGCCGATGAGGCTGGGGGCGAGCAGGAGGTAGCCGACCACGGGCGAACGGGGACGCATCGGACCAGTATGACGCCCGCGGCGGGTGCTCCCGTTGTCATGGTCGTCGTCGACCGGCATGCCGCCGGCGCTCCCGTTGTCATGGTCGTCGTCGACCGGCATGCCGCCGGCGCTCCCGTTGTCATGGTCGTCGTCGACCGGCAAATAGCGGCTCTCTCTGCCACATATGGCGGAGAGAGCCGCTATACACCCCTCCGTGACACGATCCCGCTCGCCGCACCGCCTCCAAGAGAGCAGAGCTCGGCCGGCCGGCCCCTTCGGGCGAAGCGCGGCGTCGCCGCCGGGCTCAGGCGGTGACGACGAGGCCGAGCTCGGCGGGCGAGGCGAGCACCCGATGGCGGGGCACCACGCGCACGTTCACGCCCAGCTCGCCCGGGCGGGCGAGGGTGAAGGACGCGGACCAGCGGGCCGCTCCCCCGTCCTCCGCGCCGATTCCTGCGCTCGCCCCGGCACCCGACGCCGCCCCTGCTGCCACTTCTGCGCCGACCCCCGGGCGCAGCGGGATCAGCTGCGGCGACTCCATCTCGCCGTCCGGGCCGACGGGACCCACGAGCGCCTCGACCTCGACGTCGTGCTCGCCGAGCCCGGCGAGGTCGACGGCTGCCGAGAGCGTGATCTCGGCGCCCGTGGGCACGAGGCCCTCGCTGCGTCCGCCCTCGATGCGCACGTCGCGCACGCCGATGCGGTCGAAGGCGTCGGAGACGCGGGCCTTCCAGGCCGTGTACTCGTCGGCGAGCGCGGGGTCGTCGGCGAAGGCCTCGGCAGCGCCCGCTGCGGGCAGGTACAGCTCGGTGACGTAGTCGCGGACCATGCGGGCGGCGGTGATCTGCGGGGCGATCCGCACCAGGGAGGTGCGCACGCGGTCGCACCAGCCGTGGCGCATGCCCTCGGCGTCGACGTCGTGGAAGAGGGGCGCGATCTCGTGCTCGAGGATCTCGTAGAGGGCGTCGGACTCGAGCCGGTCCCGCTCGCCCTGGTCCTCGACGTGGGCGGTGGGGATCGTCCAGCCGGCCTCGTCGTCCTTCATCTCGTCCCACCAGCCGTCGGAGATCGAGAAGGTGAGACCGCCGTTGAGCACCGCCTTCATGCCGGAGGTGCCGGAGGCCTCCTCGGGGCGGATGGGGTTGTTCAGCCACACGTCGCAGCCGGCCACGAGCACGGAGGCCATGGTGATGTCGTAGTCGGGAAGGAAGACGATGCGGTGGCGCACGCCGGCCTCGTCGGCGAAGCGCACCATCTGCTGGAGGAACTCCTTGCCGGGGATGTCGGCCGGATGGGACTTGCCGGCGATGACGAACTGCACGGGGCGCTCGGGATCCAGGAGGATGCGCCGCAGGCGCTCGGGATCGCGCAGCATGAGGGTGAGGCGCTTGTAGGTGGAGACGCGGCGGGCGAAGCCGATGGTCAGCGCGTCGGGGTCGAGGACCTCCTGGGTCCAGCCGAGCTCGGCGTCGTCGGCCCCGCGCTGCAGCCACGAGGCGCGCAGGCGCTCGCGCACCATGGTCACCAGCTCGCCGCGCAGCTGGTCGCGCACGGCCGTGAGCTCGTGGTCCCCGAGCGTCGCCAGCGGGCTCCAGTCCGACAGCGCCGAGATGTCGACGTCCCCGAGGACCTTCTTGTACAGGTCGTCCATCGCGCGCGATGTCCAGGTGCGGCGGTGCACGCCGTTGGTGATCGAGGTGATCGGCACCTCGGCGACGTCGAAGCCCGGGTAGAGCGAGCGGAACATGCTGCGCGAGACTGCGCCGTGGAGCTTGGCGACGCCGTTGGCGCGCTGGGCGAGGCGCAGGCCCATGTGGGCCATGTTGAAGACCTCGCCGCCGTCCTCGAGGCCCAGGGCGAGGGCCGCTTCGACGGGCAGCCCGCCGACGAGGCGGGAGATGCCGGACTCGTCGGCGTCCAGCACGCGCCGCAGCTCGCCGACGTCGAAGCGGTCGATGCCGGCGGGCACGGGGGTGTGCGTGGTGAAGACGGTGCCGGCGCGGACCTCGGTGAGGGCCTCGTCGAAGCTGCGGCCGCGCTGCATGAGCCGGCCGACGCGCTCGAGGCCGGAGAAGCCCGCATGGCCCTCGTTGAGGTGGAAGACCTCGGGGGCGGGGAAGGCGCCGGTCTCACCGAACTCGGCGACGGCGCGCACGCCGCCCACGCCCAGCACGATCTCCTGGAGGATCCGGTGGTCGTGGTCGCCGCCGTAGAGACGGTCGGTGATCGCCCGCGACTCCTCGTCGTTCTCCTCGACGTCGGTGTCCAGCAGGAGAAGGGGCACGCGTCCCACCTGCACCTTCCACACGGCGATGCGCACCTCGCGGCCGCCGGGGAGGGCCACCGAGACGGTCAGCGGCTCGCCGGCGGCGTCGACGACGGGCTCGACCGGAAGGTCCGCGGGATCGTTCAGGCGGTAGCTCTCGCGCTGCCAGCCGTCGCGGTCCAGGCTCTGGGAGAAGTAGCCCCACTGGTAGAGCAGCCCGACGGCGACCAGCGGGACGCCCAGGTCCGACGCCGACTTCAGGTGGTCGCCGGCGAGGATCCCGAGACCGCCCGAGTAGATCGGCAGCGTGGGCGTGATGCCGAACTCCATGGAGAAGTAGGCGACGGCAGGGGTGCGCTCCCCGTCGGTCCCCTGAGTGGGCACGGTGCGCTGGAACCAGCGTCCGGAGTCGAGGTAGGTGCGCAGGTCGCCGATCTCGGCGCGCATCCTGGCGAGATAGTCCTCGTCGCCGGCCATCTGCGCGAGACGGGCCGCGGGCACGAGGGGGAGCATCGCGATCGGGCTGCCTCCGCTCGCGGCGAAGGCCTCCGGATCGAGGTCCTGGAAGAGGGCGAGGGTCTGCCTGCGCCAGGACCAGCGCAGGTTCATCGCGAGGGTGCGCAGCGGCTCGAGCGCGGCGGGCAGATCGGAGGCGACCGTGAAGGTGGCGGCTGGCTTCATGGGGCCGAGAGTACAGGCGGAATCGGACACCGATCACCAGGCGTCAGCGCGTCGGCGACCCCGTGTCACCTGCATGACCGAGACTGGACGTCGAGCGTGCACCCGCGCGAGCGCCCGGACGGCTCTCGTCCCTGCCTCCCCGGCCCACAGTCCCCAGTCTCCAGTCCCGAAGGAGCCCCTCCCATGTCGATCCCGCTTCCGCTGCCGACCCTCACCCTGCACGGTCGGCTCGTGGACCTCGCGCCGCTGAGCCACGATCACCTCGCGGGTCTGCAGGACGCGGTGGCCGACGGCGAGCTGTGGTCCACCTGGTACACCCCGATCCCCCGCCCCGAGGACATGGCCGAGGAGATCGACCGGCGCCTCGCACTGCGCGAGGAGGGCACGATGCTGCCGTTCACGACGATCCGGCGGGCCGACGGCCTGGTGCTGGGGATGACCACGTTCATGAACATCGACCCCACGGTGCCGCGCGTGGAGATCGGCTCGACCTGGAACCGCGCCTCCGTCCACGGCACCGGCACGAACCCCGACTCGAAGCTGCTGCTGTTCGCCCACGCCTTCGAGCAGTGGGAGGTGGAGGCGGTGCGCTTCCGCACCCATCGGGCGAACCAGCAGTCCCGCGCGGCGATCGAGCGTCTGGGCGCGGAGCTCGAGGGGATCCTGCGCGCCGATTCCCGCGACGGCTTCGGGATCGTGCGCGACACCGCCCAGTTCAGCGTGCTCGCCCGGGACTGGCCGATGGTCCGCGCGACCCTCGAGCACCGGGTGCGCCGGCACCTGGGCTGACGCGCGGCGGCGATGCCTGCGTCCCGCGCACGCGGTGCGCCCGTCGCCCGCGCATCGCATGCACGACGCCCCCTGCAGAGCGATCTGCAGGGGGCGTCATGCATGCCGGCGGGGCCGGGTCTCCGCTCGGGTCCGACCGAGCCCGGCCGCGCTCAGCGGGTCAGGCGGCGGTGGGTCACGCGGTGCGGACGCGCGGCCTCCTCGCCCAGGCGCTCGACCTTGTTCTTCTCGTAGGCCTCGAAGTTGCCCTCGAACCAGTACCAGTTCGCGGGGTTCTCCTCGGTGCCCTCGTAGGCCAGGATGTGGGTGGCGACGCGGTCGAGGAACCAGCGGTCGTGCGAGACCACGACGGCGCAGCCGGGGAACTCCAGCAGCGCGTTCTCGAGCGAGCCGAGGGTCTGCACGTCCAGGTCGTTCGTCGGCTCGTCGAGCAGGAGCACGTTGCCGCCCTGCTTGAGGGTGAGCGCGAGGTTCAGGCGGTTGCGCTCGCCGCCGGAGAGCACGCCGGCCTTCTTCTGCTGGTCGGGGCCCTTGAAGCCGAACTGGCTGACATAGGCGCGCGAGGGGATCTCGACCTTGCCGACCTGGATGAAGTCGAGGCCGTCGGAGACGACCTCCCAGAGGTTCTTCTCCGGGTCGATGTTCTCGCGGTTCTGGTCGACGTAGCTGATCTTGACGCTCTGGCCGACCTCGAGGTCGCCGTCGTCCAGCGACTCCAGTCCCACGATCGTCTTGAACAGGGTCGTCTTGCCGACGCCGTTGGGGCCGATGACGCCGACGATGCCGTTCGGGGGCAGCGAGAAGCTGAGCCCGTCGATGAGCAGGCGCTCGCCGAAGCCCTTCTTCAGATCGTCGGCCTCGATGACCTTGGTGCCCAGCCGCGGGCCCGGCGGGATGGTGATCTCCTCGAAATCGAGCTTGCGGGTGCGCTCGGCCTCGGCGGCCATCTCCTCGTAGCGGGCCAGGCGGGCCTTGGACTTCGTCTGCCGGCCCTTCGCGGAGGACCGCACCCACTCGAGCTCCTCCTTGAGGCGCTTGGCGAGCTTCGCGTCCTTCCTGCCCTGGACGGCCAGGCGCTCCTCCTTCTTCTCCAGGTAGGTGGAGTAGTTGCCCTCGTAGGGGTAGAGGTGGCCGCGGTCGACCTCGGCGATCCACTGGGCGACGTGGTCCAGGAAGTAGCGGTCGTGGGTGACGGCGATGACGGCGCCCTCGTACTGCTGGAGGTGGTTCTCGAGCCAGAGCACGCTCTCGGCGTCGAGGTGGTTGGTGGGCTCGTCCAGCAGCAGCAGGTCGGGCTTCTCCAGGAGCAGCTTGCACAGCGCCACACGGCGCTTCTCGCCGCCGGAGAGGTGGGTGACCTTCTCGTCGCCGGGCGGGCAGCGCAGGGCGTCCATCGCCTGCTCGAGCTGGGAGTCGAGGTCCCAGCCGTTGGCGTTGTCGATCTCGGTCTGGAGCTTGCCCATCTCCTCCATGAGCGCGTCGAAGTCCGCGTCGGGCTGGCCCATCTCCTCGCCGATGGCGTTGAAGCGCTGGACCTTGCGGAACAGCTCGCCCAGGCCCTCCTGGACGTTCTCCAGGACGGTCTTGGACTCGTCCAGCGGCGGCTCCTGCAGGAGGATGCCGACGCTGTAACCGGGGCTCAGGCGCGCCTCGCCGTTGGAGGGCTGGTCGAGGCCCGCCATGATCTTGAGGATCGTGGACTTGCCGGCGCCGTTGGGGCCGACCATGCCGATCTTCGCGCCCGGGTAGAAGCTCATGGTGACGTCGTCGAGGATGACCTTGTCGCCCACGGCCTTGCGGGCCTTGTACATGGTGTAGATGAACTCTGCCAAGCTGTTCTCCCTGGTAGACGGTCGATATCGCCACGGCGCGGGCCGGAGTGCACCGGCGCGCGCGTGCGGTGGTGAGGTGGTCCCTGGAATTCCCGGGCCCGACGGGCGCGCGGATGTGCGCGGTCGAGCCCCTGGATGCCCTCACCAGGGTACCCGCCCTGCCCAGCGGCGGCGGATCACGCACCGTCATCGCGATCGCTGATCGGTGCACCGCCGCGGCGCGGTTCTCGCAGCGGCCCGCCGCCTGCTCGTCAGGACAGCGGCACTCCGCGTCCCTCGAGCACGCGCCGGGCCATGGTCGCGCCGTGCTCGGCGGCGCAGTCCTCGCCGTTGCGCGGCCACAGGTGCGCGTCGATCCCGAGCGTGCGGGCCGCCTCGACGTTGTCGGCGCGGTCGTCGAAGAACACGACGTCGCCGGGGCGGGCCACTCCCCCGGTCTCGTGGGCGAGGACGTCCAGCAGGATCCGGTAGATCTCCGCGTCCGGCTTGACGAGCTTCTCCTCGGCGGAGATGACGGCCAGGGTGAAGGCCTCGAACCAGTCGGCGCGGCGCACGTCCTCGCCGAAGGCGGCCGAGGCGTTGGACAGCAGCGCCATCCGCATCCCGTTGCGGGCGAGGTCGTGGAGCAGCTCGCGCGAACGCTGGTCGAGCTGCAGGAAGTAGCGGTTGTCGGCGCTCTGCAGCTCGCGCACCTCGGTCTCGGTGAGGTTCTCGATGCCCGCGGCGGCGGCCACGCGCGCCCAGTACTCCGCGGCGTCGATGCGGCCGGCGTCGTAGTCGCCGCGGTGCTCCCAGAGCGCCTCCCCGACCGCCTCGGCGTCTCCGCCCAGCAGCTCGTGGACGGTGGGCACCGGATCGTGCCCGGCGCTGAGCACACCGCCGAAGTCGAAGACGACGGTGATGCGCTTGGGGTCCGCGGCGGAGGTGCCGCGCCTCTTCCTGCTCATGAACGACTCTCCTCTGATGGGCTCGTGCTCGGATGCGGGTGCACGGGCGCTCACCCGCAGGTGGGCAGGCCCTTGGTGCTGTGGTCCTTCGCGATGGTCTGCACGGCGTGCAGGGCCCCGTCGAAGTCGTCGACCTTCACCACCTGCAGCCCGTCGGGGACGTGCCCGGCGACCTCGTCGCAGTTGGAGGCCGGCGCGAGGAAGTAGTCGGCGCCGCTGTCCCGGGCGCCGACCATCTTCTGGCGGATCCCGCCGATGGCGCCGACCTTCCCCTTCTCGTCGATGGTGCCGGTGCCGGCGATGTCCTGGCCGCCGGTGAGGCCGCCGGGGGTGAGCTCGTCATAGATGGACAGGGCGAACATGGTGCCGGCGCTCGGGCCGCCCACGTCGCCGACGCCCAGGTTCACGTCGAAGGGGAACTCGTAGCCGTCGGCGAGGACGATGCCCATGCGGGCCTTGCCGTCGACCTCCCGCGTGGGCACCTGCAGGTCGAGCTTCTTGCCGTCGCGCTCGACGCGCATGGCGACCTCGTCCCCCGGGGCGGTCTTCGCGGCGAGTGCGCGGTAGGCCTCCGCGCTGTCGGCGCTCGTGCCGCCGATCGCCAGGACGCGGTCGCCGGGCTCCAGCACGCCGTCGGCCGGGGAGTCCTGCTCGACGCCCGAGACCTGCACGGAGTCCTCGTGGTCGATGTCGAGCTCGTCGAGGGCGACGACGACGGCCTCCTGCTGGGAGCTGCTCATCTGGACGGAGTTCTCGAGCGTGGTCTCCTGGGCGGTCTGCTCCTCGGGGAAGACGAGCTCGCGCGGCAGCACCGAGCGGGTGGAGTCGAACCAGGCGCGCACCACCTCGACCGGTGTCACCGGGTAGCCGGGCCCGCCGTCGACCGACACGGTGGTCATCATCAGCGAGCCGTCGGTCGGGTAGGTCTTGTGGCCCTCGATGGAGAGCACCTGCTTGTCGTCGTACTTCCCGAGGACGTCGATCGCAGGCCCGGGCTGCTCGACCACGTAGGGCACGGGCACGAACATGGCGCCCAGCAGCATCGCGCAGATCACCAGCAGGCTGCCGGCCGCGAGCCGCGGGTGGGCGAAGGCCTCGCCGCCGAGGAACCGGGTGACGCGCCCCATGCGCGGCTCGCCGTCGGCCGTCCCGTCGGCCGACGACCCGCCGGCCGGCGGCTCACCGGTGCTTGGCTGCGTCCCGTTCTCGGGTGCGGCGGGGTGCGAGGGCTGCGCGCCGTCGGGCGTCGGTCCAGGGGGGCGGGAGGTCACCGGACCATTGTGCCGCACGTGCCCTGACCGCCCCGCGGCGGGAGGCCGGTTCGACGCCCTGAGCGAAACTGAATGCCCGCCCGATGCGTCCTGGATCCTGCTCGGTACGCTGGCCACGACGTTGATCCAGGCCGCACCGGCCGCGAGAGCGCGGGCGGCCGCACCCGGAGGTGCCCCATGACTGAGAACCCGACACCCGACGACGACGCCCTGCGCCGCTTCCTCGAAGAGGCCCTGGGAGGAGCGATCCCCGAGGGCGCCCTGGACGGCGTGGACCTCAGCGAGCTCGCCAAGCAGGCGAACCTGCCCAGCGACCCGGCGATGCTCAAGGCCGCGGCCGCGCAGATGCAGCACGTGCTCAACGCCCAGGGCGACGGCCCCGTGAACTGGACGCTCGCCCAGGACCTCTCGCGCCGCACCGCGCAGGGCACGGTCCAGGTGCCGGGCGCCCCGGCGCCCGCCGGCACGCCCGGTGACCCGTCGCCGAGCGACCAGCAGGTCAAGGAGCTCGAGGAGGCGTCGAACATCGCCTCCCTCTGGCTGGCGGATGCGATCTCCTTCGACCTGCCGTCCCGCCCGCTCGAGGTGTGGACCCGCGGCACCTGGCTGCACCGCACCCAGGAGCGCTGGCAGTCGATCGCCGAGCCCGTCGCGAAGTACATGGCCGGAGCGATCGGTGAGGCCATGACCGCGCAGATGCAGCAGGCGGAGCTCCAGATGCCCGGGGACCCGGGCCAGATGATGGAGCGCATGGGCGGCACCCTGTTCGGCGTGCAGTTCGGCCATGCGATCGGCTCGCTCGCCCGCGAGGTCTTCGGCACCACGGACCTCTCGCTGCCGCTGGGGCCCGAGGGACGTCCCGCGCTGGTCGCCGCGAATGTCGCCGACCTCGTGGAGTCCCACGGCCTGGACGCACCGGCGGCGAGGATCTTCCTGGCCTCGCGCGAGCTCGCCCACACCGCTCTGTTCTCCTCCGCGCCGTGGCTGCCGCGTGCCCTGTTCTCCGCGGTCGAGGACTACGCGCGCGGCATCACGCTGGATCTCGACGCGCTCGACGAGATGGTGCGAGACCTCGACCTCTCCGATCCCTCGGCGCTGCAGGCACGTCGGCCCGAGGAGATGTTCGTCTTCACCCGCCGCGCCTCCCAGGAGCGCGCCCTCGAGGAGCTCGCGACGACGCTCGCGCTCGTCGAGGCCTGGGTCGACCACGTCACCTCGCAGGCCCTGGCCGGGAAGCTCCCGCAGCTCGACGCCCTGCGCGAAGTGCTGCGCCGTCGTCGCGCGAGCGGCTCGCCGGCCGAGGAGATGCTCTCCAAGACGGTGGGCATCGAGCTGCGCCCGCGCCGCGTGCGCGAGGCGCTCGCATGGTGGGAGAGCGTGCTGGACACCGAGGGCGAGCAGGCCCGCGACGGCAAGTGGGCCCACCCCGATCTGCTGCCCGACGTGGCGGTGCTCAGCGGTCGCCCGCAGGCTCCCGCCGCCGACGCTCCCGCTCTCGCGGCCGACGGCCAGAGCGAGGACGCGGAGGAGACGATGGCTCTGCCCGACGACATCGACGCCGAGCTCGCGAAGCTCCTCGACGAGGCGGGCTCGGACGGGTCGCAAGAGCAGGACGGGACGGACGGTCCCGCGTCGGACGGCTCCTCCCCCGACGACTCCCCCTCGGACGATGACCCGCGCACCTGACCCCACGGCCCCCGCGCTCACGGCGCGCGCTCTCGAGGAGCTGCGCGCCGCATCGGAGGTCGCGATCGATCCGGCCGTGCGCGAGGACTACGTGCGTCTGCTCGAGGCGATCCCCGATGCCGTGCTGCGCGACAGGCCCGCGCTGGCCGCCGAGGGCGGGTCGCTGCACCTGACGGCGAGCGCCGTCGTCCTCGACGGGCCGGCCGAGCACGTGGCACTGGTCTGGCACGCGCGCGGCCGCTGCTGGGTGCAGCCCGGCGGCCACCTCGAGGCGACCGATGCGTCGCTCGAGGCGGCGGTGCGTCGCGAGATCGCGGAGGAGACCGGCCTCGGCGCGGAGGCCGGCCCGGGGGCCGACGCGCGCCTGCGTCCGGTGGGCCCGGGGCCCGCCCTCCTCGAGGCCCATGACCTCGCCTCGACGTTCGGTGCGCGCGGAGGGCACTGGGATGTCGTGCTCGTGCTGCGCGCAGACGCCGCGGCCGCAGAGCTGCCGCTGAGGGCGGAGGAGCCCGGCGCGCCGACGCCCGTGTGGGTGCCGTGGCCGCGGATCGACGGCCCTCACGGCGGCTTCTCCCCTCGCGTCCCGCTGCCGGCCGACGCCGCCTCCGACATGCCCGAGATCCTCGAGCGCCTCGTGCCCTACCTGGACGAGTTCGCCGCCGAGCCCTTGGAGGACACCGTGCCCGCCTCGGACTGAGGTCCGTCGGCCCCATCGAGCTCCGTCGGCCCGGCCGATCAGTCGACGCCGTCGGCCGCTGTATCTCGACCGGTCGGGCGGGTGCTGTCCGCTCCCTGCTCCGAGGTGCCTTCGCCGTCGCCTTCCCACGCCCCGCCGCCGGTGCCGTACTGCTGGGCGAAGGACACGCCCTCGAGGAAACCGCGCGCGTGGGCGGTCCGGGGATAGTTGTCCACGAGGGCCCAGAACTCTGCCGAGTGGTCGTCGACCAGCAGGTGCGTGAGCTCATGGACCAGCACGTACTCGAGCACGTGCTGGGGCATCGGGCGCAGGCGCGCGGACAGCCGTATCTCCCCCGTCGAGGAGGTGCACGATCCCCAGCGGTGCTGCTGGCGGGTGGACCAGGACACCGAGGCGGGGTGGGCGCGACCGCCCAGGTGCGCGTCGGAGAGCCGGCGCGCAAGACGCATGAGGTCCTCGTCGCTGCTGCGGGCCGGTCCGCGGGCGAGCTCCTTGCGCTGGAGCTGTTCGATCATGCTGCGCACCCAGTGCCGCTCCTGGCGGGAGCCGAAGGATGCCGGCATCGAGACCACGAGATCGCCCTCGCGACGGGTGATGGAGACGGTGCGGCGGCGACGCGCGGAACGGCGCACGAGGACTCGCTCCCCCTGCGGGCCGCGGACCCCCTCGTGCTCGGTGAGCTCTGGCATGGAGACAGGATCTCAGAAAAAAATCTGGGATCGGCGTGTCGTCCCCAGCTGTGCATGACGAGCGTGCACGTCAGTCCTCCCCAGTGCTCCCGCGTCCCCTCGTCGTCCACAGAGGGGCGCGGATCATGCACCGTCCGTCCACACGATGAGGCGGCTTGTCCACAGCGGATCCACTGGACTGCCTTTGACCCGCACCCGGCCAGCGGCTAGTTTCGTACGTCAGTGGAGCCCCGGGATAACGGGCATGGTGCGTACGGGGAAGGTGCACACGATGCTGAGCGCCCCCGGGGCTCCACGAGAGACGCAGAGCATCTCCCGCACCCCCGCGATCCCCCGTCGTCGCGGGGGTGCGTCTTTGCGTCCACGGCGTCGCGCGCGGCACGCACCGGGTCGGCGGTTCGAGGCACGCGACACCGCCGTGCGACACCCCCTGGTGTCGATTCCGTCCCTGCCCTCCCGGACCTATACAGTGTCGGGGACGACCTCGCAGGGCCCGGCCGTGATGTGCGATGCCGGGGTCGCGGGGGCAAGAGAAGGAGTGAACATGGCTGACGAGAAGTACAGCGGCGAGTTCTACTGCGTGAAGTGCCGCGAGAAGCGCGAGGCCACGGGCGACGTCGTCGTCTCGAACGAGCGTCGCATGGCCAAGGCCGTGTGCCCGGTCTGCGGCACCAAGCTGAACCGGATCCTCGGCAAGGCCTGATCAGCCAGGATCGAAGGGATCCACTCCACGCGGATCCTGCGGCGAGCGCCCAGCGCTCGCGTCTCAGGGGCGGCCCACCATCTGGTGGGCCGCCCCTGACGCTGTGAAGGGGCATCCGCGCAGCGGCTCGCAGCCGTGCGCGCTCCCCGGGCCGGCACGCGTGCCGCCTGCTCAGGCGGCGTTCTTGCGGGGCCGTCCGCGTCCGCGCTTGAACGCGATGACGGCTCCGTTCTCGAGGATCTGTCCTCCCCAGACGCCCCAGGGCTCGCCCCGGTCGAGGGCGCCCTCGAGGCAGACCGCCCGCAGGGGGCAGTCGGCGCAGAGCACCTTCGCGGACTCGAGATCCGCGGGGCGCTCGGAGAAGAACAGGTCAGCCGCCTCGATGTCCTGGCAGGGCAGGGTCGCCGAGGGCGCGGCATCGTGCCGGGTGTCGGTGATGGTCGTGAGGTCACTGCGGGTGAGGACGTCGGTCATCGTCTCGCTGCTTCGAAATCGTCGTGGTCGAGGAAGGGCGGGCGCTGCAGTGCGCTCTCGCCGGAGGGGGCGGCAGATCGAGACAGGTGGGTCCCGATCAGATCAAGCCGTCAGCCCCTTGGGTCGATAGACCCGCTCGTTCGAGAGAGGGGGCGCCGCGAGAAGGGCGGCGTCGGACCCGGTGAAGCTGATCGGCTCGATCTGCGTCTTCCATGTGGTCATTGACGACACCCCCTTCCTGTGCGCGCACCCCGGTCTCCCGGACCACGTCGTGGACGATGAACGAGAACAGACTACACGCCCTCGAGATCCACGACACCTATTTTTTGACCTGCGGTTTCGTGCTGGTCAGCGGTGGCTCGCGAGGATCTGCAGGAGCTCCTCGCCGAAGCGCCGGCCCTTCAGCGGACCGACACCGGGGACGTGCACGAGAGCGTCGAGGTCCGACGGCGCGCGCTCGGCGATCGCGGCGAGCGCGGCATCGGTGAGCACCGAGTACGCGGGGACCCCGAGCTGTGCGCTGCGCTGGCGGCGCCACAGCCGCAGTTCGTCCAGCACGCTCTCGTCATGGCTCGGCGGGCAGGCGACATGTCGACCGAGCCGCTGCTCGCCAGGGGTATCCAGGCTCTTTCCGCACGCACGGCAACTGCTGAAGGTGGTCGCGCCGCGGCGGCCGGTGCGGCGGGCCTGCGGCCCCTTCGCCGGCGTCCTCTCGGCGGGCTCGAGGAGCCCGTCGAGGAAGCGCGAGGGCTTGCGGGAGCCGCGGGAGCCGGCGCTGCGGGCGGCGGCCCAGGAGATCGTCAGCAGGTCCTTCGCGCGCGTCAGCGCGACGTAGAAGAGGCGGCGCTCCTCCTCGACCTCGGCGGCGGTCTGCGCCATGGAGATGGGCAGCAGCCCGTCGCTCGCGCCGATGAGGAACACGATGGGCCATTCGAGGCCCTTGGCGGCGTGGACCGAGGCGAGGGTGACCCCGTCGACCGTGGGAGCGCTCTGCGCCTCCGCACGCTCCTCGAGCTCCCGCACCACGTCCGCGAGGGTGGCACCGGGGCGGGCGATGATGGTATCCGTGAGGCTGACCAGGGCGTTCAGCGAGTCCCAGCGCTCGCGCACGGCCCCGGTGGTCTCCGGCGCCTGCGCGCTCCAGCCCAGCCCGCCCACCACGTCGCGGACGGCCCGCGCGGGATCCTCCGGCTGGACCCGGGCGGCGGCGCGCAGGGCGACCATGGCGCGGCGGATCTCCTGGCGCTCGAAGTACTTGTCGCCCCCGCGCACGAGGTAGCCGATGCCGCGGGCGGTGAGGGCCTGCTCGACCGCCTCGGACTGGCTGTTGGTGCGGAAGAGGACGGCGGCCTCCGCGGCGCTGCGGCCCTGGGAGACGAGGTCGGCGATGCGCTCGGCGACGCCCTCCGCCTCGGCGACGTCGTCGGGGTAGGACTCGATGACGGGCGGCGGGCCGTCCGCGCGCTGGGAGGCGAGGGTGAGGCGGTGGTCGCGCGTGCGCCCGCGCGCGCCGTCGAGCACGGTGTTGGCGAGGCGCACGATCTGCGGCGTGGAGCGGTAGTTGCGCTCCAGGCGGATCACCTGCGCGCCGCGGAACTCCTTGGGGAAGTCCAGCAGGTACGAGGCGCGCGCCCCGGCGAACGTGTAGATGGTCTGGGCCGCGTCGCCCACCACGCACAGGTCGCCGCTGGTCCCCAGCCACAGGCGCAGCAGGGAGTGCTGGAGGGCAGAGACGTCCTGGTACTCGTCCACCACGAAATGCTTGTACTGGCCGTGGACCTCGCGGGCGACGTCGGGCCTCTCGGTGAGGAAGCCGACCATATGCAGCAGGACGTCCTCGAAGTCGATGACGCCCTTCTCCTTCTTCACCTCCTCGTACTGGGTGAGGATGCGTGAGATCGACCGCGAGTCGAAGCCCGCGACGCCGGGCCGACGGGTCGTCGCGGCCGCCTCGGGGTAGCTCTCGGGCGTGAGCATCGAGACCCGCGACCACTCGACCTCGGAGACGATGTCGCGCAGGGCGGCACGGTCCACGCTCATGTGCAGGCGCTGGCAGGCCTCCGCGACGCCCGGGTACTTGTTGGCCATGATCTCGGGCACGGGACCGCCCACCACGCGCGGCCAGAAGTGGCGGAGCTGGCGCAGTGCCGCGGCGTGGAACGTGCGGGCCTGCACGGCGGGCACGCCCAGGTCGCGCAGGCGCGAGCGCATCTCCGCGGCGGCCTTCGCGGTGAAGGTCACCGCGAGCACGTGCCGGGGATTGAGCCGGCCGGTCATCACGCCGTAGGCGATGCGGTGGGTGATCGCGCGGGTCTTGCCGGTGCCGGCACCGGCGAGCACGCACACGGGCCCGTCGAAGCTGCGGGCGACCTCCCGCTGCTCGGGGTCGAGCGCCTCGAGCACCGCCTCGGCGGTGAGCGGAGAGGCGGACTCGTCCACGGGGCCCGTGGTGGCGGTGTCGGACTGGTGCGCGGTCATCGCCTCCCAGTCTGCCAGCGCCCACCGACGCGCGAGGACGCGCTGTGGACCGCGACTCCCTGGGGAGGGACCGCGGGGACCCTCCGTCGGGAGCGTCCGGGATCAGCCCTCGTCGACGGAGCGGCCGGGATCAGCCCTCGTCGATGGGCCCGCCGTACCAGTCCTCGACCAGCGCCCGACCGACGGACGCGACGTTCGGCACCTGGATCTCGCCCGCGGCGACCGCGGCGGTGAGCTCCTCGCGCGTGAACCAGCGGGCGGAGGCGAGCTCGCCGTCGGCCAGCACGATCTCCTGCCCGTCGGCCGCCCAGGCGCGGAAGGCGAGCATCAGGGAGCGCGGGAAGGGCCAGGGCTGGGAGCCGACGTACTCGACCTCCTCGACGACGAGCGAGACCTCCTCGGCGACCTCGCGGGAGACGGCCGCCTCGATCGTCTCCCCCGGTTCGACGAAACCCGCGAGCACGGAGTGGAACCCGCTGCGGAAGCTCGCGTTGCGCGCCAGGAGCAGACGGTCCTGCTCGTCCCGGACCGCCATGATCACGGCAGGGTCGGTGCGCGGGAAGTGCTCGGTGCCGTCCTCGCTGCAGACCAGCACCCATCCGCCCAGTCGCGCCTCGAGCAGCGCCCCGCACAGGGGGCAGTGGCGCATCGAGCGGTGCCAGGAGCCCATCGCGGCCGCGGCGACGGCGAGCGCGGCGTCCTCGGGCCCGAGGTCGCCGACCACGCGCCGCAGGTCGCGCATGTCGCGACCCGGATCGTCGAGCTCGGCGCTGGGCTCGGGGAGCTCGACGGCGATGATGCGCCTGCCGTCGCGCTCACCGAGATAGACGGCCGAGGCGCTCTGGTGGCCGCGAGGATCTACGTCCTCGAGGGCGGGGAGCAGGCGGCCCTCGCCGTCCTCGATCATGCTGGCCGCGCCCGAGCGGGTCACCAGGTAGGAGGCGTCCTCCCCCGCGTCGAGCACGTGCGGGTCGGAGCGGCGCAGCGCACCACGATCCAGATCATGTCGGGTCAGAGGGGTCTGCAGCTGGGGTCCGCGCACTCGCACCATGTGATCAGCGTAGAGCCATCTCACACCCGGGCGCCGACGCGTCCGCGAGCTCGTGCGCGCGCATCGAGGGTGCACCGTGTGTCCCGCCGCTGCTCCCAGCCGACGGCCGGGTACGGTGGATCCGTGCGCCACAACTCCTACTCCCTGGCAGCCTTCGCCGCCGCCTCGGTCCCCGGCTTCGAGCCCGCGCGGACCGTGGCGATCCCGACCCCGCAGGACGACGTCGACGTCGCCGGGGTCATCAGCCAGGAGGGGCGCAAGGTCCTCGTGACCTGCCCGCGCACCACGGCCGGCGGCGTGCGCCTCGAGAAGGAGCTCAGCATCTCCGGCGCCCTCGCCCAGCACGCGCTGAGCGACCTGGTGCCCGCCGTGCTCGGATCCGTGAAGCTGCCCGAGGGCGGCCGCGCCGCCGTCACGGAGGTCCACGAGGGCTCCCCGCTGCTGCTGGACCTCCTGGACCGCGACCGCGCCCTGGTCACCTCGCTCGGCGAGGTCATCGCCCGGATCCACCGCGTCCCCTCGCACGTGGTCGAGACCGTCGGCGCCGAGGCGTACACCGCGCAGGCGCTGCGCGAGGCCCACCGCGCGCAGCTCGCCCGCGCCCGCGAGCTCGAGACGATCCCCACCGCCGTCCTCCAGCGCTGGGAGACCCTGCTGGCCGACGACGGCCTCTGGGACCTCCAGCCCGTGGTCGTCCACGGCGACCTCTCCGAGGAGAGCCTGTTCTTCCAGGGATCGAGGATCACGGGCGTGCGCGGCTGGGACGCCGCCCGCATCGGCGATCCGGCCGACGATCTCGCCTGGCTCGCCTCCGCGCTGGAGTCGGAGGCCTTCGACGACCTGTTCTCCGCCTACCGCAACGCCCTGGGCGCTCCCGTGCACCCGCGACTGCTCGAGCGCGCCCACGCCGTGGGCGAGTTCGCGGTGATCGACTGGCTGCTGCACGGCATCGAGGCCGAGGACGACGTCATCATCGAGGACGCCCGCGGGATGCTCCGCGACCTCGAGTCCGACCTCTCGCAGATCGCGAAGGACCAGGCCGAATCCGCCTACCACTCCCTGGACGTGCACGACGGCCTCGCCTCCGCGCCCTCCCCTCTCGCGTCGTCGGCCGCCTCGCCCGCGGATCCCGGCTCCGCGGCCTCGGCCCCGGAGGAGCCGAGCCCCGAGGAACCGATCCGTGAGGAGCCGATCCGCGAGGAGCCGAGTCCCGAGGGAGCGGACCCCGAGGATCGGTCCCGGCAGTGGGACGCCGACGGGCGCCCGGGCCGCCGCGGCGGCCCGTCGGGCGACGCGCCCGAGCCCGAGGACCCGCGGACCTTCTGAGCCCGGCCGGACCGTCCTCATCGACCGGCTCCGCCCGGTCCCTCTCACCGCGCACCGTCCCGGATCGGGCGCACGCGCCCTCCGCATGACCCGTCGGCCCCGACGCCTCCGCTCACCGACGGACGCATTCGCGACCGTGGTCTGATCCCCCGGGCGCCGCGTGGTGGTGTGCTCGTACTCGTGCAGTCGACGCCGTCCGCTCCTGCCCCGGGATCCTCCGTCATGGGGATCGTCCCGCCCCGGGATCCGGCCCTGCCGACTGTCCCTGCCCGAACGGGCGGGTCCGGTGCGCGCCGCGCACTCCTCGAGAACGCGAGAGGCAGACAACGATCATGCGATCCCTGAACCGTCGAGAACTGCTGGGAGGCGGCATCGGGCTCGCCGCCGCGACCGCCGCCACGCTCGGGAGCACCGCCCCGGTGCTCGCCGAGGGCTCCGCGAAGGACCTGGGGCCGAAGAACTGGGAAGCCCTGGATGACGAGCTGCGCGGCAGCGTGCTGCTGCCCGATGACGACGACTACGCCACGGACAAGAAGGTGTTCAACCCCGCCTTCGACTCCCGCAGTCCGACCGCGGTGATCCGGCCCCGCTCCCGCGGCGACGTGGAGCGCGTCATGGAGTTCGTCCGGGTCCACGGCCTGAAGGTCTCGGCGCGCGGCGGCGGGCACTCATACGTCGGCGCGTCCGCCGCCGACGACACCGTGGTCCTCGACCTGCGCGACTACCACGGCATCTCCTACTCCTCGAGCTCGAAGCACGTGACCATCCAGGCGGGCGCGGACCTGTACTCCGTCCACGAGGCGCTCTCCGCGCACGACCGCATGATCCCGACGGGCACCTGCCCGACGGTGGGCGTCGTGGGGCTCGCGCTCGGCGGCGGCATCGGGGTCGACACCCGCCGGTACGGGACCACGAGCGACTCGCTGGTCTCCGCCCACGTGGTGCTGCCCGACGGGAGGACGGTCACCGCTTCCGCGGACTCCCGTCCGGACCTGTTCTGGGCGCTGCGCGGCGGCGGAGGCGGACTGAACGGCGTGGTCACCGACCTCACCTTCGCCACGCATCCCATCCATTCGCAGGCCAGCTTCGCCCTGGCCTTCCCCGCCTCGGCCGCGACGAGGGTCATCACCGGATGGGCGTCGTGGCTGAAGTCCTCCGGCGGCAGCCGCTGGGCGAGCGTGAAGATCAGCACCGACGGGCACGGCACGATGAAGGTGAACGTGATCGGCGTCGCCGATGCCGACGACGCCCGGGACGCCGTGAACTCGCTCGCGAAGGCCACGGGCACACGCCCCGACAGCGCGACGTACAAGTCCCGCTCCCACATGGATCTCGTCGACTATCTGGGCGGCGGGAGCTCCTCGGACCGCGAGGTCTTCGCCGCGGGCACCGACGTGCTGCGCAGTGTCGGCTCGAGCACGGCCGAGGCGATCGTCGCGGCCGTGAAGAAGCGCTCGACGGCCGGGCAGAAGACCGCCGCGATCCTCGATCCTCTCGACGGCGCCGTCCACGACGTGAAGCGCTCCGGCACCGCTTTCCCGTGGCGCTCGCAGACCGCTTCGCTGCAGTGGTACGCGAGCCTGACCTCCACCTCGGGCCTCAAGGACGCGAGGGCATGGGTCGAGGCCTCGCATGAGGGCGTCGACTCCGCCAGCAGCGGCGGGTACGTCAACTACCTCGAACCCGGTGACAGCGCGGAGCGCTGCTTCGGCGAGAACGCCGCGAAGCTCGCGCGGATCCGCGAGCACTACGACCCCAGCCACAGGATCACCTGCGGGCTCGAGGTGTGACGTCGGGGGCTACGGACGCCCCGACGACGGCGAGTCCGTCGGCGGGGCGTCTGCCGACGGGGCGTCCGCCGGCAGGGAGTCCTCCGCCGCGTCCCCCTCGGCGAGGAGCATGTGCTCGAGGGCCTGGCGCGACGGGTGTCGGCGCACCTCGTCGGTCTTCCCGGCGGCGACGTAGAAGAACACGGTGCGGATCCGCGACAGCGGGAGGCCCGTGCGCTCGTGCCAGGCCAGGCGGTATACCGAGAGCTGCAGGGCGCGGGCGCGCCGACGGGCCCCGCTGGGCGGCGCCCCGGTCTTCCAGTCCAGGATGACCACGCCGTCCTCGGAGTCCGGATCGGGGAACACGGCGTCGATGACGCCGCGGATCGCGAGCGGACCGATGCGCGTGGTCACCGGCTCCTCCACGGCGATCGGCACCTGCTGGGCATAGGGCGAGCGCTCGAAGGCCTCGCGCATGCGGGCCAGCGCCTCGGCGTCCGAGAGGTCCCCGTCGGCCGTGGCTCCGGGGTCTCCGTCGGCCGCATCCGCGAGCGGGCCGTCCTCGAGGTCGGCGAGCTCGGTGAGGTCCTCGAGGTCCAGGAGCGCACCGCCCTCGAGTCGCTGCTCGAGCCATGCGTGGAAGGCGGTGCCGCGGCGGGCCGAGCGCGAGGGCCGACGGGGCAGCGGCCGCAGCATCGACCGCGCCGCCGCCTGCGGATCCTGCGCGCGGGCGACGATCTGGGAGGCCGAGAGCCGTGCGGGCGAGCGCACCGTGAGCTGTGCACGGCGCTCCGCGAGATCCGCGAGGACCCGGCGGGTCTGCTCGGCCAGGGCGGCGTCGTCGGGGAGCTCCGGGAGTCGGCCGTCGGCCGCGGCGCGCACGAGCGCCTCGGCGTCGGCGCGCCGGTGCTCGGCCTCCCCGGGCGCGGGAGGCCAGGAGGCCTCGAACAGGCGCGCGTCCAGCGGGTTCTTCTCGGGGACGTCCTCGATCTCCTGGAAGCGCTCGGGCACCAGGGGCAGCGTCTCGCGCAGGTAGCGCGAGCGCGGCCGGGGCCTGGCCGCCCCGGTGCGCCATGCGCACGAGCTGAGCAGCAGGTCCTCCCGGGCACGGGTGACCGCGACGTACATCAGCCGCCGGTCCTCGCGCAGCGTCTCCTCGCCCTGGGCGAAGCGGAACTCCTGGACCAGGGACTCGGCATCGACCTGGGTGTCGGCGCTCGCCCAGTCGAGCTGCGGCAGGATGTCGGCGTCCCCGCGCAGGGAGCTGGGGATCGAGGCCTCGGCGAGCTTCCCGGTCCACCCGGAGTCCGCCACGCGCACGCTGCCGTCCTCGGTCGTCTTCGCGCGGCGAAGGTCGTAGGACGGGACGGAGCCCTCGCTGAGCCCCGCGACCGCGACCAGGTCCCATTCGAGGCCCTTGGCGGAGTGCATGGTGACCACCGTGATCGCATCGGGGTCGGGATCGGCCTGACCCGCTCCCATGGCGAGTCCCGCCTCCTGGTCCTCGCTGATCTCGAGCAGCGCGAGGAAGGGGCCCAGGCCCGGTCGCTGGGCGGTGCGCTCGAAGGCGGCCGCGTGCTCGCGCAGCGCCGGGAGCCCGCCGAGGGGCGGGTCGGTGGGCGACTGGGAGAGCAGGGTGAGGTCGAGGTCGAGCGCGCGCACGGCCTCCTGGATGAGGTCGGGCAGGGGGAGCGCCAGGCGGCGGCGCAGGCCGCGCAGGATGCCCTGCAGGTCGCGCAGGCGCTCGCGGGCGGTGACGCCGAGGGAGCGGCCGTCGGGATCGGTCCAGTCCGGGGCGGGGAGATCGTCGACGGCGTCGATGAGGGTCATCTCGTCCGCCCCGTCGGCCGCTCCGACGCCCGTCGCGGCGACGCCCGCCGCGCCGCTGCGTTCCGTCGCGTCCGCGCCCGCGGCGTCCGGACCCGCTGCGGCGCGACGCCGGCGCGCCGCGAGCTGCTCGCGCCAGCGGCCGAGCACGGACATGTCGCGCGCACCCAGGCGGAAGCGGGGCCCGGCGAGCAGACGCATGAGCCAGTCGCCGCGGCCGGGGTCGTGGACGCATTCGAGAAGGGCGCGCACGTCGGCCACCTCGGGCCGGTCCAGGAGACCGCCCAGGCCCATGACCTGCACGGGGAGTCCTGCCTCCTCGAGCGCCTCGACGATCGGAGGGATCTGCTTGCGCGCACGCACGAGCACGGCGGCGCTCGGCAGCGGCTCCGACGCCGGCCCGCCCTCTCCCGCGGCACCCGACGGGTGGGCCCTCGCGTCCGTCGCGTCGCCTGCCCGACCGCGCCGCGCGAGGATCCAGCGGGCGATCGCACGCGCTTCGGAGCGCTCGTCGGCGGCCTCGTGGACGTGCACCGTCCCCTCGCCGGCGCCCGGGCGCACCTGCAGCTCGGGGATGGTGATCGCCGTCGAGGCGCTGCGCAGCGGGGCGGCGATGCGGTTGGCGACGTCGAGGACGGCACGGTCGTTCCGCCAGGAGGTCGACAGGGTGCGCTGCAGGACCGGTGCTTCGGGGGCGCCCGGCGTGCCCGGGGCGCCCGGGACGGCCGGCGTCGCGAAGGCTCGCGCGAAGCCGTCGAGGGAGGCGGCCGAGGCGCCGCGCCATCCGTAGATCGCCTGCTGCGGGTCGCCGACGGCGCAGGCGGCGTGGCCCGGCCCGAAGAGGTCCGCGAGCATGCGCAGCTGGGCGATCGAGGTGTCCTGGAACTCGTCGAGCAGCACCACGGGGTGGAGTTCGCGGGCCAGGCGGCCGGCCTCGGGCACCTCGCGGGCGATGCGCGCGGCCAGGTGCACCTGGTCCGAGAACTCCAGGGCGCTGCGCTCGGTGCGGATGGCCGCGAAGCGCTCGAGCAGAGGGATCAGCTCGAGACGCTGCTCGCATGCGGAGATGACGCCGGCGACGTCCTTGGGCGTCGTGCGTCGACGTCCGCTGACCTGGAGGGGGATCTGGCTGAGGTGGTCGCGGATCGCGCGCAGCTCGGCGGCGAGCTCCTCGGGTCCGACGAGGTGGTCGGCGAGCGAGGACGTGAGCGAGACGAGGGCCGCGGTGAGCGAGGCGGGCGAGGCGTCGAGGTCCAGGGAGTCGTCCGCCGCCTCGACGAGCTCGTGGGCGAGCTGCCAGGCGGCCGAGGGCGACATCATGGAGAACTCGGGGTCCAGCCCGACGCGCAGCGCGTGCTCGCGCACCAGATCGAGGGCGAAGCCGTTGTACGTGTGGACCTGGACCTCCTGACCCAGCAGGTCGTCCCCTGCCCGCTCGAGGCCGCGCGGGACGGGCAGCCCGTCGGCGCGCAGTGCGGTCGCGAGGGTGCCGAGGCGCCCGGTGATGCGCTCTGCCAGCTCGTGGGCGGCCTTGCGCGTGAAGGTCAGGCCCAGCACCTGGCGCGGCTCGACCAGGCCGTTCGCGATCAGCCAGACCACGCGCGAGGCCATCGTCTCGGTCTTGCCGCTCCCCGCCCCGGCGACGACGAGCATGGGAGCGAGAGGGGCTTCGATGACGGCGATCTGCTCGTCGGTCGGCGCGGGGCGGTCCATGAGCGCGGCGAGGTGGGTCGCGCTGAGACGGGGTGTGCTGGCGCGGGGCGTGCTGGGCCGGGAGGCGTTGGGCCGGGCGGCACTGGGGCGGGGCGTGTTCACAGCTCGGCCCCCTCGGCCCACAGGGGGCAGATGCGGCGCACCGCGCAGTTGTCGCAGTGGGCGTTGCGGCGGGCGGTGACGCGGGCCCCCGAGACCTCGCGGGCGGTGTCCTCGACGATGGCGTGGAACCAGTCCGGGTCCTCGGCCGCGCCGAGCGCGCTCTGAGTGCGCAGCACCGGCTTCGCGGCTCCGGTGCCGACGTAGACGAGCTGGGCTCCGGCGAGTCGCTGCGGGGCGTCCACCCCGAGGGTCTCGGCCAGCGCGCCGGAGGCGACGGCGCTCTGGTAGGCGCCCAGCTGCAGGTCCTCCTCGACGTCGGCCGCCCTCTTCGCCGCGCGTCCCGTCTTGAGGTCGACGATGCGCAGCGAGCCGATGTCCTTGCGGGCGGGGCTCTGCCCGGCGCCGTCCGGTCCCGTGTCCTGCTCGGCGCTCGCGCGCGCCTCGCCCTCGATGCGATCGATCGCGCCGCGCAGCACGACGTCGCCGAGGGTGACCTCGAAGGGCGCCTCGATCGCGGCCGCGGGCGGCGCGGTGCGCAGATATTCCTCGAGCAGGCGCACGGAGTCCTCGGCGCGGCGCAGGGTGCGCCGTCCGGACCAGGTGTCCTCGAGCTGCAGGGGCCGCAGCAGCATGTGCAGGCGCACCACCACGTCCTCGACGCGGTCCGGGGCGACGCCGGCGGGGCTCTCCTGGGCGAGGCGGTGCACGGCGGTGCCCACGAGCTGGGCGGGCCCCGAGGGCCTCGAGCCGCCCGAGCGCTCGAGGAGCCAGGCCAGCGGGCATGCGTGGGCGCGCTCGAGGGCCGACGGGCTCAGCCGCACCTGCGCCCCGCTCTGCCTCACGGGCTCGTCGACGCTGGGGTCCTGGTGGTACCAGGTCGACGGGTCGGTGCCGGGCACGCCCTCGGCGCGCAGGCTCTCCAGGAGCACCGCGGCCTGGGCGCTCGTCCCGCTCCCCGATGCCTCCTCCGCGTCCAGCAGGCGACGGCGCAGGGCGGCGACGAGGCGGCGCGCGTCGGGCGCGGGTCCCGGGTCCTCGGTGAGGACGGCGGGATCGAGCCAGCCCTCGCCGGCACGGGATTGCAGCAGCGGGACCAGGGCCGACGGCGCGAGCTCCCCGCCGTCCACCGCGGTGACCAGGACGCGCTCACGCGCCCGGGTGAGGGCGCTGAGCGCGAGGCGGACCTCGTCGGCCACGACGCTCTCGCGCTGGACGGCGCGCAGGGCCGCGGGTTCGAGCGGCAGCTCCTCGCCGTCGGGCCTCGACCCGAGCAGACTGAGCTCGGCGGCGCCGAAGAGCGTCGAGCGCAGGCGGACGTTGGGCCAGGTGCCCTCCTGGACGCGCGCGAGCACGATCGTGTCGCGCTCGGCGCCCGCGAGCTGCGCAGGGGTGAGCACCGCGACGCGCCCGGCGGCCTCGGCGCGCGGCGCGAGAGTGTCCTCGGCGACGGCCTGGGTGCGGATCTGGTCGATGAAGACGAGCGCATCGGCCTGCCCACGGCGCTCGGTGAAGCGATCGACGGCGGCGAACAGGGCCCCGACCGCGTCGAGGCGGTGGGAGGTGAGACGGGCGCGAGCGCCGTCGACGTCCTCCGCGTCCTCGCCGAGGGCCGCGCGCTGCCAGCCCTCGGCCAGGTGCGCGGCCTCCCATGCGGCCCAGAGGGCGTCGGCCGCGGCGGGGGCGGGCCCGAGGTCGCGCACGGCCCGGATCATGCGGCGGATGCGCAGCACGGGGGTGGCGGTGCGGCCGCCGTCCTCGAGGCCCGCGGGGGTCTCCTCGGCCACGAGCGCTCGGGCGAGCAGCGCGCTCGAGCCGGTGACCATCGGGGGGTCCGCAGTGGCCGTGGGGTCGGCGGGGTCCGCAGGTGCTTCGTGATCGGCGGGGTCGGCGCGGCGGGCATCGAGCAGCGCGCGGCGGATCCTGCGCAGGCGCAGATCGTCGGCGTCGCCGAAGGGACCGCGCAGGAGCTTCGCGGCCTCGGCCGCCGTGAGCGCGGGAGCGAGGTCCTCCGCTGTGGGGTCCGCCGCGGGAGACGTCCCGCGCGCGCTCGCTGCACCGGTCGCCGGGCCGCTCACAGCGAGCTCGACGATGCGCAGAAGGTCGGTGACCACGGGCTCCTCCCGCAGGGCGGGCAGGCGCTGCGGGGTGGTGACGGCGAGCCCGTGGCGGGCGAGCATGTCGGCGACCTCGCGCACGATCCCGCCCGAGCGGCAGACCACGGCCATCTCGTCGTAGGGGACGTCCCCACGATGGTGCAGATCGCGCAGAGCGCCCGCGATCGCGCGCCCCTCCTCCTCGGGGTCCGACGCGGTGAGCACGGACAGCCCTGCGGGGACGACGCGCTCCGCGGGCTCGGCAGCCGGCTCCGCGGCGGGCCGACGCACCTCGGCGGGTGCACCGGCCAGCGGGAGCCGTCCGCGCAGGGCGTCGAGGGCGGCGCGGGGCGACGCCGAGCGGTGGGCGGAGGTGAGCAGGACCGTGCGGGCGGCGCGAGGGAGGCCCGCCTCGATCCGTGCCGCCGCGTCGGCCACCGCTCCCCGGAAGGAGTCGACCATCACGTCGGGGCAGGTGGTCACGAGCACGCGGGAGCCGGCCCGGGCCAGCGCGAGCACGAGGGAGACGCCGGCGACGGTGAGGTCCTGGGCGTCGTCGACGATCACGGCGGAGGGCAGCAGGCGGGGGTCGAGTCGTTCGACGAGGCCGGCGGCGCGGCGCACGAGCGCGCCGGAGTCCAGGCGCGGCCCGGCGTCCAGAGCGGCCTGGGACTGCAGATCGAGCACGTCGAGATATTCGCGGAGGATGTCGGCGGCGTCGAGCCAGGCGGTGCGGCCCCGACGGTGGCCCAGCCGGCGCAGTGCCGAGGGGCCGATGCCCAGCTCCTGGGCGCGGGTGATGAGGTCGCGCAGCTCGGTGCGGAAGCCTGCGAGGGTGCGGGTGGCGGCGTCGACGTCGAGCGACCAGTCCGCGCGGTCGAGGACCAGGTCGCCCAGCAGGGCGTCCTGCTCCGCGCCGGTGACCAGCGTCGGCTCTCCCCTGCCGTCCTCGAGGGCGGCGGCGCGCACCAGGGCGAACCCGAAGGCCGGAGGGGTCGCGACCCGCACCGCAGGGCCGCGCGCATCGGAGGCGCCGCCCGCGAGGGCGACCGCATCGCGCAGCGGATCGGCGGCCGCGCGGCGGGGGGAGAGCAGGAGGATCTCCCTCTCGCGGTCACCGCCGCCGGCCGCGCCGTGGGCGCCCTCCCCGCCGCGCGCATCTCTTTCCTCGTCGCGCGCTCCTCCGCGCGCGTCGGCGCTCGTGCGCGCGAGGGCGGCGGCCAGCGCGAGAGCGGTGCGTCCGGTGCCCGGTGCGCCGTGGACGAGCACATCGCTCCCGCCGAGGAAGGCGTCCAGCGCCTCGCGCTGCGTCGGATCCAGGTCCTGCGGTCGCAGCAGGGCGGGCAGGCGCCGGGGGTCCGGCGGCAGCACCCGCAGCTCGCCGATCCCTGGTCCCGCCTCCGTCTTCTGCACGTCACCCAGTGGACCACAGCGGCCGGACATCCGAGACCACGCGCGAGGTCCGCGGACCGGGTCCGGGCGCTCCTCGAGCTCGGCCCCCGCGGTGTCGCACGTGCTCCCGCATCCCCCTCTCGCGCCGTTCGCCGCGCGCCGCCCGACGACGCGCGATCCCGGCAAGCCCGGCGTACCGGACAAATGCCCTAGAATGAGTGGTGCAGGTCGTGCGGGAGGGGTCGCGACCGCGCATCGACATGAGGGCCGAGGGTCGACCTCTGCCGGGAGGAGCCACAGATGGCACGGTCCACGCAGCGGATGCCGAAGTCGGAGCGCCGTGCGCTGGTCCTCGCCACAGCCACCGACGCCTTCGTCGCGCACGGCTTCCGCAGCACCTCGATGGAGGACATCGCGCGTGCCGTGGGCGTCACCAAACCGGTCCTGTACCAGCACTTCGACTCGAAGGAAGAGCTGTATCTCATGGTCGTCGAGGGCGTGGGCGCCCGCGTGGTCGCCGCCGCCCGCTCGCTGCCGCCGCTCACCGGGGACACCGAGGAGCGCGCGCGAGGAGCGATCCGTCGCGTGCAGCGTCTGGCCGACGACCACCTGGGCGTGCGCCTGCTGCTGAGCGAGGAGTCCGTGTCCCGTCCGGTGAGCGCCCTGGTCTCGGTCTTCCGCACCCAGCTCGCGCGCACCCTCGCCCAGGCCCTCGTGCACCGCCCCGTCCTGCCCGACCGCACGGCCGTGCTGCTGGGTCGCTGCCTGATCGCCCTCGCGGCGGGCGACGTGCTGCGTCCCGCGGAAGCGCGCCCCGAGAGCCAGGAGGGGATCGCCGCGGAAGGGACCGCCATGGAAGGGACCGCCATGGAGAGGACAGGACCGCCCGGACCGGCGGACCCGTCGTCCGCGGAGCTCGACCTGCTCTCGCGGTTCGTGGCCTCGGGCATCGCCGGCCTCGAGGAGGACTCCCCTGCGGCCGACGGGGCGCGCGAGCTGGTCTGAGACCTCGCGGTGCTCCCTGCCGGCCCCGCCCTCGATTCCGCCGACGGCGGATTCACCCCACAGCGCACCGCGCAGAGCCCCGCGACCCGCCCGCGGCGGGGCATGCGGCGATAGACTCCCGGATCGACCGCACGCACGAGGGAAGGACCTCACATGGACATCCGCATCGGCATCCAGCACGCGCCTCGCGAGCTCGTGATCGAGACCGAGGAGAGCGCCGAGTCGGTGCAGGCCGCGCTCGAGACCGCCCTGGGCGACGGTTCGATCGCGACCCTCAAGGACTCCAAGGGCGGCACCGTCCTGGTGCCGGGCGCGAAGATCGCCTACGCCGAGATCTCCAGCCCCACCCAGAAGCGGGTCGGCTTCCTGGGCTGATTCCCGGGCTGACCCCGCGGCGACCGCGTCGAGCGGCACGGCCGACGGCAGCAGGGCGAGATGCCCGCGCCGTCGGCCGTCGTGCGTCCGGAGCCGTTCCGCTCCGGCCCGGGCGTCGGCCTGCCGCGTCGGCCTGCCCCGCCCCATCGGGTGACGGAGCGCACAACGCTACGATGGTGGGGCACCACTTTGATCAGAGAGATGAACTGTGCCCGAATCCACCCCGCACACCCCTGAGGCCACCGGCGCGATCGCGCCCGACACCCCGGCCTCCTCCATCGCCGTCGAGCAGAGCTCCGGCACCCCCGATCCCGAGGCGACGGCCGACGCGGCCGCACCCGTCGAGGACACCGCTCCCACGCAGACCTTCGCCGATTTCGACGTCCGCGAGGACATCGTCGAGGCGCTGGCCGCGAAGGGGATCACCCACCCGTTCCCGATCCAGGCCATGACCCTGCCGATCGCGCTCAAGGGGCGCGACATCATCGGCCAGGCGAAGACCGGCACCGGCAAGACCCTGGGCTTCGGCATCCCGATGCTCCAGAGCGTCGTCGCCCCCGGCGAGGACAACCCGCAGAGCCGACCGGTCGGCAAGCCGCAGGGCCTCGTCGTGCTGCCCACGCGCGAGCTCGCCGTGCAGGTCGCGTCCGACCTGCAGGCGGCCTCCGCCAAGCGCCCCGTGCGCGTGCTCACGATCTACGGCGGCCGCGCCTACGAGCCGCAGATCGAGGCCCTCGACAAGGGCATCGAGATCGTCGTCGGCACGCCCGGTCGCCTCATCGACCTCATGCGACAGGGCCACCTGGACCTGTCGCAGGTCCGCACGGCGGTCCTCGACGAGGCCGACGAGATGCTCGACCTGGGCTTCCTCGAGGACATCGAGAAGATCCTCAAGGCCGTCCCGACGACGCGCCAGACGATGCTGTTCTCCGCGACGATGCCCGGTCCGATCATGGCCCTGGCCCGCCGCTTCATGAGCCGGCCCACGCACATCCGCGCCCACGACCCGGGCGACGCCTCGCGCACCAAGGCCGACATCAAGCAGGTCATCTACCGCGCCCACCAGCTCGACAAGATCGAGGTGCTGGCACGGATCCTGCAGGCCCGCGGCCGCGGCCTGACGATCGTGTTCATGCGCACCAAGCGCCAGGCCGACAAGGTCGCCACCGACCTCATGGACCGCGGCTTCGCCGCGGCGCCGCTGCACGGTGATCTCGGTCAGGGCGCCCGCGAGCAGGCGCTGCGCGCGTTCCGCACCGGCAAGATCGACGTGCTGATCGCGACCGACGTCGCCGCCCGCGGCATCGACGTCGAGGACGTCACCCACGTCATCAACTGGAACTGCCCGGACGATGACAAGACGTATCTGCACCGCACGGGCCGCACCGGCCGCGCGGGCAAGAAGGGCACCGCCCTGACCTTCGTGGACTGGGAGGACCTCGCGCGCTGGGCGCTCATCGCCCGTCAGCTGGGGCTGGAGTCCACCGAGGCCGTCGAGACGTACTCGACCTCCGAGCACCTGTTCACCGACCTCGACATCCCGACCGACGCGAAGGGCACCCTCCCCAAGGAGCGGCGCACCCGCGAGGGCCTCGATGCCGAGGAGATCGAGGACCTGGGCGGTCCCGAGTCGCGTCGCGAGGACTCCTCGCGCGGCGGCCGGGGGCGCGACAGAGGCGGTCGCGGCGGTCGCGAGGACGGCCGGAGCGGCGGTCGTGGCGAGGGCGGTCGCGGAGGACGCGGCGGGCGCTCGCGCGGCGACTCCGAGCGCCCCGCTCGCACCGAGGGCTCCGGTGAGGGCTCCGACTCCGAGAAGCCGGCGCAGGACCGACCGCGCCGCTCGCGCAGCCGCACCCGCACCCGTCGCGTGAACGGCGAGGTCGTCTCCGGCTCCGAGAACGGCGGCGCGTCCGGCGGTTCCGCGAACAACGGTCCCGACAAGGCCGGCCGCGACGGCGAGGAGTCCTCGCGCCCGCGTCGTCGGCGCTCCCGCGGCGGCCGCGGTCGTCGCCACGGCGAGCAGGGCGAGCAGAGCAGCACGGGCGGACGCTCCGAGTCGGGCCACGCCTCCGAGGGCGGCCCGGAGTCCTGACCCGGCTCCGATGACCTCCCCCGCCTGCCTGATCCTCGGCGGCACCGGCACTCTCGCCGCTGCCGCCGAGGATCTCGCACGTTCAGGGGCCGATGTCACCGTCACCTGCCGTCGTCCCGAGCTCGCCCCGCCGCACTGGTGCGCGCTCGGCATCCGCGTGCTGACGCTCGACCGCGACGATGCGCGCGGGATCGATGCGCTCGTCGGGGACGGGGTCGACGGGATCGTCGACGGCCAGTGCTTCACCCCGAGCCATGCGGCCGATCTCGCCCGCTGGTCGCACGCGAGCGGAAGCACGATCATGCTGTCCTCCCGCGCCGTCTACGTCGACGCCGCCGGCAGCCACGCGAACTCCGAGGAGGCGCCGCGGTGGCCCGGGCCCACGCCGGAGACGACCGCGACGATGGAGCACCACGGCGAGCCGTACGCCTCGCGCCTGGGCTACGGGGCGAACAAGGCCGAGGCCGAGCGAGTCCTCGCCGCGCACGGGGAGCGCGTCAGCGTGCTGCGGGCGGCTCGCGTCCACGGCCCCTCGACGCGCCGCGTGCGCGAGTGGCCGCTGGTGCGCTCCGTGCTCGAGGGGGCGCGGGAGCTGGCCGTCGAGCGGGCCGACGACCTCGGCACCCTCACCTCCACGTCATCGCTCTCACAGGCCGTCGCCGCCTGCCTGCATCGGCCCTCCGACCGCGTCGTGAACGTCGGCGACGCGCCCTCGGTGACGAACCTCCAGGCGGCCAGGATCCTCGCGGACGCGCTCGAGGACGAACGCACGAGCGGAGTCGAGGTGCGCCCCGCTGCGCACGGCGAGACGGGCGCGCTCCCGGGGGCCTGGGCCACCGGGCAGGAGCTCGACCTCGGCGCGCTGCGCACTCTCGTCGGCACTCCCCCGGAGCCGACGGCGACCCTGACGCGGACGGCCCGATGGGTGCGCTCGATCGCCCGACGCGGGACCGACGGCACCTGGGAGCTGCCTGCGCAGTTCGACGGGGACTGACCCTCGGTCGAGCCGGGCCGGACGCCGATCGAGCGCGACCGGACCCCGATCGAGCGCGACGGGGCGACGGGGCGACGGGGCGACGAACGGTACGAAGTCGTTGCCAAGACCCTCCTTGGCAACCGTTTCGTGCCTCTCACGACTCGGCGCGGCCTGGAACGGCGCGCGCGTCAGGACGCGGCGATCACGCCCCAGGTCTCCAGGAACGAGTGCACGGAGTCGAAGAGCATCTGCACGCTGATCGCCGCGAGCAGCACGCCGGAGATCCGGGTGACCAGGGTGACGCCGCCGTCGCCCAGGATCTTCGCGATGACGTCCGCGAAGCGCATGAACACGTACAGCACGACCGCCATCACCACGAGCGCGATGATCAGCGCGTTCACGCGCGGGAGCTCGCCGTGGGACTGGTCGACGAACAGCATCATCGCCACGATCGCGCCGGGACCGCCCAGCAGTGGGGTGCCCAGCGGCACCAGGGCCACGTTCACTCCGCTGCTCTGGGCGAGCTCGCCCTCCTTGCCCATCAGCAGCTGCAGGGAGATGAGCAGCAGGAGCAGGCCGCCGGAGAACTGCAGCGCCGGCAGCGAGATGTGCATGTAGGCGAGGATGAAGCGGCCGAACACGGCGAAGGACGCGATGATGAGGATCGCGACTCCCACGGCGACCATCGCCGCGCGCGAGCGCTGCTTCGACGTCATCGTGCGCGTGAGCGAGAGGAAGATCGGCACCGTCCCCGGCGGATCCACGATCACGAACAGCGTGACGAACACTCCCGCGAGGAAGCGCAGATCGACCACGTTCACGGGAGGAGGACCTCGGTTCTGCTCGTGGCGCGCTCGATCAGAGCGGCCAGCACGGACGGACGGGTGAGGTTCTCGCCCAGCCGGTTCGGTTTGCCCGCGCCATGGTAGTCGCTGCCCCCGGTGACCAGGAGCTCGTGGGATCGGGCGAAGGCGCGCAGTCTCGCCCGCGAGACATCATCGTGCTCGCGGTGATCGACCTCGATGCCGGCCAGTCCCGCGGCGACCATCTCCTCGAGGAGGTCCTCGGGGATGGTGCTCCCGCGGGTGAGCGCGCCGGGATGGGCGACCACGGCGACGCCGCCCGCCGCGACGATCGCACGCACCGCCTGGGCGGGCTCGGGCGCCCAGTAGCGCACGTAGTACGGACTCGAGGAGCTCAGCAGATCGCCGAAGGCCTCGGTGCGGTCGGCGACCACTCCGCGGGCCACCAGCGCGTCGGCGATGTGGGGACGTCCGACGGTCGTGCTCGCACCCGCGACCTGCGCCTCGACGTCCTCCCAGCGGATCGGGTGGTCGGCGGCGAGACGTTCGACCATGCGCCGGGCACGGGTGGCGCGCGACTCGCGGGCGCGCTCCATGTGGGAGTGCAGCTCCGTGCTCGGCGACGGGTTCGGCAGGAGCGCGAGCACGTGCACCGAGAGGTCCTCGCACTCCGTCGAGACCTCGATGCCGGGGATGACCGCGACGCCGTGGCGGCGGGATGCCTCGACGGCCTCGTCCCAGCCCGCGGTCGTGTCGTGATCCGTGAGCGCGACGACGTCCAGGCCCGCCTCCGCCGCATGCCGCACGAGCGCGTCGACGTCGTCGGTGCCGTCGGAGCACCGGGTGTGCGCGTGCAGGTCGATGCGGGACTCGGCGGCGAGTCCCGAAGGGAGGTGGGCCATGTGCCCATCCTGCCAGCCCCGTGCCCGCGCGGAGACCTGATCCGCAGGCCGCCCTCCGACCCCGGCGCGCGCCGCGTGAGACGATGCGCGGGTGATGACCCAGAACAACGATGTGCCCCGTCCCACCTCGCGCGAGACCCCCGCTCCGGCGGCCCAGGAGGCCCCGGCCGACGGTCCCGGCCCGAGCGCCGAGGAGCTCGCCTCCCGCGGCGACTCGCGCTCCGAGCGCCCCACCAACGAGGCCTTCCGCGCGTTCATCGCCGCCGATTGGGACGAGACCGTCCCGGCGGCCGAGCGCCGTGAGGTCGCGGACTTCACCCCCGCGCGCCGCGACGCGCTGGTCGACGAGCTGCCGGCGACGCGCATGGTGCTGCCCGCGGGCGTGTTCAAGGTGCGCGCGAACGACACCGACTACCCGTTCCGCCCCGACACCGGCTTCGTCTACTTCAGCGGCCTGGGCACGGACGAGGAGCCCGACAGCGTGCTCGTCGTCGAGCCCGACCCCGACGCCGCGGAGGGCGAGCCCGCGTCCCGCGCGACCTACTTCTTCCGGCCGCGCGCGGGCTTCGACTCCACCGAGTTCTACGCCGACGCCCGCTACGGCGAGCTCTGGGTCGGGCGCCGACCCACGCTCGAGGAGACCGCGGCGCGCATCGGCATCGAGTGCCGCCACATCGACGAGCTGCGCGATGCGCTCGCCAAGGACGTCGGCCCGCAGCTGTCGCTCGCGATCGTCCCGGGCGTCGACCCCGGCGTGCAGGGGATGGTCGAGGAGATCCGCTCCCAGAACGGACTGCCGGACGGCGAGGAGCAGACGCGCGAGTTCGATCGCCTGCAGGAGGCCGCGAGCGAGCAGCGCCTGGTCAAGGACGACTTCGAGGTCTCGCAGATGCGCGAGGCCGTGAAGGCCACCATCGCCGGCTTCGAGGACGTCGTGGCGGCGCTCCCCCAGGCCGTCGGGCACCGTCGCGGCGAGCGCGTGATCGAGGGCGTCTTCGGCGCCTCGGCGCGCGCCGAGGGCAACGGCGTCGGCTACGACACCATCGCCGCGGCCGGCAACCACGCCTGCACCCTGCACTGGGTGCGCAACGACGGCACGGTGAGCGAGGGCGAGCTCGTGCTCATCGACGCCGGTGTGGAGGTGGATTCCCTGTACACCGCGGACCTCACCCGCACCCTGCCGGTGTCCGGCACCTACTCCCCCGCCCAGCGCAGGGTCTACGAGGCGGTCCTCGAGGCGGCCGACGCGGCCTTCGCCGCGGCCCGCCCCGGCATCCGCTTCCGCGACCTGCACACGACGGCGATGCAGGTCATCGCCCGCCACCTCGAGGAGTGGGGCATGCTCCCCGGCACCGCCGAGGAGTCCCTCGCCCCCGAGGGCCAGTTCCACCGCCGCTGGATGGTGCACGGCACGAGCCACCACCTGGGGCTCGACGTGCACGACTGCGCGCAGGCCCGCCGCGAGATGTACATGGACGCCGAGCTCGTGCCCGGCATGGTGTTCACGATCGAGCCGGGGCTGTACTTCCAGGAGAACGATCTCAAGGTCCCCGAGGAGCTGCGCGGCATCGGCGTGCGGATCGAGGACGACGTGCTGGTGACCGAGGACGGCGTCGAGAACCTCTCGGCCGCGCTGCCCCGTCGGCCCGACGAGATCGAGGCGTGGATGGGATCACTCACCCCGGGTCGCTGACCGGGCAGGGCACTACCCTGAGGGACGTGACCTCTCCGCAGCCCCGCTTCTACGCCGCACGCCTGGCGGGCACCGCCGTCTTCGACCCGATCGGGGAGTCCGTCGGGAAGATCAGGGACGTCGTCGTGCTCCCCCAGGCGCGCGGCGCCGCCCGCGCCGTCGGCTTCGTGGTCGAGGTGCCGGGCAAACGGCGCGTGTTCCTGCCGGCCACCCGGGTCACCTCGATCATGCCGGGGCAGGTGATCTCCTCGGGCGTGCTGAACCTGCGGCGCTTCGAGAAGCGCAGCGGGGAGCAGCTCGCCATCGGCGATCTGCTCGAGCGCACCGTCTCGCTGCTGGACGGCTCGGGCCGGGCGACCGTGCAGGACGTCGGCCTCGAGCAGAACCGGCAGCACGACTGGGTGGTCGCGAAGCTCTACCTGCGCCGCCTGAAGACGGGCTCGGGCCTCTCGAAGCTGGTCAGCCGCGGGGAGACCCTCACCGTCGACCAGAGCGCGGTCAAGGGACTTTTCGGCAGCGACACCGAGCAGTCGGCCGCGCTGCTGCTCGCCTCCTACCAGGACCTCAAGCCCGCGGACCTCGCCGACATCGTCCAGGAGCTGGATGCCAAGCGGCGCATCGAGCTGGCCTCGGAGCTGGCCGACGACCGTCTGGCCGACGTCCTCGAGGAGCTGCCCGAGGACACCCGTGTCGAGGTGCTCACCGGCCTGGAGTCGTCCCGCGCGGCCGATGTGCTCGACGAGATGGACCCTGACGACGCCGCGGACCTCGTCCAGGAGCTCCCCGACCAGGTCGCCGAGACGCTGCTGGGGCTCATGGAGCCCGAGGAGGCGGAGGACGTGCGCCGCCTGCTCGCCTACGACGAGTACACCGCGGGCGGCATGATGACCACGGAGCCGCTGATCACGGCCCCGGAGACGCCGGTCGCGCACTGCCTGGCGATGATCAGCCGGGAGGAGCTCTCCCCCGCGCTCGCCTCGACCGTCCACGTGTGCCGCTCACCGCTCGAGACGCCGACCGGCAAGCTGCTGGGCATCGTCCACTTCCAGCACCTGCTGCGCGAGCGGCCCGACCGGCCGGTCGGCGAGATCCTCGACGCCGACCGCCACACGGTCGAGCCGCAGGTGCCGCTCTCGGGCGTGACGCGCGAGATGGCGACGTACAACCTGGTCTCGATCCCGGTGGTCGACGACGAGGGGCGTCTGCTGGGCGCGGTCACGGTCGACGACGTGCTCGACCACGTGCTGCCCGATGACTGGCGAGAACAGGACGAGCCCCCGGTGACCACGGGCCAGATCGATCTCTCGGAGATCGCCCGCGGGATCCACAGCGACAGCACGACCACCGACGACTCGCGGAAGGGGTGAGGGAGATGGCAGACCGCACGCCGAACCTGGATGATCCGGAGCCCCTGCGCCGACGCGTCCGCAACCCGCTGGCCGGCGACACCTTCGGCCGCGGCGCCGAGGGCTTCGCCCGCTTCATGGGCACCCCGGCCTTCCTGGTCGGGATGACGCTGTTCTGCGCCGTCTGGCTGGCCTGGAACTCGATCATGCCCGAGAGCGCCCAGTTCGATCCCCGCAGCCTCAACTTCACGCTGCTGACCCTGATCCTCTCGCTGCAGGCCTCCTACGCGGCCCCGCTGCTGCTGCTCGCGCAGAACCGCCAGGACGACCGCGACCGCGTGCAGGCCGAGCAGGACCGTCAGTCCAACGACCGCAACCACGCGACCACGGACTTCATCACGCGCGAGATCGCCTCGCTGCGTATCGCCCTGAACGACGTCGCCACCCGCGACTTCGTGCGCGGCGAGCTGCGCGACCTCCTCGAGGACCTCGAGAAGGAGCGCGAGGAGGACGAGGCCGCCGAGCAGGCCGAGGGCGGCCGCGGGTCCGCGAACTCCTCGGGCGCCGGGGTCTCGGGCGGTTCGGGAGCCTCGGGCTCGGGCTCAGGCGGCTCGGATTCAGGCGGCTCGGGCTCGGGACGCGGCGTTCTCCTCGCCGAGGCGCAGCCGCAGGCCGTCGGCGTCGATCGCGAGGAGCTGCGGGCGATGCTGCGCAGCGAGGTGCGCTCGGCACTCGCGGAGCGCGGGACACCATGAGCGCCCCGCAGGACCCCGGCACGCCGGACCCGGACCCCCGGGGCCAGGACCCGTCGTCGGCCACCGATCCCCACGACACGACCTCGTCGACCGAAGACCCCCGGATCGCCCGCATCCACGAGGCGCTCGAGGCCGTGATCGACCCGGAGATCGGTCGCCCCATCACCGAGCTCGACATGGTCGACTCGGTGACGATCGACGCCGCCGGCACCGCCGAGGTGACCATCCTGGTGACGATCGCGGCCTGCCCGATGCGCGACCGGCTCGAGCGCTCGACCGCGGAGGCGACCGCGACCGTGCCCGGCCTGGCCGGCGTGAAGGTCGATTCGCGGACGATGACTGACGAGCAGCGCAAGGCGCTCACCACGCGCCTGCGCCAGGGCCACCGCCAGATCCCCTTCAACAAGCCCGGGACGCTCACCCGGATCCTCGCCGTCTCCTCCGGCAAGGGCGGTGTCGGCAAGTCCACCGTGACCGCGAACCTCGCCGCCGCCATGGCCGCGCAGGGACTGTCCGTGGGAGTCATCGACGCGGACATCCACGGCTTCTCGATGCCGGGCATGTTCGGCATCACCGACAAGCCCACGAAGGTGGGCGACCTGCTCATGCCGCCCGAGGCGCACGGCGTGAAGGTCATGAGCATCGGCATGTTCGTGCCCGACGGTCAGGCCGTCGTCTGGCGCGGACCGAAGATGCACCGGGCGATCGAGCAGTTCGCCTCCGATGTCTTCTGGGGCGAGCTCGACGTGCTGCTGCTGGACCTCCCGCCCGGCACCGGCGACGTCGCGATCTCCGTCGCCCAGCTGCTGCCCAAGGCGCAGATGCTGGTGGTCACCACCCCGCAGGTCTCCGCGGCCTCCGTCGCCGAGCGCGTGGGCTCGCTCGCGAAGGCCACCAAGCAGGACGTCGCCGGGGTCGTGGAGAACATGAGCGGGCTCGTGCTGCCCGACGGCTCGCGCATGGACGTCTTCGGCACCGGCGGCGGGGAGCGGGTCGCCGAGACCCTCGCCGGAGCCGTCGAGCATCCCGTGCCGGTGCTCGGGCAGGTGCCTCTGGATCCGCAGCTGCGGGAGGGGGCCGACGGCGGCGTGCCGCTCGTGCTGTCCGATCCGGAGGTGCCCGCCGCCCAGCAGCTGCGCGCGATCGCCGCATCGCTCGTGGCGCGCCCGCGGGGCCTGTCGGGGATGCGCCTGCCGCTCACCGTCCGCGGCTGAGGCCTGCGGCTGGGGCCTTCGCGGCCGCGGCGCGTGTCGCCCCGGCGAGCCGGGTCGAGCCGCAGACGGGGGGAACTGATCAGGCGGGGCGGATCACGAGGGACGTGTCAGGCGGGTGGCCTCAGGTCGCCTCGTCGTCGAAGGGGGCCCGCTGGGGGCCCTCGTCCTCCGCGGATCCCTTGGTGGAGCGCTTCGAGCCGGACGCGGCCGCGGCGGTGCCCGTGACGGCGCCGGTGAGCGCCTTGGTGTCCGGGAGGATGTCGTCCACGCTGGTGTCGCCCCAGGCGTCGCGGATGATGCGGCGGGGGTCGTACTGACGAGGGTCGTACTTGCGCAGCTCGTCCATGGACAGGCCCATCTCGTCCTCGACGGTGGCCCGGGAATCATCGACCCAGCGGCGCGCCTTGCGCACCCACTGCACGATGTTGCGCGTGTACTCCGGCAGGCGCTGCGGTCCGATGAAGATCAGGAACACGATGATCAGGACCAGAGGCTCCCAGCCGCTGAGACCGAAGATCTCCACTCTCGCTCCTGACCTCTCGTTCACACCGACCACGACATTATGGCAGAGCGAGCCTGTGTGGGGCGCCGGTACGACCTGGGCGGGTGCTGACGTACCCTGGTCGACATCCGCGTGCTCGCGGCGACCCGGCGGTGACCTGCCCGGTCGCGCGACCGCTCTTGACCCGACGAACAGGAGGATCCGCAGATGGCATCGGGGAAGGTGACCAGCTGGGCCCACGGCGAGGAGTTCGTCGACGAGGAATCGCTCTTCGAGACGCCGGGCGTGCTCGCGCGCGCCCGTGAGCGCGGATCGGAGCTCGGGGTCGCCCCCGTGCTGCCCGGGGCCGGCGCCCTCATGCGCGTGCTCGCGGCCTCCGTCGGCGCGCGCAGCGCCGTCGAGATCGGCACCGGCGCCGGGGTGGCCTCCCTGTACGTGCTGGCCGGGATGCACCCGGACGGCGTGCTCACCACGATCGACCCCGAGGTCGAGAACCAGCGCGCGGCCCGCGAGGCCTTCAGCGAGGCGGGTCTGCGCTCGGGCCGTGCGCGCACGATCGCCGGCAGCCCGCGAGAGGTCATCGGCCGTCTCACCGACCACGCCTACGACCTCGTCAGCTTCCACGCCGATGCGCCCCACGCGCGCGACCTGCTCACCCATGCGCGTCGCCTGCTGCGGCCGGGCGGCGTGCTCGTGATCTCCCAGGCGCTCTACCACGACCGGGTCGCCGACCCCACCGCCCGCGACGCCACCACCCAGGAGGTCCGCGCGCTGCTGCGCGAGGTCCAGGAGGCCGAGGACCTGATCCCCGCGCTCTCCCCGAGCGGCGACGGCGTGCTCGCCGCGGTGCTGCGCGGCTGACACCCGCCCGGGCCGCCGAGAACGCTGCCGCCGGGCTCGCCGTCCGTCGGCCCGCTCTCCAACGGGCCCATCCTCGGTCGGGCGCCCCTCCGCCGCACCCACCCTGCGTCGGTCGGTCGGTCGAACCCTCGAGAAGTACGAAACGGTTGCCAAGAGCGCTCTTGGCAACCGTTTCGCACTTCTCGGGACGCCACGGACGTGCGCCGACGCTCCGGGGGCGTCTGCGGCACGGCCCGCTCCGCCTCCTCCGCACATTGCCCCGCCCGCACACACAGAACCCCGCCCCTCATGCCGAGGGACGGGGTCCGGTGCGCTGATCAGCAGCCGGTCAGGCCTTGATCACGCCCTCCAGGGCGTCGCGCAGGGTCTTCGCCTCGGAGCCGTCGATCTCGACGACGAGGCGTCCGCCGCCCTCGAGCGGGACACGCATGATGATGCTGCGGCCCTCCTCCACGACCTCGAGCGGACCGTCTCCGGTGCGCGGCTTCATAGCGGCCATGGGCCTGCCTCCTCGGTGATGTGAACGCACGCCGCTCCCACCCCTGCGGGAGCGTCGGCAGCAACTGTCGGCCACCAGTATCTCAGGTTCTCGGAGATGACGCTCACACGTCGGACGATGCGTCCTCGCCGGACCCTGCGGCGGACCTCCTCCGACGCCTCCCGGCGCCCCAGCGGCGACCGGGTCCGCGCGCCGCTCCCCGCCGCGGCCGACGGTGCTCGTGGTCCGCGCCGGGGGCGGGCATCGAGAGGTCGAACTTCCCCAGGGCCGCGAGCACCATGAGCACGGCGACCACGGCGGCGACGAGGAGCAGCAGCACCACACCGGGGCCGACGGCGGTCATCGCTGCCGGAGTGCGGCGTCGCGCAGCACGTCCAGGGCCTCGTCGGCGGTGTCGACCACGCGCAGCAGTCCGAGGTCCTTCTCGCTGATCAGGCCGTTGTCGAGCACGGTGCCGCGGATCCAGTCGAGCAGCCCCTGCCAGTAGGCGCGGCCCACGAGGACCAGCGGGAACATGCGGATCTTGTGGGTCTGCATGAGGCACAGGGCCTCGAACATCTCGTCGAAGGTGCCGAAGCCGCCGGGGAGCACCACGAAGCCGCTCGAGTACTTCACGAACACGGTCTTGCGGGCGAAGAAGTACCGGAAGTCGACACCCAGGTCGACATACTCGTTCATCCCCTGTTCGAAGGGCAGCTCGATGCCCAGTCCCACCGAGACGCCGCCGCACTCCTTGGCGCCCTTGTTGCCGGCCTCCATGATCCCCGGGCCGCCGCCCGTGATGACGGCGTACCCGAGGTCGACGACGCCGCGGGCGATCTGCTCGGCCTTCGCGTAGTCCGGGTGGTCCGGGGCGATGCGCGCCGAGCCGAAGATCGAGATGGCGGGACCGAGCTCGGCGAGCGCACCGAACCCCTCGACGAACTCCGCCTGGATCCGCATCACCCGCCACGGGTCCGAGTGGACCCACTCCCCCGGCCCCTCCTCCTCGAGGAGGTGCTGGTCGGTCGTGGTGGTGGGCCGCTGCGACCCGCGCAGCGTGATGGGTCCCTTGCGGTGCCTGTCGGTGTTCTGGGCGGTCATGAGGCGAGCGTAGCGTCCGTGCACGGCGGTCGGCCCCGGCGCCTCAGAGCCCGGGGCGGGAGTGGTCGATCACCGAGGAGGAGTCGAAGAACGGCTCGAGGCTGGTCTCCTCGCCCGCGGCGTTCGCGCGCAGGCGGATGCCGTCGACGTTCATGCGCGCCTGGCGGAGGTAGCCGTCCTGCATCTGCGCCCAGTACTCGGCGGTGCCGTCCACGAGGAAGATGAAGTCGAAGCCGTGGTCGCGCACGGCCTGGTACTTCGGGTCCTGGGTGTCGTAGGGCGGGACGCCGCTGAGATCGGCGCCGAAGGGGAGGATCAGCAGGTCGGTCTCGCCCGTGAGCGGCTTGACCTCGGCGTCCCAGCGGTCGAAGTCCCGGGTGAGGTGCGCGAGCGAGGACTTCTTGATGTCGAGGTGCCCCCAACTGTGGCTCGCGATCTCCCAGCCGGTGTCCTTGAGGGCGGCGGCGGTCTTCTTCGCCTTCTCCTGGGCGGTCTTGAGCTTCTCGGGGTGATCCCCGTACTCGCGCTTCGAGCTGCGGTAGCCGAGGATGCCGTTGTAGCCGGTGAGGGCGAGCACGCCCTTGTGACCGTGGTACGAGAAGTCGGGGTGGTCCTCGAGGAAGTCGTCGACGAGGGGGACCATGTCGTAGGAGCCCTCGGTCGTCTTCCCGTCGGCGTCGGTGTACGAGTTGACCACGCGGCCGTCGGCGTTCGGATGGAGGTCCGCGGCGAACCCGTCGCCCTCCATGTACTCGTAGTAGCAGACGTCGTCCTGCGAGAGCACCATGGGCTTGCGGTCCTTGGGCAGGCGGATCGGCAGGGGCTTCATCGTGCCGTCGTCCTGCTTCTCGCAGATGTCGTGCGGGCTGACCAGCACGTACCCGTCGTCGTAGACGTCCTGCATGATCTTCGTGAACTCGTCGATCGTGCACATGTAGTCGTCGTAGCCCTGGGCGTCCTCGTCGCCGTCGAAGGCGCGCTCTGGATCGACGATGAGCGTGTGGAAGAACAGGTGGGAGACCTGCAGGTCGTTCGGCCACTCCACGAGGGCCTCGCGCGCGGAGGAGATCTTCGTGCGCAGAGACTCGACCTCGTCGCCGTCCTGGCCCTTCAGGGCCTTCTCGGCGGCGTCCGGGTCGTGCTGGGCGAGCTGATGCTGCGCCTGGGAGACCTTCTGGGCGCGGATCTCCTCGGCAGTCGGCTTCTTGGACGCCGCGCCGCCTCCCTTGCCCCCGCCCGGGCCGCCCTGCGTGCATCCGGCCGCCGTGAGGGCCGTGCCCCCGAGCGCCGTCGTGGCGAGTGCCGTGCTCACCGTGCGCCGACTGGGTGCCGCATGCGGTGCGCGCGTCGCTCGTGCCATCTCTGATCCCCCTTCGTCGATGCACCGGGCCCCGATGCGGCGCCGCCGCCCCCGGCGCGTCCACACTACGGCGGCGCTCGGACCGAGCGGGGAGGCTCCGGGGTGTGTCGGCGGGGCCGGTCGCGGGGCCGACGGGACGGGTGTCGGGCACGGCCGATGTCGCTGGGTGAGACCTCGACGCCATATACGCGCCGAGGTCTCACCCCGAGACATCGAAGGGGCGCTCCCCGGCCGCAGGTGCGGACCGCCCGGGGTCAGGCGGAGGCGGCGCGGGGGCCGCGCACGATGAGGACGATCAGTCCGAGCACCGCCCAGACTGCTCCCACGGCGAGCGCGAGCGGGCTCGAGGAGACGAGCACCGCGAGCAGCGAGAGGGCGCCCAGGATCGGGATCACCAGATGCGGGAGCGGGCGCACCGGTCCCCCGCGTCGGCGCACCACGAAGTAGCCGATCACGGAGGCGTGGACGAGCACGAAGCCGGTGATCGCGCCGACGTCGACCGCGGAGGAGACCACGTCGAGCCCGTCGGGACGCAGCGCCGCCCAGAGGGCGACGGCGACGTTCCCGGCGGCGGCCGCGAGCACGCCCGCCACCGGCGCCCCGGAGCGGGCGGACACCTTCGCCAGGCCACCGGGCAGCGACCCGGAGCGGGCCATGTCCATGATCACGCGGCTCGCCGCGGCCTGGCCCACGAGGGCGCTGAACATCGCGCCCACACCCTTGGCCAGGGCGAGCAGGCCGTGCAGGAGCGGGCTGATCGAGGAGTCGACCATCGCGTAGTAGGCATCGCCCTGCAGGGACGGGTCGGCCTGCAGCTGGGCGGTGGTCTGCGGGGAGAGCAGCGCGCCGATGTAGGTCTGGACGATGAAGAGCACGCCGGCGACCGCGAGGCACACGAGCGTCGCCCGGGCGATCGCGGCGGAGCCCCCGCGGGTCTCCTCGGCGAAGGTCGCGAGCGCGTCGAAGCCCAGGTAGGACAGGACGGCGACGGAGACCGCGCCGAGCACGAGGCGGGGGTGCAGACCGGCGCCGCCGCCGGTGATCGGATCGAGCCAGCCGCGCACCGGCCCGTCGGACGCGAGGACCGCGATCCCGGCGATCACGACCGCCGCCAACACGAGCACCTCGACGAGCACGACGACGGCCGAGACCTTCGACGTCACGCCCACCCCGGTGAGGTTGAGGCCGGTGGTGAGCACGACGGCGACCACCACGAACACCCACACGGGGATCTGCGGGAACAGCGAGTGCAGGGCGATGCCGCTGAAGAGGTAGGCGACCGAGGGGATCAGGACGTAGTCCAGCAGCATCATCCAGCCGCCCATGTGGCCCACTCTGCGGCCGATGCCCTCGCTCGCGTAGGCGAAGACGCTGCCGGCGCGCGGGACGGCGCGGGACATGAGCGCGTAGCTCGAGGCGGTCAGCGCCATCACCAGGGTCGCGACGAGGTAGACGACGGGCACCACGCCGCCGGACTTCGCGTCCAGCGTCCCCCATACGCCGACGGCCGCGGCGGGGCCGATGAAAACCAGGCCGTACGCGAGCAGCTGGCCGAAGCCGATGCTGCGGCGGAGGGCGGGCTCGGCGGGCACCCGCGCGCTCGGGCTGCTCATCGGGCCGACGGCTCGAGCCAGCGGCGCAGCCCGTCGAGGGCGGCACGGAGGTCCTCGAAGGGCACGTGCTCGTCGTCGGTGTGGGCGAGGAGAGGGTCGCCGGGGCCGAAGTTCACGGCGGGGGTGCCGAGCTCGGCGAAGCGGGCGACGTCGGTCCACCCCTGCTTGGCCGCGACGCCCACGCCGTCGCCGAGCGCCGCGAGGAACTCGCGGGCGGCGGGGGTGTCCAGGCCCGGCAGGGCGCCGGCGGCGCTGTCGGTGACGACGATGTCCACGTCGCACCCCTCGAGCAGCTCGCGCACGTGCGCCTCGGCCTGCGCGGGGCTGGTGTCGGGCGCGAAGCGGTAGTTCAGGGTGAGGGAGGCGCGATCGGGGATGACGTTGCCGGCGATGCCGCCGCCGATGGCGACGGCGTTCAGGCACTCGCGGTACTCGAGTCCGTCGATGACGGCGCGGCGGGCCTCGTAGGCGTCGAGGCGCTGCAGGACCGGGGCGAGGTGATGGATGGCGTTGTCGCCCACCCAGTCTCGGGCCGAGTGGGCAGCGGTGCCGTGAGCGGTGACCTCGAGCTTCATGGTGCCCTTGCAGCCGCCCTCGACGCCCGCGGAGGTGGGCTCGCCGAGGATCGCGAAGTCGCCCCGCAGGTGCTCGGGATGGGTGCGGGTGATGCGGGTCAGGGAGTTGTCGGCCGCGGCGACCTCCTCGTGGTCGTAGAAGAGGAAGGTGAGATCCCGTGCGGGCTCGGTCGCCTCGACCGCGACCGCGAGCAGCATCGCGACGCCGCCCTTCATGTCGCAGCTGCCGCGGCCCACGAGCTCCTCGCGGCCCTCGCGCACGCGCCGCGACGAGGGCAGGTTGTCCGCGACCGGCACCGTGTCGAGGTGACCCGCGAGGACCACGCGCTCCTCGCGCCCGAGGTCCGTGCGGGCGATGACGGTGTCGCCGTCGCGGAGGACCGTGAGGTGCGGGGCATGGGTGCGCAGCGCCTGCTCGACGGCATCGGCGAGCGCCTTCTCGTTCCCGGAGACGGACTCGATGTCCACGATCGCGGCGGTGAGCTCGACGATGTCGGCGCGGGGGTCGAGGGACGGTGCGGAGCCGGCGGGGGCGGAGCTGGAGGACGAGGTCATGCGCCCTATCGTGTCACGCGGGCAGCACGCCGCCCCAGGCCGCGAGGCGTCGCGCGACGACCTCGGCGTGGTGCAGGAGCTGCGGAGCGGTGCCGGGCTCCGCGGTGATCGCGGATCCGGGTTGGGCGGTGGAGACCGGGACGCCGACGAGCAGGCGCCGCTCGTGGACCCGCCCGTCCTTGCCGATCGGGGCGTAGAGGCCGTCGACCGCGATGGAGCCCGTCGGCACGCGCCTGCCGGTGCCCCGGGAGGCCCACGAGTCCTGGCGGGCCTCGCCGCGCTCGCGCCAGGCCCGCAGCAGCGGGGAGGTGAAGGCGTTGAGCTCGACGCCCGGCAGATGCGCCTCGAGCACCCCGTCGCACGCGTAGCGGCAGTCCTCGCCCGCGGTGACGACGAAGCTGCCCGCCTCCTCGTCCACGTCCACGCGCATCCCCGGACCCGTGAAGCGCACGAGCCCGGCCTCCTCGAGGGCGAGCAGCTGGCGCACGCGCAGCACCGGCGGGCCGGAGGCCCAGGACGCGAAGGCGTTGCGGAGGTGGCCGTCGATGTCACGGGCCACGGACTCCGTGGTGTAGGCGCCGAGGTCGATGAGCTGGTTGACCTGGATGCGGCATGCGACGAGCACGCGGAAGACCAGCAGCCAGGCGGGATCCGGCTCGGCGGCCTCGCGCAAGCTGCGGCGGAACACCTCGAGCGTGCGCTCATGGGCATCCCGGATCGGGCCGCCGCGCCGCCCGAAGGGGAAGAGGATCCGCAGGATCGCCGACTCCTCGGCGAGCGCGCGGAAGCCGGAGACCGCGAGGGCCCGCTGCAGCTCGGCGAGGATCAGCGGCATCACGTCGGCCTCGTGGTCCAGGCCGTCGGGCCGCACGGACAGCTCGAGCACGCGCTCGCGGGTGAGGATCCGCGGCTCGTGGGGCTCGGGGAGGTAGGGCCGCAGATCGGGCTTGGGCCGGTAGACCATGCCGGAGCGCGAGCCGACGACCAGCTGGGGCTCCCCGCCACCGGGGAGGTAGCGCAAACCCGAGGGGGCGTGCGCATCGGGCGCGAAACTCCCGCCGGCGGCGTCGGTGAGCATGCCGATCGCATCGTAGAAGTTCAGTCCCATGCCCTGCACGGCCACGCGCTCGCGGCCCAGCAGTCCGGCGAAGTCCACCTGGAGGGGGTTCGCGGGAGCCGCGTGCACGAGCCCGTGGCGCGCAGCGGCGTGCTCCATCACCTGGGAGCGCGGCCCGGGGGCCGTCGCGAGGTGTCCGAGGGCGAGGGCGACGGCGTCGACGCTCAGCTCGGTGCCGTCCTCGAGCGCGACCCGCTGCGGGGCGCCGGGCTCGCCCGAGACGTCCAGGGCGCTGGTCCGGTGCACACGGATCCGCAGACGCGCGGGGTCCGCGTCGGCGACGGCGCGCTCGAGCACAGCGGCGAGGTAGCGGCCGTGGGCGGCGCGGGAGGCGATGTCGGCCGGTCCCAGCCCTTCGGCGGCGAGGAAGTCGGCGAGGGTCTCCGTGTGCGGGAAGGGCAGCTCGGGCCGGCAGGACTCGTCGGGGTACATGGTGGTCTGGCAGGTCGCGGTGTTCATGAGCAGGACCTCGCCCTGGTCGCTCCGCCAGACATTGCCGCCGAGGCCGGCGCACGGGTCCACGAGGTGCACCTCGAGGAGGCCCTGCCAGTCTCCCCTCTGCGAGGCCGCGACCAGGCGCTCGATGATCGCCGTGCCGCGAGGGCCGGCCCCGATCACGGCGACCTCGCGGCGCACTGCACCGGCTCCTGCGTCCTCGGCGCGCCCGGGGCCGCCCGGCAGGACCTCGCGGCGCGCGCGCTCGCCCGGGATCTCACGGCGCACGCGCTCGCCCGGCGCGGGAGCCGCGGGGCGGGTGCTCGGCGTGGGATCGGGGGGAACGGTCATGGATCCCAGTATCGGGGTCGTCGGCCGCGGGGCGGGAACGGGACCCTCCGGGGCGACTGTGACGTTGGACCGCGCGAGCACGCCCGCGGGCGCACGGAGTCCTACACTTCCGGAGCGCTCCGGCGCGATGCCAGGCTCCCCTCTCAGGTCCGGTCCCGCAGGGACCGTCGGCCGACGGGCGCTCCTCTCCCTCGAAGTCCCAGGAGGACCCCATGCCCGCGGAGCCCCGCACCACCGACCCCCGCGGTGCCGCCCCGGCGCCGACGCAGACCTCCGAGCTCAGGCCGTGGCCCGCGCTGTGGTCGATGATCATCGGCTTCTTCATGCTGCTGGTGGATGGCACGATCGTCTCGATCGCGACCCCGCGGATCCAGGACGAGCTCGACGCCGACATCACCAAGGTCATCTGGGTGACCAGCGCCTACCTGCTCGCCTACGCCGTGCCGCTGCTGGTCACCGGCCGTCTCGGCGACCGCCTGGGCCCCAAGCGCGTGTACCTCGCGGGTCTCGTCGTCTTCACGCTCGCGAGCCTGTGGTGCGGCCTGTCGGGGACGATCGAGATGCTGATCCTGGCGCGCGTGGTCCAGGGACTCGGCGCGGCGCTGATGACCCCGCAGACGATGACCGTCATCACCCGCATGTTCCCGCCGCAGCAGCGCGGCCCGGCCATGGCGCTGTGGGGCGCGACCGCGGGCGTCGCGAACCTCGTCGGCCCGATCCTCGGCGGCGTCCTGGTCGACGGCCTCGGCTGGGAGTGGATCTTCTTCGTCAACGTGCCCGTGGGCGTCGTCGGCTTCGTCCTGGCCATGCGCCTGGTGCCGAACCTCGAGTCCCACGCGCACCGCTTCGACCTGCCCGGCGTCCTGCTCTCCGCGGCCGGCATGTTCCTGGTCGTGTTCGGCATCCAGGAGGGGTCCACCTACGACTGGGGCACCATCTCCGGCATCATCTCCGTCCCGCTGCTGATCGGCGCGGGCGTCGTGGTGCTGGTGCTGTTCGTGCTCTGGCAGGCGAAGCAGAAGGGCGGCGAGCCGCTGCTGCCGCTCGGCCTGTTCCGCGACCGGAACTTCGCCGTCGCGAACCTCGCGATCGCCGGGGTCGGCGCCGCGATCGTCACCTTCGCGCTGCCCATCGTGCTGTGGACGCAGAACGTCAAGGGCTTCTCCCCCACCCAGTCCGCCCTCCTGCTCGCACCGATGGCGATCATCGGCGGGGGCCTCTCCCCCGTCGTCGGCAAGAACCTGCACCGCTGGAACACGCGGCTGCTGGCCGTCGCGGGCCTGGCCCTGTTCGGCCTGGGCATCGCGGTGATGGGCGTGCTCGTCATGAACGACGCCGCCTGGTACTGGCTGCTGATCCCGGGCGCCGTGATGGGCCTGGGCAACGCGGGCATGTGGGCGCCGCTGTCCATCTCCGCGACCTACGGACTCTCCCGCGCGCAGGCGGGCGCCGGCTCGGGCGTCTACAACGCGATGCGCCAGCTCGGCGCCGTGATCGGCTCCGCGGCGATCGCCGCCGTGATGGCCTCGCGCATCACCTCCGAGTTCGCCGACGCCGGCCTGGGCGGCGGTTCCGGCGCGGGCGGCGGGGCGAGCGACCACGCCGCCGCGGGCGGCGAGGCCGGCGCATCCTCCGGCGGGGTGCTGCCGGACATGCTCCACGCCCCCTACGCGCATGCGATGGGCGAGAGCCTGTTCCTGCCGGCGGCGATCATGGGCGTCGCTGTGATCGCTGCGCTGTTCCTGCGCAACGCCAACGCACGAAGCTGAGGGCTCGGGCCGACGGGGCGGAGCGCCCGACAGCTCGCGGTTTCACCCGCGGGCGGCGTGCTCGCCCTCGTCGGCGACTCGACCGCCGTCCGCCGACGCGCCGTCGTCGGCACGACCGTCGGTCCGGGGCTCGTCCGCTGCGAGCCCGGTGAGCCGTGCGTGCTCCACCCAGCCGGCGGCGGCGGGGATCGAGCGCAGATGGGGACCGATGACGGCGATCACCGCCGCCAGTGCGCAGAGGGCGGCGAACACGCCGAGGGTCATCGGCGCTCCCGCGTGCGCCAGCCCCCAGCCCGCGATGGCGGGCGCGAGGGGCATCAGTCCCATGGCCACGAGCGCATTGAGCGCGCCCACCCGCCCCTGCATCGACGTGGGCGTGATGTGCAGGAAGAACCCTCCTCTGCCGGCGTTCAGAGCGGGCAGAGGGAGCCCCATGACCGCGTAGAGCATGGCGATCATCCACGGGGACGGGGCGAAGGGGATCGCCAGGGTGGATGCCGCGAGCACGATGAGACCGCCGATGACCACGATCCCCGTGGGCACCCGCTCGACGATCCGGGGCGCGAGCACGGCGCCCACCAGGATCGAGGCGGCGAGCACTGAGGAGAGCAGGCCGATCTGCGCGGCGGGGACGCCGCGCGCGGCGAGCATGAGGGTGACGGTGAGCAGGGCGCCGTTCGACCCGAGGTTCACGAGCGCGGCCACCGCACCGAGCTGCACCCGCACGGGCTGGGCGATGCTCCAGCGCAGGGCGTCGAGCAGGTCCCGGCCGAGGTGGGAGCGGGACAGCCCAGCCGTGGGCTCCGCAGGCCGAGGGCGGTAGTCGCCGCTCATCCGCAGCGTCGCGATCAGTGAGCCGACGTGTCCGATCACGAGGGTAAGGGCAGGCAGTGCGAGGTGCACCGCGAGCAGGGCACCGCTCGCGGGCCCGCTGCCCAGCTCGATCGCCGCCTCGCGGCCCTCATTGATCGAGATGGCGCGCGGCAGCTGAGCGGGAGGGACGATCTGCTTGAGCATCGCGTCGGACGCGAACCCCAGGAGCGTGCCGCGCAGTCGATGGACGAAGGCGAGGACCGCGAGCACCGGAACGCTCGCGACGTCCCCGACGAGCACCGCGACGAGGACGGCCTGGGTGAGGATCCCGGTCGCCGAGGCGAGCAGGCGCAGCCGCCGCCGGTCGAAGCGGTCGGCGAGCAGACCGCCGGGGATCATGCCGATCAGTCCCCCGATCCCCTCGAGCAGGCCCACGAGCCCCACGGCCACGACCGAGCCGGTCACCGCGAGGGTGACCAGCGGGAAGGCGAAGGCCGCGATCCCTGCACCGGCGTCCAGCAGTACATCCCCCACGAGCCAGCGCCTGTACTCGGCGTTCCGCCGGAGCGACTCGTGGGTCCCGTGGGCGGTCTTCGTCGGCCGATGCATGCCGCGAGACTAGACCTGCACCACTCGTTGCGCAATAGTTATTGCGCATGTGTTGGTGCGGGTTCTCGGTAGGCTCCGGGTATGAGCACCGAGGAGCAGCGCCCGTCGGCCGAGCGACACGACTTCGCGACGCAGGAGATGCTGCGGGCGATGGCGCACCCGCTGCGCCTGCAGCTCATGGAGCGCGTGGGCCGCCGCGGCACGGCCCGCGCCGCCGACCTCGCCGAGGAGATGGGGGTGGCGGCGAACGCACTGAGCTACCACCTGCGCACCCTCGCGAAGGCGGGCGTCATCGAGGAGGCCCCCGAGGAGGCGCGCGACCGCAGGGACCGGGTCTGGCGGCTGACGCAGGCGAGCTACTACTACGGACAGGGCGAGTCCTCGACCAACGATCCTGATGCGACCCACGACGAGTACCGCCGCGCGGCCATGGCCATGAGCCTCGCCGCGATCGAGTGGATCCGCACCTCATGGATCGCCCAGAGCGCCCGCTACGAGGCGGGCGAGGCGCCGCAGAACCTCGCCGGGCAGGTGTTCTCCTCGTCGCTTCGCATCTCGCGCGATCAGGCGGAGGATCTCGCCCGACGCGCGAACGACCTCATCATGGAGTTCAATCGCCTGAACCGCGACGAGCGCGGCAAGGACCTCGATGGCGACCCGGACTCCGAGGGCCCGGCCGAGGACTTCCGCGTCCTCTTCGCCCTCGTCGGCGATCGGCCCGCGCCCGACCAGAGGACGACCGGCGGGCAGGAGGATTCCCACACCGCAGAGGGATAGGAAGCACCCGCCGCGCTCCGTAGAATCCTTCGCATGAGCACCCCCGCGAACTCCGCCGACACGACCACGCCGACGCACGCCTGGGGCATCGGCCTCGCCACCTTCGCCGCCGACGGCTCGACCCTGGACACCTGGTACCCGGCCCCGCAGCTCGGCGAGGCGCCCGCTGACCTCGAGTCCCAGCCGCTGCACGCGCAGCTCGGCGCCGCCGCCCGCGAGGACGAGGTGCGCGGCACCCGCCAGGAGGTCGTCGCCCGCGCGATCGAGCTCGCCGCCGCCCCGGCCGACACCGCCGACGCCTACCTGCGCCTGCACCTGCTCTCCCACCGTCTGCTCGAGCCCAATGTGCAGAGCCTCGAGGGTCTGTTCGGCCAGCTCACCAACGTCGTCTGGACCTCCGAGGGCCCCTGCGCGGTCCCCGGCTTCGAGGAGACCCGCCTGCGCCTCATCGCCGCCGGCCGCACCCCCACAGTGTTCAGCGTCGACAAGTTCCCGCGCATGGTCGACTACGTGCTGCCCTCCGGTGTGCGCATCGGCGACGCCGATCGCGTCCGCCTCGGCGCCCACCTCGCCGACGGCACCACCGTCATGCACGAGGGATTCGTGAACTTCAACGCCGGGACGCTCGGCCACTCCATGGTCGAGGGCCGCATCTCCCAGGGCGTCGTCGTCGGCGACGGGTCCGACGTGGGCGGCGGTGCCTCCACCATGGGCACCCTCTCCGGCGGCGGCACCGAGCGCGTGCGCATCGGCAGCCGCTCGTTGCTGGGCGCCGAGTCCGGCATCGGGATCGCGCTCGGCGACGACTGCGTGGTCGAGGCCGGTCTGTACGTCACGGCCGGCACGAAGGTCAGCGTCGTCGACCCGCGCGGCGTCGAGGACGGCACCGTCGTCAAGGCGCGCGAGCTCTCCGGCATGGATAACCTGCTGTTCCGCCGCAACTCCGTGACCGGCGCCGTCGAGGTCGTGGCCCGCGAGGGCCGCACCGTCGAGCTCAACGCCGCGCTGCACGCGAACTGACCCCGCGACGCTCCCGTCCGACGCCCCGCCGAGACCCGCACCGCCGAGACGACCGCCCATGGCCCGCTCCCGACGCTCCCGCTCCGGCCGCTCGCGCATGCGGCACCTCACGGTGCCCCTCGTGATGCTGCTGGTGCTGGGCTTCGTCGTCGCCGGGACGTTCTTCGCGCTGACTCGCTTCGCGTCCGTCCAGCGCAGCGGGCAGTGCACGGCGGCGGGCCTCGGGACGACGCACGAGTACACGACCGAGCGCACCGCGAACGCGGCGCTGATCAGCGCCGTCGCCGTGGACCGGGGCCTGCCCCCGCGCGCGGCGTCGATCGCGCTCGCCACCGCGTACCAGGAATCGAAGCTGCAGAACATCGAGCACGGCGACCGCGACTCCCAGGGCCTGTTCCAGCAGCGCCCCTCGCAGGGCTGGGGCGACCAGGCGCAGATCATGGATCCGGTCCATGCGACCAACGCCTTCTACGACTCCCTCGTGAAGCTCGACTACGCCTCGATGAGCGTGAACGACGCCGCCCAGAAGGTGCAGCGCTCGGGCTATCCCGAGGCCTACGGCGACCACGAGACCGAGGGCCGGATCTTCGCCTCCGCCCTCACCGGGCAATCCGGTGCGAACCTCGTGTGCGACATCGCCGCACCCGACTCGGCCGCCTCGCCCCAGAGCGCGCAGGACGCCCTGAAGGCGCAGTTCCCGCGACGCACGAAGGCCGGGACGATCTCGAGCTCGCTGGCCTCTGCGTCATCCGTCGCGAAGGACCGGCCCGACGGCTCCAGTGCGACCGCCCTGGCCATCGACACGCACGGCGACAAGGCCCTGGGGTGGGCGGTCGCGAACTGGGCCGTCGCCCGGGCGGCCGATGACGGCGTCGTCCAGGTCTCCTACCAGGGGCGCGCCTGGCAGCGCGAGTCCCACGACCAGGAGTCCGGCACGTGGCCGAGCATCGACGGCGGCGCCGCGGACCGCGTGGTGGTGCTCGTCGCCGGAGGGTGACCAGCACCGCGTGGTGGTGCTCGTCGCCGGAGGGTGACCAGCACCGCGTGGTGGTGCTCGTCGCCGAAGGGTGACTAGCCTCGGGAGCATGAGCGGGAACGCGCGAGCAGCGCAGGGTCCAGCACCTCCGGACACGACGCCGCAGGTCGGAACGTCGGAAGGCCGCACGGCGGACGGTCCGGCATGGGATTTCGCGAACGCCCGCACGGGCAGGCCGCCGGGCATCGACGCGATGGTCGGCTATCGCGCCCTCGACGTCCCCGAGGTGATCCATCGCGGACTCCCCGCCTCCCGCCTGACCTTCATCCTCGCGCTCGACGAGGGCGTGGAGGCAACGTCCGGGACCGCCGGCCCGGAGGGTCTGAGCTGCGCGCAGCCGGCGCCCGTGGTCGTCGGCGGCCTGCACATGACATCGAGCCTCGTGCAGCAGCGGGGATCGCAGGCCGGCATCCAGATGTCCGTCCATCCCCTCGCGGCCCGAGCACTCCTCGGCGCGCCCGCCGCCGGCCTCCCGGTCGAGGACTTCGACGCCGCCGGCGTGCTGGGCCGCTGGGCCGTCGACCTGCAGGAGCGGGTGCGCGAGGCGAATGGCTGGGAGGACAGGTTCGCACTGGTCTCCGCCGGGCTGCGGCGGAGGCTCGGGCAGCAGGACCCCGGCTCCCGAAGCGGCCGTCTGCGGCCCGAACTGCTGCGCGCCTGGTGGCTGCTCGAGCGCAGCGGCGGACGCGCCCGCGTCGGCGACATCGCGAAGGACGTCGGCCTGGGCAGCCGACGACTCGGGGCCCTCTTCCAGCACGAGCTCGGCCGCTCCCCCAAGCAGGTCGCCGGCCTCATGCGCTTCGAGCGTGCGGTGGCCGCGGCCGCCCGCTCCGTGCGCGCCACGGGCCGTGCCGATCTGGCGTCGATCGCCGCGGACTGCGGGTACGCCGACCAACCCCACCTGACCCGCGAGTTCAGCCGTTTTGCGGGTCTCGCGCCGGGCGAGTGGATCCGCGAGGAGTTCCGGAACATTCAAGACGGCGGCCACGGCGCGGCGGAGGATCGCCTGCATGGATGACGCAAGGACACCCCCGCACACCACCCCGACCACGCCGACCGCACCGACCACCTCCGAGCTCACCGCGGACTCCCCCGCGGGCTCCTCCGGGCCGACGCTCTTCGCGACGTTCCGCGCCCGGGACGCCGCCGCGCTGACCGACTACCTGCAGGACGTGCTCGGCTTCGTCCTTACGGCCCGCTACGACGACGGCGGGCGCGTCGCCCACGCAGAGCTGCGCCGACCCGACGGCCGCGGCGGCGTGATGCTCGGTGACGTCCAGGAGGGCGCCGAGTGGTCCCCGGAACCCGGCGGCGCGGGCCTCTACGTGGTCGCGGACGACATCGATACGCTGTACGAGCGCGCGGTCGCCAAGGACGCGCAGGTCATCACGCCCCTCGCCGACACTCCGTACGGCAGCCGCGAGTTCGCGGTACGGGACCCCGAGGGCAACATGTGGTCCTTCGGGACGTACGCGGGGGAACAGGTCCCCGCGGCCCGCGCCCCGGAGTGACCTCCGCGAGCAGCCACGGAGACAGGAGCGGGCCATGGACATCGACGCCGGCGCCGAGGCCCTGGAGAGCGACCCCGCCCCCACATCCTCCCCCTCACCGGCACCGGCACCGGAACCGGCACCGGCACCGGCACCGGAGATCGTCGCCCATCGCGGCGATCCCGTCGGCGCGATCGAGAACACGCGCGAGGCGATCACGCGGGCCACGCCCTCGGGCGCCGGAACGGTCGAGGTCGACGTGCGCCTGACGGCCGACGGCGTCCCCGTGCTGCTGCACGACTCGACGCTGGAACGGCTCTGGGGTGATCCGCGCCCGATCGCGGACATCTCGCATGGGGAGCTGGCCGACCTCGCGCCGCAGATCCCCACTCTCGTCGAGGCGCTGCGGGTCGCGGCTCCCGCCCGACTTCTCATCGACATGCCGGACGCGTCACCCGCCGCCGCGAGCGCCGCGGCCGTCGCCGATGCGCGCCGCGCTGCCCCTCGGATCCCGCCGCCCGCGTGGTGCGGCGACCTCACGGCCCTGGGCATCATCCGCGATGCCGATGCCGAGGCGGAGATCTGGATGACGTGGAAGCAGGACGGCCTGCCCTCGCGCGATCTCGTCGACAGCCTGCGTCCGCGCTTCTGGAATCCCGAGCATCGTCGGGTCACGGCCCGCAGCGCGGCCGACGCACGCGACCTGGGCATGGAGGTCTCGTGCTGGACGGTCGACGACCCCGCGCGCGCCAAGGACCTGGCCGCCCTCGGGGTCCGGGCGATCATCTCCAACCGCGCCGCCCAGGTCAGGGACGAGTTCGCCGGCGGGCGGTCTGGAAGCCCGGCGCAGGTCTAGCACCGGCTCAGGTCCCCAGCCGAGCCGAGGCTCCTCGCACCGCCGACGGCCTTCGATGTCACGGAGCGGCATATAGCGGACGCCTCTGCCATATATGGCAGAGG
>NZ_JBHTSV010000012.1:0-74363 GCF_042794925.1 Brachybacterium sp. NPDC056505
GGAATGTGGGGGGTTTCGCGCTGTCGGGGGGGCCCCGCCCCCGCGGCCGCCCCGTAAGCACGAGCCCGCGCGGCCTGACGCGACGCACGAACCGGTTGCCATGGGCGCCCATGGCAACCGTTTCGTGCTTCTCGAGCGCAGGGACACGGCCGACCTCCCACGTCGGCCGCCGTCCCGACCGCGCCCGCCGCCCTGACGCCCCGTCGGCCGCTCAGGCGGTGATGGTGGCGGTCGAGGAGCCCGACGCGCTGCGGCGCACGTGGATCTGCTCGGAGATCTGGGTCTTGAGGTCGCCGACGTGGCTGACGATGCCGATGGTGCGGCCGTGCTGGGCGAGGTGGCCGATCTCGGCGACGACGGTCTCGAGGGTCTGCGGGTCGAGCGAGCCGAAGCCCTCGTCGATGAACAGGGTCTCCATGCGCACTCCACCGGCCTCACCGGTGACGATGTCCGCCAGACCCAGGGCGAGGGCGAGGGAGACGAAGAAGGTCTCGCCGCCGGAGAGGGTCTCGGGCACGCGCGCCTGGTCGGTGCGTCGGTCCATGACGAGCAGGTCGAGGCCGGTCTTGCGGGCGCCGCGGGCGCCGTCGTCGCGCAGCAGCTCGAGGTCGGTGCCGGAGAAGCGGGCGAGCCGCGCGTTGGCGGCGTCCACGACGTCCTCGAACCGCCGCATGAGCACGAAGGTCGACAGCGGGATGCGGCGGCCGTCGGCGGAGCGGGCGGTGGCGAGGTCGGCGACGCGCACCACCACGCCGGCGCGCTCGCTGACGCCCCTGACCTCGTGCATCGCCTTGTCGAGCGCCTCGAGGACGGCGGCGGAGCGCTCGGCGACGGCACCGAGGCGGGCCGCGACGGCGGAGGCCTCGCGCAGGGCGTTCTGCGCCGCGACGAGCTGTTCGCCGGCGGTGGAGGCGGCGACGCGGGCGGCCTCGAGCGCCTCGTCGCTCGGGTCGGCATCGGACACGCCGTCCTCGGCGAGGCCGTCGGCGTGGCGCGACTCCTCGACGGCGCGCTGCTGGAGGGAGGCCGTGAGAGTGCGGCGCTCGGCCTCCGGCAGCACGGCCTCGCGCACGGCGGCGTCATCGGCGAGGGCATCGCCGTCGACGAGGGCATCGTCGTCGACGAGAACGTCGTCGTTGGACGCGGCGTCGCGCGGCGCGCCCGCCGCCGACGTGTCGTCCTCCGTCCGCTCCTGGGCTGTCCGTTCCGCCTGCTCGCGCAGTGCAGCCCGCGCGTTCTCGCGGGCGGCCTCGGTCTCCTCGGCGAGGCTCTCGGCGCGCGCCGCCTCCTCGGTGGAGGCGCGAAGGGCCTCGCGCAGGGCGGTCGCGGCGCGGGCGCGGGCTGCGTGGTGGCCGCGGCGCGCGGCGATCGATTCCGCCTCGCCGCAGGCGTCCGCCACGCGCGCGCGATCCTTCTCGAGTGTGGCCGACGCCTCCTGCTGCGCGGTGCGCTCGCGCTCGAGGGCGAGGGCCTGCTGGGAGCGCTCGGCGGTGAGCTGCGAGGTCGCCTCGTCGTGGGCGGTGATCGCGGTCTCCGCTTCGGAGGCCTCGGCCTGTGCGGCCGTGGCCTGCGCGGTGGCCTCGCGGGCGGCCGTGTGCGCGGCCTCGGCGGCGTCGGTGTCGAGGCCGCCGGCGCGCTCGCGCAGGGTCTCGAGCTCGCCTTCGATGACGGCCTTCTTCTGCGCGGCATCGTGGTAGGTGCGTTCGGCCTGCTGGCGCTGGGCCTCCGCCTGCTCGACCTGCTCGGCGTCGACGGCATCGTGCGTGGGGGTGGCGGGATGCGGGTGGTCGGCGGATCCGCAGACGGGGCACGGGGCGTCGTCGCCGAGATCGACGGCGAGCTCGGCGGCGATGCCCGCGAAGCGGCGTCGACGCAGGTCGGCCTCGGTCTCGGAGGCGAGGCGCGCGGCCTCGAGGGTGCTCGCCGCGAGGGTCTCGGCCTGGGTCAGCGCGGTCTGCTGCTGAGCGGCGGCGCGGGCGGCCTGCAGGCGTTCGGCGGCGGTCTTCTCGGCGAGGCGCGCGTCGGCGAGGCCGGAGGCACGGGTGCGGGCGTCGTCCCGAGCGGCGAGGAGCTCCTGCTTCGCGGCGGGACGGGCCGCGATGGTCTCGTCGAGGGCGGCGAGGTCGCGGGCGGCACGGTCGCTGCGCTCGGCACGGTCGGCGAGCTGTGCGCCGCGGTTCTCGAGGCCCTCCTCGAGGGAGGCGAGGTCGGCGAGGGCTCCGGCGCGTGCGGTGTCCTCCTCGGCGGAGGCGCCGAGCGCGGCGGGGGCGTCCTCACCGGACAGGAGGTCGGCGATCTCGGGATGCTGGGTCCGGGTGGTCTCGGCGAGATCCGTGAGGTCGCGCTCGGCCCGGGAGGCTGTGCTCGCCGCCTGTTCGCGGCGGCGCAGCAGCTCGGCGACGGGGCGGGCGGCCTCGTCGCGGGCGAGGCGGGCGCGGGCCGAGCGGATCTGCGGCGCGGCGGCGTCGAGGCGCGCGCCCAGGGCGTCGAGCTCACGGCGGCGGTCGATACGTGTGCGCGCGAGGGCGGTCTGCTCTGCGTGGGCGCGGGCGGACGCCTCGGAGGCGGTCTGGGCGTCCTGGTCCTGCGCGGCGTCGGCCGCGGCCTGCCGGCTCGCTTCGAGGTGCTCGCGGGCGGCGGCGCCGAGCTCGTCCAGGCGCAGCGCCTCGGCATGGCCCTCGAGAGCGTCGAGCGGCTCGCCCTCCACGCCGACGGCCTCGACGAAGCGGGCGAGGGAGCGGCCGAGGGATCCCTTCGCGGCGTCGACCTCGCGCTTGGCCTCCTTGCGCATCTCCTCGAGCTGCTTCTCGACGTCCTGGTAGATCTCGGTGCCGAACACGCGCTGCAGCACCTGCTGGCGCTCGGCGGTGCCGGCGCGCAGGAAGCGCGCGAACTCGTTCTGGGGCAGCAGGACGGTCTGGGTGAACTGCTCGCGGCTGAGGCCGACGGCGCGCTGGATCTCACGGCCCACCTCGTCCAGTCGGGTCGCCAGGGGCTCCGCCGCGCCGACCGGGGACGATGCCGCGTCGGCCGCGCCCGCCGCGCCCGCTATGCCCGACGGGGCGTCCGTTCCGTCGGCCGCTCCCCCGGTGACCTCCTCGATCACGCCGGGCAGTTGCTCGGGCGAGCCGAGCCGCCACAGCAGCGCCTTGGCCTGCTGCTTCGTGGTGCCGGTGCCGCGCTTCTTGGCGCGCTCGTACTCGGGTTCGCGGTGGACGCGGAAGATGCCGGCGCCGGTCTCGAAGACGAGGTCGACCACGCTCGCGGAGTCCGCGGAGGCGAACTGGGAGCGGATCCGGTCGCTGCTCGCGCCGCTGCCGGCGACGCTCCCGTACAGGGCGTAGACGATCGCGTCGAGGATCGTGGACTTGCCGGAGCCCGTCGGCCCCTCGAGGAGGAACATGCCGCTCGCGCCGAGCGCGGCGAAGTCGATGTCGACGGCTCCCGCGAAGGGGCCGATCCCTCGCAGGTGCAGGTGGTGGAGCTTCACGAGGCCTCCTGATCGCGCGAGCGCACGGCCGTGTACGCCTCGTCCATGACCTCGTGCTCGCGCGCGCTGGGCTCGCCGCCGGTGACGTAGCCCAGGAACTCGTCCATGACCTCGAGGGGATCGGCCTCGCGTCGCACCTCGGGCGCCGCCTCGCCGGCCTCGCGCCCCTCGGGCTCGTAGGAGGTGAGCAGCAGGTGCGGGTAGGCGGCGCGCAGGCGCTCCTGCAGGTGGGCGGGACGGGCGATGTCGGTCACGGTGGCCTTCAGCCAGTCCTCGCCGTGCGCGCCGGCCTGCGCGAGCAGGGACTCGAGGTCCCCGCGCAGGGCGGTGAGGCGGCGGGGCACGGGCGTCCCGATGCGCTCGACCTCGATCTCCCCGGGTGCTCCGAGCTCGACGAGGAGCACGGACTTGCGGTGGTCCTTCTCGGAGAAGGAGAAGGCGAGCGGGGAGCCCGAGTAGCGGGCCGGGGAGCCGACGGACCGCGTGAGGTCCTGGCATCCGTGCAGGTGGCCGAGGGCCACGTAGTCGAACCCGGCGAGCACGGGCGCCGGGACGGAGTCGACGCCGCCCACCGAGAGGTCCCGCTCGGACTCGCTGGGCTCGCCGCCGCTGACGAAGGTGTGGGCGAGCACGACGGTGCGGGCCCCGGGATGCTCGCCCGCGCGCTCGCGCACCCGGTCCAGGGCGGCGCGGGTGACGGCCTCGTGGCTGCGGCCCAGCGGCTCCTCGCCCTCCGCGACGAGCCGGTGACGGGCCGTGTCCGGCTCGAGATAGGGCAGGCCGAAGAACAGCACCTCGCCGTGCTCGTCCTCGACGCTCACCGGATGGTCGAGCCCGGGGGTGTCGGTGAGCAGGTGGACGCCCGCACGCATGAGCTCGCGACCGAAGCCCAGGCGGTCCGCAGAATCGTGGTTGCCGGGAGTCAGCACCACGGTCGCGGTCTCCGCGAGGCGCGAGAGGGTGCGCCCGAGCAACCGGATCGCGGGGATCGGCGGCACGGCGCGGTCGTACACGTCGCCGGGGATCACGACCACGTCGACCTCGCGCTCGCGCACCAGGTCCACGAGCCAGTCGTGGAAGGCGACCTGGTGTTCGTGCAGGTCCTCGCCGTGCAGGGTGCGCCCCAGGTGCCAGTCCGAGGTGTGCAGGATCAACATGTCAACGAGCCTATGCGGAGGCGCGGACATCCGAGCCGGCGACGCCCCGGCCGCGTCCGGTGCAGACCGCCGTCCGGCGCTGACCGCCGTCCGGCACTGATCGCCGTCCGGTGCGGCTCGTCTTGAGCCGCTCGGACACCGGCGCGAGGATGGCTGCATGACGTTCACCCGACGCACCCTGCTCTCCGCCGCCGCGATCACACCGGGGGTCCTCTCGGCCTCCGCGGCCTGCGCCGAGCCCGCTGCCGACGCCGAGCGGGGAGGCGCACGGCGGGGCTTCCGCCGGGCGCTCGCGGACCTCGAGACCGCCCACGACGCCCGGATCGGGGTGAGCGCCCGCGTCGTCGGCGGCTCCGCTGCTCTCACCCACCGCGGCCACGAGCGCTTCGCCCTCGCCTCCACGGGCAAGGTCCTCACCTCGGCGCTCGTCCTGGGAGAGGCCACCGACGAGCGGCTCCAGCAGATCATCCGCTTCACCGCCGAGGATCTCGAGGAGTACTCCCCCGTCACGAGCGAGCACGTGGACGAGGGGATGCGCCTCATCGAGCTCATCGACGCCGCGCTCACCCGCAGCGACAACACGGCCCAGAACCTGCTGTTCACGGAGCTGGGCGGACCGCGCGCGGTGCGGCGCCGACTCCGGCGCCTGGGCGACAGCATCACCCGGACCGACCGCACCGAGCCCGAGCTGAACACCGCGATCCCCGGCGATGCCCGCGACACGACCACCCCCGCCCAGATGGGGGCCGACCTCGCGCACGCGACGCTCGGCCACGGCCTCGGGCGCAATGCCCTCGGACGCGACCGCTCGGCGCAGCTGCTCGCGATGATGCGCGCGAACACCACGGGGGACGCGGCGATCCGCGCGGGTGTCCCGTCGACCTGGACCGTCGCGGACAAGACCGGCGCCGGCGGCTACGGCACCAGCAACGACGTCGCCGTGATCACCCGTCCGCATGCGGCGCCTCTCGTGCTCGCCGTGTACACGACGGGCCGCACCGAGGACGCCGAGCTGCCGACGGACCTGATCGCCCAGGTCACCCGGCACGTGGTGAACGGCCTGGGCTGAGCGCGCACCGCGTCGTCCCCGACGCGGCCCCGCAGGGCGTGGCACGATCCTTCACACGGCGCGAGGAGCGGGGTGCGTGATGGGGCGGACGGCAGCACCGGGCAGGGACGCCCGGATCGAGGCCTATCTCGGCGCGTGGGGCGACCTGTGGAGCGCCATCGACGCGCTCCCTGCCGAGGCCTTCGCCGACCCCTCGGGGTGCCGAGGCTGGCTGGTGCGCGACCTCGTCTGCCACCTGGTGATCGACGTGCAGGACGTGCTGATCACGCTCGCGCCCCCGGCCGGGACGTCGGCAGAGGCGCGGGGCGCGATCCCGGTCGGGGCGCACGCCGGGACGTCGGCCGACGCGGAACCGCAGCGCCCCGTCGACGCGGCGGGCTACTGGAGCATCGTCGACGCGCCCACGGGCGAGGACCCGCTCGATGCGCTCATCCCCCGCCTCGCGCGCGATGCGGGACGCCGACCCGCACCGCCTCGTCGAGACGCAGGGCATGGTGCTGCGCGCGGGGGACTTCGCGGACGCCTACGTGCTCGAGTGGACTCTGCACCATCTGGACCTCGTCGAGGGGGCATCGGGCACCCCCGGTCCGTCGGCCGCCTCCCTCGCGCGCGCCCGCGAGCTGCTGTTCCGTGTCATCGCCGGACCGGGCGACGCACCGTCGATCGACGTCCCCGACGCGGATCTGCTGCGGATCCTCACGGGCAGGCGGCTCGCGTCGGCCGGCGAGCTCGCGGCGCTCCCGCCCCGGATCGCGCAGGGCCTCCCCTACCCCGTCGGCTGAAGGAGTTCACGACGCCGTTCGGCGGAAGCCCGCCGCCCGACGGAGCCGGCCGACGCAGCCGGCCGGCGAAACGGGACGGCGACACCCTCCGACCGATCAGCCGCGATAGGTCGACTCGTCGAGCCCCGACATCGTCGGGTCGTGGTCGAGGTGTCCCACCGCGTCCATCGAGCTCATCCAGTGGTAGAAGTTGTCGCCGCGCTCGCGCAGGCGCTCGTAGAGGTCGGCGAGCATCGCCCGGCGCGGCTGCTCGAGCAGGGGGTCCTCGAAGCGGTTGGAGAGCTCGTCGGGATCCGACTCCAGGTCGTAGAACTCGTTGCGCGACTCGGGATTCACCACGAGCTTGAAGCGGGGCCCGCGCAGCATGCGCTGGGCGATCGGGAAGTGGTGGCCATGGAACTCGCACAGCACGTTCTCATCCCACTCCGGACGCTCGCCCCGCACGATCGGCAGCAGGGAGCGGGAGTCCACGGCGGGGTCCGTCGGCCGACCGGCGAGATCCAGGAAGGTCGCGGGCAGGTCGATGAGGCTCACGAACTCCTCCCGCACCTGCGCCGGGCAGCCGGGGACGCGCAGGATGCCGCCCGTGCGGTAGATGTCGTCGTACATCGCCGGGCCCTTGTCGTGCAGACGGTGGGAGCCGGTGAACTCGCCATGGTCCGAGCTGAACGCGACAGCGGTGGTGTCCGCGAGGCCGAGCTCGTCGAGCGCGGCGAGGATCCGCCCGAACTCGCGGTCGATCATGGTCACGTAGCCCCAGTAGACGGCGATGAGCTTGCGCGACTGCTCCTCCGTCATGGTGTCGAACGCCCAGTGCCCGGAGTAGTTGCGCTGCACCGGCGGCTTGTCGGCGAAATCCTCGGCGACCGATCGGGGCAGCTCGACGTCCGCCGGGTCGTACATGTCGAAGTACTCGTCGGGGATCACGTAGGGCAGATGGGGCCCGGAGAAGCTCGAGACCACGAAGAACGGCGCCTCGCCGCTGCGCGCCCCCTGCGCGTAGCGGGCGAGCATCTCGATGGTGCGGTCGGCCAGGTAGTGCTCGAAGGTCGCCTCTACGGGCTGGTGCAGGCGCGCGGCCATGAGGTTCCCGACCTCGCCGTTGGGGAAGGTGCCGCGGATGCGGTCGCTGATCTCGTACGGAGGATGCCCGTTCTCCTCGAGCCACGCCAGGTAGTCGGGGTGGTCCACGGCGTTGTGCCAGCCCGGGTAGTGCTCGGCCTCGAAGCCGAAGTCCGCGGCCGTGCGCTCCTCCCCCACGTGCCACTTGCCGACCAGCCCGCACTCGTAGCCGCTCGCCCGCAGGTCCTCGGGGACGGTCCACTGGTCCTCGGGCAGGTCCTCGATGTAGCCGACGTTGCGCTCGTGATTGGCCAGCAGCTTGTGCCGGAACGGGGCCGCCCCTGTGAACAGGGACGCGCGCGCCGGCGTGCAGATCGCCGTGGGCGTGAACCAGTTCTCGAAGCGCGTGCCCTGGGCAGCGAGGGCGTCGAGGTGCGGGGTGCGGCAGACCGGACTCCCGTAGCAGCCCAGGGTGTCGACCCGATGCTGGTCCGTCATGAGCATGAGGATGCTCCGTCGGGCGGAGCCGGGGGCGTCGGGGGCTGGGGCGTCGGGGGCAGCGGTGGCGGTGGCGGAGGCATCAGACGTGGGGGTGCCGGTGGCGGAGGTGGCGGAGCCGGAGGTCATGATCGGAATCCTTCCATCGAGGATGTGGAACGTGCGGTGGGACGAAGAACGAGGCCGAGAGCCGCCCCGCACCCCGGGCCCGGAGCCCACTTCGGCCTGAGCCTGGGCCGTGAGAAGTACGAAACCGTTGTGATGGACGCTCTTGGCAACCGTTTCGTACTTCTCACGGCCCGACGGGGCGCGTGGGGCGTCCGGGTGCGCGGGGCGCACGGAGCCCGGGCGCGAGGGGCGCGGCGCGGGACGGTCAGCCGCGGGCGGCGGCGGGGGTGTCGGCGATGTCGTCCATCTGCTCGAGCTCGAGGTTCTTGGTCTCGGGCACGAGCTTGAGGACGAAGAGGATCGAGGCGAGCGCGATCAGCGCGTACACCGCGTACGTGGTCCCGATCGACCACGCCGCGAGCACCGGGAAGGTGAGGGTGACCGCGAAGTTCGAGGCCCACTCGACGCCGCCCGCGACGGAGGTCGCTGCGCCGCGCATGCGGTTGGGGAACATCTCGCCGATCAGCACCCACATGATCGGGCCCCAGGTCCCCGCATAGGCGCCGACGTACAGGCACAGGGCGAGCAGCGCCAGGATGCCGAGCACCGGCGAGGACGCGAGATCGGGGGCGGTGCCGCCGCCGTCCTGCGCGACCTGCGGAGCGGTGAGCATGATGATCGCGGTGACCACGAGCGCGGCGAACATCGAGATCGATCCCCACAGCAGCAGCGGCCGCCTGCCCACCCGGTCCACGAGCAGCATGCCCAGAATGATCGCGACGACCTTCACCGCGGTGAGCACGAGGGTCTGCTTCAGCGCGTCCTGCTCGCCGAAGCCGATGGTCGCGAAGATCGTGGTGGCGTAGTAGAAGATCGCATTGATGCCGACCAGCTGCTGCAGCGCCGCCAGGCCGATGCCCACCCAGACGATGCGCTGCAGCCGGGAGGTGCCCGGGACGAGCAGGGAGCGGAACCCGCTGCCCCGTCGACCGGAGTCTCCCTGCTGACCGGAGCCGCCGCCGGTGAGCGAGCGGGCGATCTCCTCGACGCGCTGGTCCACGCCCTCCTCGCCGACGGTGCGGGCGAGCACGGAGCGGGCCTGGTCGGTGCGCCCGTGGGCGATGAGGAAGCGGGGCGATTCGGGGATCAGCAGCGATGCGACCAGGTAGATCACGCCGCCGAGCGCGACCGAGAGGAACGCCCACTGCCAGACCTCGAGGTGGATGCCGACGAGGCTCAGCTGCGAGGTCGACAGCGGTGCGTCGCCCTCCGGGGCCGGCGCCGCGCCGAGCATCGCGTCGCCCAGCAGGCCGCACACGAACAGGCCGATGATCAGCATGAACTGGCGCAGGGAGACGAGCATGCCGCGCATGGAGGCGGGCGACGTCTCGGAGACGTAGGCGGGGGCGATGGTCATCGCCGCGCCCATCGCCATCCCCGAGAAGACCCGCCAGAACAGGAACATGGCCATCGAGTCGCCCACGAAAGCGGTGCCCACGGAGGAGACGATGAACAGGATCGCGGCGACGATCATGATCGCCCGTCGGCCGATCCGATCCGAGAGCCGCCCCGCGAGGAACGCGCCGAGCACCGCGGTGAGCACGCCGAACGCGACGGCGAAGCCCAGCATCCCGGTGCTCGCGCCGGTGTGGAAGGCGAGCGCGTTCTTGATGACGTTCAGGGACATCGCGTCCCAGCCGAACATGAGGCCGGAGATCGAGGCGGCCAGCGCGGCTCCGAGCGCGCGGCGCCGTGCGGCGCGCGGGACGACCGGCGTCGCCTCGGGGGCGGGGACGTCCGGGCCGGGCCCGGCGGAGGTCGTGGACGGGTCGGGGTGTGTCATGCGATCAGGTCCTTTCCTGGTCGGCGGGGGCGATGCGGGGTGCGGCGGGGTGCGGTCGGGTGGGATGCGGCTGGGTACGAGGCGGAGTGGGATGCGAGGGGGGCGATGTGCCGACGCGACGTCGTGCGCTGCGCCGATGCGCTGGTCGCGGCGGTGGTTCAGGTGCGTGGGTGGAGGACGACGAGGGCGGCGCCGGTGGCACCCGCGAAGGCGTCGAGCCGTCCGCGCTCGAGCGGGATCAGGGGGAACCTCTCCCCCACGTCCTCGGCGACGAGCGGGCGGACCGCCTCGAGGAGGCGGTCGTCGGCGTCGAGGAGGTCGCCGGTGAGGATGACTTCGTCGGGGTCGACGATGGTGGTGGCCAGCACGATCGCCCGAGCGAGCGCACGGGCGACGCGGTCCAGCACCCCGCGCAGCTGCGGGGCGTCGTCCGCGAGGGCCTCGCGCAGGGCGGACGGTGAGCGCAGCACGACGCCGTGGCTGCGCAGAGCGGCGAGCACCGCCGGCGTCGAGGCGACGGTCTCGAGGCATCCGGAGCGTCCGCAGCGGCACGCCATGCCGGGGATCTCGACGGGCAGATGGCCGATCTCGCCGGCCATGCCGTCGGCCCCCAGGTCGAGGACTCCGTCGCGCACGACGGCTCCGCCGACGCCCTGGTAGCAGCGGACGTGCAGGGTGGTGCGGTGGCCATCTCCCGCGGCGAGATGCTCGGCGAAGGCGGCGCAGCGGGTCGTGTTGTCGACGTGCACGGGGACGCCGTAGCGCGCCTCCAGGGCTTCGACGAGCCCGTGCCAGGGTGCGCGCTCGGGACGCGTGAGCGCGGCAGGGCCCGAGATCCCGAGGCCGACGCCGCGCAGGGCGCTCGGGCGGGCCGACGGGCGGCCGTCGGCGCCGTCGAGCTCCGCGAGCATGCGCAGCACGAGCTGCTGGCGACGGGCGGCTCCGAGGCTCTCGTCGTGGGTCTGCTCTCGGCTCGCGAGGACCTCGCCGAGGGTGTTCAGGTGGACGATGCGGACCGCGCCGTGGGCGAGGTCGATGCCGATCGCCCGCACGGCGGCCCGGTCGATCGCGACGCGCTCGGTGGGGCGTCCGCGGCCGGGCTGCTCGTCGTGGCCGACGACCTCGACGGCGCCCTCCTCGACCAGGCGGGTGAGCACGGCGGAGACCGTCGAGCGGCTCAGTCCCGTCGACTCGGCGATGAGCGCGCGGGTGAGCGTCCCGCCGTCGCGGAAGGCGTCGATGACTTCGGCCTCGCGCGGATGGGCGGGAGTCGGCGGCGACCCCGTCGTGGACATGCCCCCACGCTAGGGGTGGCGATTTCCTCCATCTCGCCGGTGCAGAATCACCGACGAGATGAGACGTGGTTCACATCCCACCGAGAGGTGAGTTGTTGTGGTCAAAGCACCCTTTTGACGACACCAACTCACCTCTCGATGTCGCGATGAGGCGACAACTCACCTTTCGATGCTCGATGCGATCCTCGATGCAGCGAGGCATCGCGCTCAGCGATCACCGGCCGCGACGGTTCCGTCCTCGCGCGCACCAGGGCCGTCGGCCGCGAGGCCGCGCTCGTCGGCCGGGAGATGGCGACGCGAGGAGACGAGGATCCCGACCCAGCACAGCGCACCCAGACCCACGATGACGGCGAGCACGACCTGCACGTCGACGAGGTGGGCGACGGCGGCGATCACCGCGGGGGCGAGGAAGCCCGCGTAGGCGGCGGCGTAGAAGACGCCCATGAGCCCGGCGAGGTCGCGCGAGCCGGCGATGCGCTGCACCTCGAGCAGGGAGGAGACCAGCGCGATGCCCATGCCCACGCCGATCACGACGTTCGCGCCCAGGCCGATCGCGACCGACTGCGTGCGGATCGCGAGGGCGACGGCGACGATGCCCAGCAGCATGATCCCCACGGCCGCGACGAGGCCGCGGGCGGATTCGAGCGAGTGCACCCTCTGGGCGAGCGGCTGGATCGCGCTGGAGACCCCGAGCGCGATCACCGTGGCGGCGGTCGCGCACACCAGGCCCCAGCTGCCGGTCGCGCCGGCCAGCTGGGTGGGCAGGTAGCCGTAGCCGATCGCGGCGGAGCCGAAGATCCACGGCGCCCCCAGCAGCACGACGCGCGTGAACCGGCGGTGCCCGGCGCTCGGCACCGCGAGCTGGCGCCACCAGGGTCCGGCGAGTCCGCCGGGGACGCGCCCCTCGGGCAGCCGCGCGACGATGACCAGGAAGGGCACGGTCAGCGCGAGGTGCACGAGGAAGGGCAGCACCTCGGGCAGCGGCCCCCACTGGGCGACGAGCCCGGCCAGCAGGGCGCCCGCCGCAGAGCCGGTCGTGAAGGCGAGGGAGGCGCGGCGCGCACCGGAATCCGCGGAGGCCCCGGGGTCGAAGCGCCCCTGGGAGAGCTCCTTGATCCAGGCGTTGCCCACGGCCATCGCGACGCCGACGGCGATGCCCGAGAAGAGGCGCCCGACGCCGAGGAACACGGCACTGGTGGGACCCAGTGCGAGCAGGACGCTGCCCATCAGCGCGGCGAGCACGCCCACGAGCATGAGCGGGCGCCTGCCGTGGCGGTCCGAGAGGGACCCGGCGATCAGCAGAGCGGGCGCGAGTCCGAGCACGTAGACGCCCAGGAAGATGTTCACGAGCAGGGAGGAGAGGTGCTCGCGGCCCTCGTACATGAGCAGCAGCGGACTGAACTGGTTGCCCGCCCACGAGCACACGAACACCGCTCCCCAGGCGGCGATCCAGGGCTTCACGCCGCTGCGCCGAGCGCGGGCCTCCAGGGCCTCCGACTCCGGCTCCAGCGCGGCAGGCGGGGCCGCCGGGGCCGGCACGGCCGATGGGGCTGACGGGGCCGGCGCGTCTGACGGGTCCGGCGCGTCTGTCGCGGCCGACGGGGACGGTGCGTCCGACGGGGCCGACGGGGACGGTGCGTCCGACGGGGCCGACGGGGACGGTGCGTCCGACGGGGCCGACGGGGACGACGGGGCTTCGAGGATCGTCTCAGCTTCCGTGACGCTCACAGGGCGCCTCGATGGGAGGCGACGTGCTCGTGCAGGGTGCTCGCGTAGGCGGCGGCATCGCCGTCGGCGAGCGCCCGCGCGAGCGCGCGATGGTGCTCGAGGGAGGTCTGCAGCTGCTCGGGCTGGACGCGCATGAGCTGGTGGCGCAGGCGCTGCTGGCGATCGCGCAGGGTCGAGGTGAACATAACGGCGACGGCGTTGCCCGACCCCTCGATGACGGCCGAGTGGAAGCGCGAGTCCGCGTCGATGAAGGCCGGGACGTCCTGGGCAGCGATCGCGCGGGACTGCTCCTCCAGCAGCGCCTCGAGCGCGGGGCCGAGGTCTGCGGCCGCGCCGTCGGCGATGACGCGGGCCGCGGCGGAGGACTCGATGGCCTCGCGCATCTCGAGGACGTCGCGCGCCTCGTGCGGGGACATGGGGCATACCACGGCGCCGCGCCGGTGCTCGAGGTTCAGCAGACCCTCGGCGGCCAGGCGCAGGAACGCCTCGTGCATGGGGGTGCGGGAGAGCTCGAGCTGCTGGCGCAGCGCGTTCTCGCTGATGCTCTCGCCGCCGGCCAGGTCGCCGCGGATGATGGCGCTCTTGACGTGCTCGTATGCGCGCTCGGCCGCAGCCTGTGCGGGCGATGCGCTCTCGTCGTGCTCGGTGTTCACGGCATCAGACTAGACCCTTGCATGCAAGCTTGCACGCAAGCTGCGGACGGCTCGTGATGCGCGGAACGCGCGGGGGCCTCGACGCGCGTAGCGTGGGTCACATGACGAGCGATCCGCGGACCGCCGGAGCCGAGCGCTCCGCCTCCGCTTCTTCCACTTCCGCTGCTTCTCCTTCCCCGACTTCTGCTGCTTCCCCGTCGGCCGACGCCCTCGAGGTCGACGTGATCGTGATCGGCGGCGGGCCCGTCGGTGAGAACGTCGCCCAGTACGCGATCGAGGGCACGGGCCTGACCGCGGCGATCGTCGAGGGCGAGCGCATGGGCGGCGAGTGCTCGTACTGGGCATGCATGCCCTCGAAGGCGCTGCTGCGACCGCTCGACGTGCGCGCCGCGGCCGCCCACCTGCCCGGCATCACCACCCCGGAGATCGACGTCGACGAGCTGCTCGCGCGGCGCGACGACTGGGTCTCCCATTACGACGACGCCGGCCAGGTGCAGTGGGCAGAGGGCGCCGGGCTCACCGTGGTGCGCGGCCACGGAGTGCTCAGCGGCGAGCGCGAGGTGACCGTGCGAGCGGCCGACGGTCCGCCGCGCGTGCTGCGCGCCCGCCGCACGGTCGTGCTCGCGACCGGCAGCGAGCCGGTGATCCCCGCGCCGTACGCGCCCCTCGCGCCGTGGACATCGCGCGATGCGACCGGTGTGAAGGAGGTGCCGGGACGGCTGCTCATCGTCGGCGGCGGCGTGGTCGCGTGCGAGGCGGCGACGTGGATGCGGGCGCTGGGCCGCGAGGTCACGATGCTCGTGCGCGGGGACCGACTGCTCCCGTCGGCCGAGCCCGAGGCGTCCGAGCATGTGCGCACCGGGCTCGAGGCGATCGGGGTGCGCGTGGTCACCGGATCCTCGGCCGACGATGCCTCGCGCGATGGTGTCGCGCGGGAGGCCGACGGGCAGAGCGGGATCGGCCGACGGCACGGCGGCGAGGTGCGGGTGCACGTCGCAGGCGCAGCGGGACGCGCCACGGGCGGCGACAGCAACGGGGCCGGCACCGACACCGACACCAGCACCGGCCCCGGTCCCAGCACCAGCACCGACGGCGACCTCTTCACGGCCGACGAGATCCTCGTGGCGACCGGGCGTCGGCCACGACTGCAGGACGTGGGGCTCGATGCCGTCGGCCTCTCCCCCGAGGACGTGACGGGCGACGCGCTGCCGGACTGGTTGCGCGCCGTCGGTGATGCGAGCGGCGAGGCCCCGCTGACGCACTGGGGGAAGTACCGGGCGCGGGTGATCGGCGAGGAGATCCGCGATGCAGCCCTCGCCGACGTCGAGCCCACGCCCCCGCCGGCGCCGGTCGCCGAGGGCCGCGCGGTGCCGCAGGTCGTGTTCACCGATCCGCAGGTGGCGAGCGTCGGCCTCACCGAGCGGGCGGCGCGGGACGCGGGCTTCGACGTGGTCGTCGCCCAGGTGCCCTTCGAGGGCTCTGCCGGCAGCGCGCTGCTGCGCGATGATGCCTCCGGGGTCGCGAAGATCGTCGTGGACGCGGTGACACACCACCTGCTCGGAGCGACCTTCGCGGGCCCCGACGCCGCGGAGATCGTGCACGCGGCGACCGTCGCGATCGTGGGCGAGATCCCGGTCGACGTGCTGCGCCACGCGGTGCCGAGCTACCCGGCGGCCTCCGAACTGTGGCTGCGCCTGCTCGAGGAGCTGCCGCGCGAGTACCGGCACGCGGCGCCGCGGGGACCACGGGCGTAGTCGCAGAGCTGAGCTGCGCTAGCACCGGGCCCCCGGGATGCGACGCGCCCGGGGCGCCCGGGGCTCAGTACCCGACGCGGCCGTCGATCGCCTCGCGCACGAGGTCGAGGTGCCCCAGGTGCCGGGCGTACTCCTCGATGAGGTGGGTGAGGATCCAGCGCAGGTTGACCTGCTCGCCGTGGCGCAGTCCGCGCACCGGCCCGTCCAGGTCCGTCCAGCCCGCCGCACCCCCGCGCGTCACCTTCATCTCGCGGCGGTAGCGCTCCACGTCCGCGAGCGCGGTGGTCGGGTCGACGTCGTCGAAGTCGCCGTCGGGGCTGGCCTGCGTGCAGTAGTAATCGGGGAGATCCTCGCCGAGGGTGACCTCGCGCAGCCAGTACGCCTCGACCTCGGTGAGGTGGCGGACGAGCCCGATCGGGCTCAGCGCGGAGGGCGGGAGGGGTCGCTCGCACAGCTGCGCGGCGTCGAGGCCGTCGATCTTGAGCAGCAGGGTCTCGCGGTAGAAGTCGATCCAGTGGTCCAGGGTCTCCCGCTCCCCCGCCAGCATCGGCCCGAAGCGCCTCGTGTCGTCCATGGTCCGCAGTCTGCGGGCTCGAGATCGCCCGTGGCCAGGGAAATTCCTTTGTCCCGTGCGCGCCCAGGGACCTACGTTCGCGCCATGAACATCGATCTGCGGCCGCTCCGGCGCGAGGACGCACGCGCGATCGTCGCCGCCGAGGACGACGCGACGGTGAGGTTCCTCAGCGGAGGGCGCAGCACCGTGCAGGGCACCGAGGAGTTCATCGACCGCCTGGACCGCGAGGCGGCGGAGGGGCGGTCGAAGCGCGCCTTCGGCATCTGGGCCGACGAGGCATGCGTGGGCACCGTGGACTTCGACCCGCAGGTCACCGATGGTCTCGAGCCGGGCGACGTGAACATCGCCTACGGGGTCGCGCCGTGGATCCGCGGGAGGGGTGTCGCGGTACGGGCTGTGGATCTGGTCTGCGCGATCATCGCGGAGCGGAACCAGGGCAGACGGGCTGCGATCCGCGCATCGGTCGACAATCCGGCGTCCCAGCGGGTGGCGGAGAAGGCCGGCTTCGTGTTCTCGCACGAGATGCGCAGCGGTACCGACGTCGACGACGAGGGGCGACCGGAGGTGTTCCGCGTGTTCGTGCGGGAGTTGTGAGCCGCCGATCGCACTGTTGCCCTTCTGCGTACGTGCCATACTTAGCTCCATGGCCGACCTACCTCCGTCCGACGCCGCGCAGCCTCGCTGGCCCGCGACCTGGGTGCGCGCGCTCCTCCCGCTCGCGATCCTGGTGAGCCTCGAGGAGCGTCCGCTCCACGGCTATGCGATCGCGCAGAGCGTCGGCGCGCTGGGGTTCGGCGCCCCCAAGGGCGGGTCGCTCTATCCGGCTCTCGCGCGGCTCGAGGAGGCGGGGACGATCCATGCCCAGTGGGTGCCCGGCCCGTCGGGCCCCGCGCGCCGCGAGTACACGCTCACCGCGTCCGGTCACGACCGTCTCGCCGCAGAGCGCTCCCAGCTCACGGCATTGACGGCCGCGCTGGTCCCGGATTCTGGTGACCCCACCCGGACGTCGGCCGATCCCGCGCTGCCCCGGACGATCGAGAACCCCGCCCCGCACCCGAGCACGATCGGAGGTCCTGACGATGACATCCGCTGACCACGACGGATCGCGCTCCCGCACCCCCGTGACCGAGCGTCCGACGGGCGCCGAGCTCGGCCGCGTCGCCCACGCGTTCCGGTCCGCCCGAGGCATCGACGCCGACGCGGACTGGGCAGAGCTCGCCTTCGTGCGCATGATCTTCGGGGACGTGCGCATCGATGTCGCCGAGAAGCAGCTCGTGGACGCGTCCGCCACCGTGCGCGAGGCCCAGGAACCACCCAAGAGCCTGTTCGGAGCACCCTCCGAGTGGGCGGACCAGCAGGTGGAGGAGCTGCGCGGGGCGGGGCTCGACGTCTTCGAGGACCCCCTGGTCATGGGCCCGCGCGAGAGCGCGGTGACCGCACTGGGCGTCGCCTCCGGGCTCAGCGCACTGTTCTTCCTGAGCCAGCTCCTGCACCTGCTGTTCGGCGGTGACGGTCCGGCCGACCTCACGATCGGCTTCGCGCTCATGCCGCTGCTGCTCGCCGCGCTGATCGTCGTGCTGATCGCGGTCTTCAAGCGCGCCGCCGCCCGGTTCCGCTTCCCGATCGTGATCGCGCTGTGCGCGGTGGTCGTCGTGGTCGGTGCCGGGGGCGCCGCGAGCATCCTCATGCCGCTCGGGCAGGAGGGAGCGGGCATCCGCCTGGCATGGGGCTGGAGCATCCTGCTGGTGCCCGTGTATGCCGCCCTGGCCTGGGTGGTCGCGAAGCTCTGGCGGGCGCCGGCCGACGGCGCAGCCGGCGAGGAGGCTCTCACCCCGCAGCAGGTCCTCGAGGCCGCGCACCTGGACGACGACGCCTGGACGAGCCGTGCCCGCGCCGCGCTGCGCCGCCGGGACGACCTCACCGATGCGCGCGTCGACACCGCGATTATCGAAGCGCGGGCCCACGCCGCGGAGGTGGGAGCGACGCTGCTCGAGGAGTTCGGCTCCCCGGAGGGGTACGCCCTGAAGATCCCGAAGGATCCGCGCGCCGTCGCCCGCCGCATGACCGTCTTCTACGCCGTGCTCGCGCTGCTCTGGCTCGCCCTCGCGCTGGCGAACGCCGCCGGTGCGGGGTGGGTGCTGAGCTGGGCCATCGCGGCGCCTGCACTGCTGGTCATCGTCTGCGGCACCCAGGCCATCGGGCATGCGCGGACCTGGCGCCGAGCCGTCCGCGGCGACTGAACGCACCCGGTTCCGCGGTCAGGTCGGCACCGCGACGCTCGCCCGGCGCCTCGAGGCCGACGGCGCAGTGACCGTGCACCGGTGAGCCCGAGACGGGCCCACCGCCCGGTCGGTCGCTGAGGCTCACGCCTCCGGGATCGGCCTGCCGAACTGCTCGAGCGTCATCGAGGCCGGCTCGGGGCCTCCGCGCACGCCCTTCTCGAGGGCGTTGATCCGTGCCAGCTCCTCGTCGGGGAGCTCCACGTCGAAGACATCGAAGTTCTCCGCGATGCGCGCGGGCCGCACCGATTTGGGGATCACCTGACGGCCCTCCTGGAGGTGCCAGCGCAGGATGATCTGGGCGGGCGTCTTCCCGTGCGCCTGCGCGATCTCGGCGATGACGGGATCCTGCAGCGGGCTCGCGTGCTCGGTCGCGTAGTCGATGACGCCGCCGATCGGCGACCAGGCCTGGGCGAGCGTCCCGCGCTCAGCGCCCTTGGCGATGACCTCGCGCTGCTGGAAGAAGGGGTGCATCTCGATCTGGTTGACCGCGGGCGCCACGGTGGTGGCGTCGGCCAGGCGCTCGAGGTCCTCGACCATGAAGTTGCTGACGCCGATCGCACGGACCCTCCCGTCGGCCAGGAGCTCCTCGAGCGCGTTGTAGGCGCCGATCGTGCGGTCGAAGTCCGTGGTCAGCGGCTGGTGGAGGATCAGCAGGTCCAGGGTGTCCAGGCCGAGCTTCCCGGTCGCCTTCTCGAAGGCGTGCAGGGTCTCGTCGTGCCCGTAGTCGGAGATCCAGATCTTCGTCTCCACGAACACGTCGTCGCGTGCCAGGTCCGAGTCGGCGAGCGCCTCGCCCACACCGCGCTCGTTGCCGTAGGCGGCAGCGGTGTCGATGTGCCGGTAGCCGGTCCGCAGCGCCTCGGCGACCACGGTCCGCGTCTCGTCCGGCGGGGTCTGGTAGACGCCGAATCCCAGCGCGGGGATGACGACGCCGTTGTTCAGGGTGATGTCCGGAGTGCTCATGAACCGACGGTAGGCCTGCGGCAGTTTCGGTGCCAGGTACCGTCAGGGACCCCGTCCTCGAAGCCGAAAGTCGCGCGTCTGCCAGACTTCCGGGATGGTGACGACGGTGCTCCTCCTCCAGCACGGCGAGAAGCAGCGCGCTCCGGGCGACCCGTCGCTCACTCCTCGTGGGACAGCTCAGGCGGTTGCCTCGGCACGCTGTACGGCAGCGCTGGCACCCGTGGCCCTGCTCAGCAGTCCCCTCGCCCGCGCCCTCGAGACCATCGCTCCGCTCTCCGACATGCTCGATCTCGGCGTCGACATCGATCCGCGGCTCCGCGAACGCGTCAACCTCCGGGCAGGCGAGTCCTCGGAGGCGTTCATCCGTGCCTGGTCCCGTTCGACCTCCGACAGGTCCTGGACGCCGCCGAGGGGTCGCTCGTCGCTCTCCACCGCGCGCGACATGATCTGCGCACTGGAGAGCCACGCGGTCGACGACGCCACCGTCGTCCTCGCCACCCACGGCGGGGCGACGGTCGATCTGCTGCGCTCCGTCCTGGGGGACGCCGAGCTGGAGCGACGCGCACCGGGGCTCATCCTGCAGGGTGTTCCCGGCGGGGCCGTGACCGCTCTGGTCCGGCACGACGGGACGTGGGAGGTGGATGCGATCGCCGACGACTCGCACGTCCCGTCGGACCAGCGCTCCGGTCACGCACCGGAATGACCCCTGCCCCGTGGTGCCACGGGAGCACAGGCGCACCCTCCGATCAGGGACGCGGCGACACGCAGCGGAACCGCTCGACTCCGGGGTAGACCTCGCCGAGCGAGTGCGTGGAAAACCCGCATGCCGCGTAGAAGCCGACCACCTCCGCGTCGGTCTCCGCCTGCAGCTCGGCGTTCCTGGGAAGGGCGTGCCTCAGCTCGCCCAGAAGCCGCCGGCCGTGCCCCCGCCCTCTCGATGCCGACGACACGGCGATGCCTTCGATGATCCATGCCGACGCGTCGGGCGTCGGCGCAGCGGCCAGTGCTGCGAGCACGACATCGTGGTGGCCGCGCAGGATCCAGGTGCTGTGGGAGCCGACGAGTGCCCGGGCACGGGCAGTCCTGGCGTCCGCTCCGCCTGCGAACGCGGTCGCGAGCAGGTCTGCGGCAGCGTCAGCGGTGGTCGTCTCCACGGGCTCGAATCGTGGCGTCTCCGCTGTCGGCATGCGATGAACCTACTCGGCCCGCACCTACCCTTGCCCCATGACCTTCGTGAACGCAGGCACCCTGGGCACCGTCGCCGGGGCGCGCGACGAGCTCGTCTCCCGACTGACCCAGCGCAACGACAGGCTCCGCGAGCTCGGCTGCCTCGCCTACGAGGTCGGCACGAACGACGAGGAGCCGGACACCGTGTTCGTCGTCGAGATCTGGGAGAGCTCACGAGCGCACCAGGACTCGCTGACAGACCCCGCAGTCTCGGCGGCGATCACCGCGGCGCGGCCGCTGCTGAGCGGCACGTTCGGCGGTTTCCGCTTCGACGTGGCCGGGTCACCGCTGCGATCCGAAGGAGCCTGACCAGTCACCGGCGCCCGTGTCGCTCACTCCCCCGCGCCGGACTCCGAATGCCCTGGCTCCCGCGCCTCGCGCGCCGTCGCGACGTCGTCGACCACGGACACGATGTGGCGCAGGCTCGTCAGCAGCGACCCGTAGAGCGGCCAGCTCGTGCTGCGCAGGCCCTCCCGGCCCGTGAGCTCGTCGGTGAGGACGTCGATGCGCCGCAGGATCGGGGCGACGTCCGCATCCGGATCCGCGACGGACCGCCCGGTGTCGCCGACGAGATCGGCCCAGTCCTCCCGGAACTTCTGGTCCCACGGCCGCTCCGCGCTGCTCGCCTCGCGCAGGGTGCGGGCCATGTGCCGCAGATGGGAGACGCCCTCGTCGATCCTGGCGAGGATCTGCTCGTATCCGCTCCGGTCCTCGGGCGGCGCCTCCCCACCCCCTTCCGGCGAGCGCTGAGAGCGCAGGCGATTGCGAGGATTGGCGCGTCTGCTCTCGTGCGCCGATCGCACCGTCGACCATGCCGACGCGAGGTCGCTGCTCATCGACTCGGTCTCCTCGAGCCATTCCTGGGCGCGATCGGTCTCCCACGACGTGCGGAACTCGTCGGACATGGAGAGGAGGACCTCGCCCATCCGGCGGTTCACGCTGTCCACGTAGCGCGCGGCCTGTCGATCCCGCAGCGGCGGGATCAGCAGCAGATTTACCACGATCCCCACCAGCGCGCCCAGCGCGACCTCGAGGATGCGATCGGTCAGAAGGCTCACGTCGCCCGCCGATCCGGCTCCGAGCACGAAGATCACCGTGGTCGCGATCGCGATGCCCTCCTCCCGGATCCATCGGATCCTGGCCAGGGCGAGCGCCACCAGGAGTGCGACCGCGAGAGTCCACACCGACGTCCCGAGCGTCACGCCGATCACGAAGGAGAGCGCGACGCCCAGCCATGACGCCGCCGTGGACTGCGCGCCCCGCCGGAAGGACTCGAAGACCGTCGGATACACCGTGAGCAGCGCGACCCAGGGCGCGAGGAACGGCATCGTCGAATGCAGGACCGCCGAGGCCAGCCACCAGGCGAACGCGGCCGCGAGCACGGACTTCACGATCTGGAGGAGATCGGTGACGGTCTCGGGGCGCAGACCCCGGGGGCGAGTCATCTCGCGCGGTCGGAACGGGCGCATCCCCGACACGCTACGCACCCGGACCCGCACACGCGAGGACTCCTGCTCACGCACGCCGCCCGCGCGAGCTGAAGCCGTGGGAAGCTTGCGTGCACCGGACGACGCACGAGGAGGTCGACGATGACCAGCTATGCCGTGCTGCTGCGCGCCGTCAACGTGGGCGGGACCGGGAAGCTGCCGATGGCGGAGCTGCGGGAGATGTGCACCGCGCTCGGCTTCGTCGACGTGCGCACCTACATCGCCAGCGGCAACGTCGCGCTGCGCTCGGAGGACGCGGCCGACGCGGTGCGCGGCGCGCTCGAGGCCCGCCTCGAGCAGTACGCGGGACGCCCCGTGGGGGTGAACGTGCGCACCGCCGAGCAGATGCGCGCGGTGCTCGCGGCGAACCCCTTCCCCGACGCCCCCGGGAACCGCGCGATGGTGCTCTTCCTGGACGCTCCTCCCCCGGCCGACGCCCTCGAACGGGTGCGCGGCGCGGCCGACGAGCAGATGGTGCTCGGCGCGCAGGAGATCTATGTGCACTACCCCTCCGGCATGGGCACCTCCCGCCTGCGGATCCCCGCCGCCGAGCACGGCACCGCGCGGAACATCAACACGGTCGCGAAGCTCGTGGCGATGCTCGACGAGTTCGACGAGCACGACGGCCTCGACGAGCACGCCTAGGCCCGCACCATGGACCCCTCCCGACTCTCCCGCGCAGCCACCGCCGCTCTCGAGGTCGCCCGCAACCAGGGACTCGATGCCCACGAGGCGCGAGTCCTCAGCAACTCGAACAAGGCGGTGCTCCTCCTGCTGCCGAGCGCGGTCGTGGCTCGCGTCGGCCCGGCGGACCAGCCGATCGCGGCGTACGAGCTGGATCTCGCGGTGCGTCTCGCAGACGCGGGCGCTCCCGTGGTCGGCCCGGATTTGCGCGTGGAGCCGGCCGCCCGCCTGCGCGACGGCTTCGAGGTCTCCCTGTGGAGCTGGGTGGATCCTTCCGGCAGTCCCGATCGGGCGCCGACGGCTCCCGCCGCCCTCGCCGAGGCCCTTGCACACCTGCACGCGGCGATGCGCAGCGTCGGCGTCCCGGCGCCGCGCTTCACCGATCGCGTCCGCAGCGCGCTCGAACTTCTCGACGACCGCGAGCGCTCCCCACGGCTCCGCACTCCGGATCGGGATCTGCTGCGCGGGACGCTCATGGAGCTGCGCGACGCCGCGGGATCCACGGGTCGCGAGCAGCTCCTGCACGGCGAGCCGCATCCGGGCAACATCCTCGACTCGCCACGCGGCCCGTTGTTCATCGATCTCGAGACATGCTGCCGAGGACCGGTCGAGTTCGACCTCGCACATCTTCCGCCCGAGGGCGCTGAGCACTACCGCTCCGCGGCGAGCACCGATCACGGCGGCCCCGCGCACCCCGACGCGACCCTGCTCGCCCAGTGCCGACGGCTCACCCTGGCCCTCGCCACGACCTGGCGGTTCGACATCGAGGACGCGTTCCCCGACGGCGCACGAGTGGGCGAGGAATGGCTCGCTGAGCTGCGGACGGCGGCCCGCCTCGAATAACCGGATGCCGCCTCCGTCCTGCGGATGAGAACCTCGGACCATGCACACCACCGCCTCTCCCGAAGACCACGACGCGGCTCTGCGGCTGATCCTCGAGTTGCAGCACGGCGCAGCGACGGCGTGCGCGTATCTCGGCCGCGACGAGGCGGGGATCCGCGAGGATCTCGAGAACCTCGACCAGGACTGGCGCGAGACGCTGCGCGTGAGCCGGGGCGCCGATGGACGGGTCGACGGGGCCGCCCTCATCGAGTGGGACACGGAGCTGGATCGCTCGTGGGTCCACGGGCCCTGGACGCGGAAGGGGCGATGGGAGCAGCAGGCGCCTGGACTGCTGGAGTCCGTGATCTCCCAGGCCCCCGTCGACCGTCACGAGATGTACGCCGCGGTGGAGAACGCGCAGATGGCGAGGCTCGCCGAGCGCTGCGGATGGTCCGCCGGCGAGGCGAACTTCGAGTACACGGCGTCGCTCGACGACGACCCGTCGGCTCAGCGCACCGCGCACGATGCCGTCCGAGCAGCGCGGCCCGAGGATCTCCCGCGCCTCGCCGAGCTCCACGAAGCGGAGTTCCCCGGCACCTATGCGTCGGCGTCGGGCCTCCTGGAGCACGGCGGCTCCTACTCGACGTTCGTGCACTCCGAAGGAGGATGCGTGCGGGGATACCTCAGCGGTCAGATGCAGGGGACCGACACCCTGTACGTCGACTTCCTCGCGGTCGCCCCCGAGGCCCGACGGCGCGGCATCGCCCGGGGCCTGCTGGACACGGCGGCGCAGCGCAAGGGCGCGCGCACGATCACGCTGACCGTCGACGAGCATCGACCGGACGCGAAGCGCCTCTACGAGGCGCTCGGCTTCTCACGCACCGCGGCGACCCGTCCGTACCGACGAGGCGGCGCGGCTGATCGGTCCGCGCCCCCTCCCGCCGGCAGCGACGCGGCTCAGATGTAGGCCATCCTCGCGACGAGGCGGGAGTCGATGTCGGGCGGCCAGGTGAAGGCGGTCGAGACGATCCTCTGGTGCGCGAGCCCGTGCATCGCGACCCACAGCGCGATCGCATCGGCGTCCGGATCCGTGCTCTGCGAGCTGCCGTCGGCGACGCACGCCGCCAGGAGCTCCTGGAGCAGCTCGAGCGTCGCGATGCCCAGGGCGGCCACCTCATGGCGCGGGACGGAGTCATCGGCCATGTCCTGCGCCGCGTTCCAGACCCCGCCGTACATGACGAGGTACCGGTGGGGACGGGCGCGGGCGAAGTCGAGGTAGCCCTCGCAGAGCGCCAGGAGCCGGTCACGGCTCTCCGGCCCCGCCACCTCGACGACCCGGCGCAGCTCGGCGTCGATCTCGGCGAAGGCGCGGGTGAGTGCGGCGAGCAGGATCTGCTGGCGGTTCTCGAAGTGCCCGTAGATCGACGGGGCGGAGATGCCGACCCGGCGGGCGACGGCCCGCAGCGTCACCGCGCCCGCATCCCCTGTCTCGTCCAGGAGTGCGAGTGCCGCATCGCTGATCTCGCCCTTGAGGCGCTCCCCTTCGCCGCGCGGATTGCGCCTGCGTGCGGGCGGCGCACCCCCATCAGTCGTCGACGTGCTCATGCTCTGACCTTACATGCGTTCACCGAAGATGTCGGAGGGTCTTGCGCACGTTGAGTAAACGCCCGTAAGGTTACGATCGTTCGGCCACATTCGCCTCGCCGGCTCCCCTCGAGCCGGCCACCGTGGACAGAGGAACCGCCATGACCATCACCCGACGCCCCCTACGCCTCACCCTCGTCGCTGCTGCCGCCACGACCATGTTCGCCGTCGCCACCGCGTGCGGCTCCCCCGCACCCGACGCCCGTTCGGCCGCCGACGACGCCGACCCGTCCGCCACCGAGGCCTCGGACGGCTCGGACGGCTCCGATGCCTCCGATGCCGGCGGGTCGGCGCAAGCCCCCGCCGACGTCACCACGAGCACCGCCGGCAAGGCCACGTGCGGGGGCGAGGGCATCGACACCTCCGCCTCGGCGACGAGCGCGCACGACCTCCTCGTCGACGCCCCCGCCGACACGGTCTGGAAGACCCTCACCGATGTCGAGACGTGGGCCGACTGGCAGAGCGCCGTGACGAGCATCGAGCGCCTGGACTCCGGGCCGCTCGCGAAGGGCTCCCAGTTCCGCTGGACGACGCCGGTGCCGGAATCCGACATCTCCGCCGCGGACACCCTGCACATCACCTCCACCGTGAGGCAGATCGACCCCGGTCACTGCGTGCTCTGGGAGGGCCCGGCCGTCGGCGACACGCTCACGATCGACAAGGGCACCCACCTCTGGACGGTCACGGAGACCGACGACGGGACGCTCGTGCACACCGAGGAGTCCTGGGACGCCGAGGTGCTGGACTCCCTCGAGGGAGACGATGCCGAGGCCGCCGCGCAGATGCTCGGCGGAGGGCTCGTCAGCTGGCTCGACGACCTGCGCACCACGGCGGAGGCGGCACGATGAACCGCACCGGCCGCGCCCTCCCCCGCACCGCCCTCATCTCCGCCGCCGCCAGCGCGGTGCTCGTCGCCGGAGGGTTCGCGATGATCGCGGTGCTCCCCGTCGTCCTCACCGCGCTGAGCGTCCTGCTCGATGCCCGGCTGCGTCCGCTCCGCCTCTGGACCGCCCTGCTCGTCATCGCCTACGGCTCCGGTCTGGCACTGCACCTGGCCGGCCCGGATCCGGCCCCGAGCCTCACCAAGGACCTGCATCCGCTGCATGCCGTCGTGATCGTCCTCGCGGCCCTCGCCGTGGTGGCCCGCGCACTCCTGATGCGTCGGGAGGCACGACGTGCGGCTCGCGCCGATGCGCCCACGGACACGGACGCGGGCAGGAACACGGGCGCGGACGCGTGAGAGCGCGGCCCCGCGCCCCTCAGGCGCTGCTCACTCGTGCCAGCGCACCTGCACGTCCCCCGCGGTGACGCCGTCGAGGACGATCTCGTCCTCGCTCGCACCGAGCGCCCACTCCCCCGGCGCCTCGATGCGCGGGTGGCCGTGGATCCCGAGCTCCGCACGGTCCAGGACGAGCTCGGCGCGGGTGTTCGGCGGCACGTGCACCCGGAGCCGACCGGCGTCACGATCCAGGTCGACGTCGACGGGCCCGCGGATGGTCGGCACGACCCCGCGGATCCGTGCCAGTGGGCCGGGATGCGGGGCGATGCGCACCCGCGCGGCTCCCGGCTCGATCACCTGGACGCCGAGGACCCAGCGCGCGATGACGTTCACCGGCGCGGTCCCCCAGGCGTGCGAGAAGGACATGTTGGGCTTCTGCGCGGGGTCCCAGGCCTCGGGGACGATGCTCGCGCCCAGGTCGTCGATCTGGTGCAGCCAGCTCTCGGTGGTCCGTGCCGTCATCAGCGCGATCGCCTCGCGGGAGCGTCCGGCGGCGAACAGGGCGTCCAGCAGGAACTGCGCCCCGTAGACGCTCATGCGCATGCCGCCGGAGGCGAGGAACCCACCGAGGGCGGGCAGTCGCGCGGCCGGTGCGAGGCCGAGGGCGACGGGGATCGCGGTCGCGTGCTGGGAGCGGTGCTCGCTGCCCTCCCCGTCGGCGTAGGAGGGGCCGTCTCCGAGCATCCGGTCGTTCAGCGCGGTGGTCGCCGCTGCGGCCGATTCCGCATAGCTCTGCGCGACGCGCTGGTCCCCGATCGCCTCGCCGATCCTGGCGAGGGCGCGGAACGCCGCGGCCTGGAAGGCGTTGACGACCGTGTTGACCTCGGTGAACTCGAAGCCGTCGCGTGAGCCCTGGGGCCAGTCGACGAGGTCGGCGTCCCACTCGCTCGCGCTGCCCGGGTCCTTGCGGACCAGGCCGCCGTCGAGGAGGTGCTGGTAGCCGCCCTGCTCGAGGAAGTGGAGGTCCTCGTGCAGGCGCCGGTCATCGCCCGTGGCGAGATAGTCCTCCCAGGCCATGAGCGGCGGCATCAGGTGGTACTCGGCCGGCCAGGTGGGACGGCGGGCGAGGAAGGCCAGCGAGCTGCGGGCGAGCGCGAAGGACGGCTCCACGGCGTACTGGGAGCGCTGGTTGACCAGGGCGTCCCCCTCGTAGGGGAGGCGCTCGCGGGACTGGGTGTCCACGTAGAGGTCCTGGCTGGTCGCCTCGATCGAGTACCGGCACATCTCCCACACCCGGTCCAGGTCGGGGTCGGAGGAGGTGAAGGAGCCGCCGCCCATGGCCGGCGATCGCAGCACCACGGGTCGCAGGGCGCGGGAGAGGTCGAGGCCGGAGCCGGCGTCGGCCTCGAGCTCGACGTGGCGGAAGGCGCGCAGCCCCCAGTGCTCGATGGTCTGCGGGCCGTCGCGCAGGGTCCACGTCTCCTCATAGACGTTGCTCGTGCGCAGGCGGGAGCGCACCGTGCCGTCGGCCTCGAGCTCCTCGCCGAGCCGCACCCGGATCCGCGCGCCCGCGCGACCGACCACCTCGAGGCGGATCCCGCCGACGATCTCCCGGCCGAGGTCAGCTCGCCAGATCTCGCCGCCGCCCGCCCGTGCCGACGAGCCGGTCGGGGACCCGGCGACCGGGGGCCCGGCCGGCGCGGCCCCGGCCGGCGCGGCCCCGGCGGGAGCGGGGCCGGCGGGAGCGGACCCGCTCACCCGGTGGGCGCGCACGGTCTCGCCCAGGTGGTGGCGGATGCTGACGGTCGCGGGCATCGGCGGCGGCAGCTCGGCCTCGCTGGGCCGGGCGCGGTCCCACCCGGAGTCGTCGAAGCCGGGGCTCTGCCAGCCGCGGGGCTCGTGCCGCGCGTCCCAGTCCTCGCGCGGAGCCCGGAACCAGCCGCCGCCGATGTCCCCGAGCCCCGGCAGCATCATCGCCCCGCTGAACGCCCGCCAGCGGGTGGAGGTCGGCACCTCGAGGCGGGTGCCGTCGGCCAGGACCACCACCACGCGGGCGCTGAACGCCCGCCCCTGCTCCGCCCAGCACAGGGCCGCGAGGGCGTTGCGGCCGGGCCGCAGCACACCGGTGAGGTCGTGCGTGTGGTACATCGCCTCCTCGAAGCCCGAGCGCACGCTGCCGTAGCCCACGACCTGCGCATTCGCCCACAGCTTGTACACGTGCTGGCGGCCGCCGCGGGGGCCGTGGGGCGTCGGCCCGCCCTCCGGGGACAGGCCCGCGGCCTCGACGAAGGCGGCGCGGACGGGCTGTGCGGGCAGATCGAACTCGGTGCGCAGCAGCACCCACGGGATGTCCTCCGCGGTCCACTCGTCCATCGCGACCGGGCCCCAGATGGCCTCGCCGCCCCAGGCGTCCGCCGCGGTGACGAAGCACTGGGCGCTCGACCAGTCGCCGGGGGCGTCGGTGTCCACGGCGACCCGCCACCAGTACGGGGTGGAAGGGTCCAGGTCGGGCCCCTCGTAGGGCACGGCCACCGAGCGCTCCGAGGTCACCCAGCCGGTGTCCCAGAGCGGGCTGCCGAAGCCGCGCGGCGAGCGGGCGACCTGGATGCGGTGCAGCCTCTGCATGGAGTCGCCCAGCTGCGGGACCACCCAGGAGAAGCGGGCACCGCGCACGGGGATGCCGACGGGAAGGTGCTGGAGGTCGACCCGCAGCTCCTCCGGGCGCGGTCTGGCGCGGGAGGACAGGTGACGAGGTGACATGCCGGGAGGACCTCCGCGCGTGGAGTCGGACGCGACCGTTCGATCCTACCGAGCCGAGGCGCCCCTCGGCGGGCCGACGGGCCGGCGGGTCCGCGGGCCGATGGGTCCGCGGCGGGAGCGGCCTACGGCCGGGACACCAGCCCCTGCTCGACCATGAAGTCGAAGGCGACGTCCGCCGGCAGTTCGCCGCCCTCGTCGACCCGCAGGTTGAGCGAGCGCAGGGCGTCGTCGGTGAGCTCGGGCGTCACCGCCTCGTAGACGTCCTCCAGCTGAGGGTGCTTCTTCAGCGTCTCGGTGCGCAGCACCGGGGCCACGTTGTACGCGGGGAAGTAGTGGCGGTCGTCCTCGAGGATCGTCAGGTCCAGGCTCTGGATGCGCCCGTCGGTCGTGAAGACCTCGCCGAAGTTGCAGCTGCCCCGGTCGGTCGCGGTGTACACGGCGCCGGTGTCGTAGAGGCTGATGTTGCCGGCGGGGACGCCGTCGTCCTTCCCACGGGGGATGTCGTAGGCCTTGAGCAGCGGCACGAGACCGTCGGCCCGAGAGTTGAACTCCGACTCCACGCAGATGGTCCGGTCCTTCACGGGGAGATCCTCGAGCTGGCTGAGCTTGGTGATGCCGCCCAGCTCCTCGACGGCCTCGCTGCGCACCGCGAGGGCGTAGGTGTTGTTCAGCGGCGCGGGCGGCAGCCAGGTGAGGCCGTTGTCCAGGTCCGCGTCGTGCACGGCCTGCCACTGCTTCTTCTTGTCGGGGATGCCCTTGGTCTCCCCCAGGTAGGTGAGCCACGCGGTGCCCGTGTACTCCCAGGTCATGTCGGCCCCGCCGTTGGTCATGAGCTCGCGCACGGGGACGCTGCCGGGGACGTTGGTGAGGTCGTCGACCTCGAAGCCGGCGGCGCGGGCGGCGATCACGCCGATCTTGCCGAGGATCAGCTGCTCGGTGAAGTTCTTGCCGGTGACGGTGATCCGCGCGTCCTGGGGCAGGTCGTCGATGCGCTTGATCTTCCCGGGGGCGACGTCCGGCGCGTAGGCGGTCGCGGGACGCAGCCCGCAGCCGGCGAGCGGCAGCAGGCCGAGCGCCGCGAGGAGCCCCAGCCGTCGGCGGCTGAGGCGGCGACTGCCGAGGGGGCCGCCTCCGCGGGCAGAACCGGCGAGGGAGGAGCCGCCGGGAAGGTCCGCGGACCCGGGGGCCGGACGGTCGGCGGGCCGGCGGCCGGGCCGGCCGGTGGGCGTGGTCTCGTGCATGCTCACAGTCCCTTCGGTCGGGCGACGTGCTCGACGACGCGGCCGGCCCAGTCCACGATCAGGGCGAGCACCGCGACCAGCAGCGCGCCGGAGATCAGGACCTTGAACAGGTACAGGTTGATGCCGGTCGTGATCAGCAGTCCCAGTCCGCCGCCGTTGACGAAGGCGGCGAGCGAGGCCGTGCCCACGAGCAGGACGAGCGCCGTGCGCACGCCCGAGAGCATGACCGGCACCGCGAGCGGCAGCTCGACGCGCAGCAGCACGGAGAAGGCGGTCATGCCCATCCCCCGCCCCGCCTCGACCAGGCGTTGGTCCACGCCGCGCACGCCGATCATGGTGTTCCGCAGCACCGGCAGGATCGCGTAGAGCACCAGGGCGATGATCGAGGCCTGGAACCCGTTGGGCACGAAGGCGGCGAGCAGGACGATGAGGCCGACGGCCGGCGCGGCCTGCCCGAAGTTCGCCACGGCCAGCACGGGCTCGGCGACCTTCCGGAAGGGTCCGCGGGTCAGCAGGATCCCCAGCGGCACGCCGATCACGAGCACGATCACGGTCGCCACCAGGGTGAGGGCGAGGTGCTGGCCGGTGAGCTCGAGGATCGTCGAGGGATTCAGGGTGTTGCGCTCGGTCGCAGTCAGCGGCGCGAGCAGCAGCCACGCGCCGTAGACCACGAGGATCGCGAGCAGCGCCAGGATCTGCACGATGAGGGGGCGCCAGGGGCGCGGCGCGGGGGCGCGCCGCGCGCCGGCCCCATCGGTCGTCGCCTCGGTCGCGGCGCCGGTCGCGGCATCGTCCGCTGCCTGGGCGGCGGTGTCGGTCGCTGTGCGCTCAGTCATCGCGGGCCGATCCCTGCGGGGCGGTGACGGCCGTGCCCTCGTCGTCGATGACGACATCGACCGCACCCGTGTTGGTGCCCACCGGGGCCTCGCTCGAGCGCTCGGCGGCGCTCTGACGGGCCATGGTGATCGCGTCCATGATCGTCTCCACGTCCACGACCCCCTCGAAGACGCCGCCGCGGCCCGTGACCAGGGTGGCGCCGGCGCTCGAGACGAGCATCGTGTCCAGGGCGTCGTTGAGGGTCGCGCCCGAGCCGACGACGGGCAGCGCCGGGTCGAGCTCGGTGGGCAGGCGCGTCATGCGGGAGAGCTCGCGGCGCGAGGGCCAGGAGATGGGGCGTCCGCGCTCGTCGACCACGACCGCGTGGTTGTGGCCCGCCTCCTCGGCGCGGCGCAGGGCCTCGGCGGCGTTGCCGCCGGCGTGCGCGACGACCGCGTCGGCCGCCTCGACCTCGCGCACGCGGCGCAGGCCGAGCTGCTTGAGGGCGGCGCCCGAGCCGATGAAGTTCTCGACGAACTCGTCGGCCGGCTCGGCGAGGATCCGCTCGGGGGTGTCGTACTGGACGATCTGCGCGCCCTCGCGGAAGACCACGATCCAGTCGCCGAGCTTCACGGCCTCGTCGAAGTCGTGGGTGACGATGACCATCGTCTTGCGCACTTCCTGCTGGATGCGGATCAGCTCGTCCTGCAGGCGCTGGCGGGTGATCGGGTCGACGGCCCCGAAGGGCTCGTCCATGAGCAGCACGGGCGGATCGGCGGCGAGCGCCCGGGCGACGCCCACGCGCTGCTGCTGTCCGCCCGAGAGCTCCTTGGGGAAGCGCGAGCGGTAGACGTCGGGATCGAGGCCGACGAGCTCGAGCAGCTCCTCGACGCGCTCGGCGATGCGGGCCTTGTCCCAGCCCAGCATCTTGGGCACGAGCGCGATGTTCTGGGCGACGGTCATGTGCGGGAACAGGCCGCCGGCCTGGATGACGTAGCCGATGCGGCGGCGCAGCTCGTCGCCGTTGATCGTGGTGACGTCCTCGCCGCCCAGCACGATGCGCCCCTCGGTGGGCTCGATGAGGCGGTTGATCATCTTCAGCGTGGTCGTCTTGCCGCAGCCGGAGGGGCCGACGAGCATGACGACCTGTCCCTCGGGGATCTCGAGGGTGACGCCGTCGACGGCCGGCCGCTCCTGCCCGGGGTACCGCTTGGTGACGGCGTCCAGGAAGATCGAGCGGCCCGTGGCCTCGCCGGAGGCGGAGTCCGCGGCGGTGGTCTGGGTGCGGGGGTCTGAGTCGGTCACCGGATGCCCTTCGAGGTCGTGAGCCTGCCGAGGCCCAGCAGCAGGAGGTCGAGGATGAGGGCCAGGAGGATGACGCCGACGGTGCCGGTCACCACCGATTCGATCGCCCCGGCGCCGCCGAGGCGCGAGAGGCCCTGGAAGATGAAGCCGCCGAGCCCGGGACCGAGCACGTAGGCGGCGACCGCCGCGACGCCCATGACCATTTGGGCGGAGACGCGCACTCCGCTGAGGATCACGGGCCAGGCGAGCGGCAGCTCGATGCGGAAGAAGATGCCCAGGCGGCTCATGCCCAGGCCGCGCGCCGACTCGACGAGCGCAGGATCCACCCCGGCGAGTCCCACGATGGCGTTGCGCAGGATGGGCAGCGCCGCGAAGAAGACGACCACGATGACGGCGGGCTTCACCCCGAAGCCGAAGGGCGCGACCATCAGACCGATGAGGGCGAAGGACGGGATGGTGAGCCCCACGGCGCTCACCGAGTTCGCGACGGCGCGGCCGAGGCTCGAGCGGTGCACGAGCGCGGCGATCGCGACGGCGAGGACCGTCGCCAGGACGACGGACTGGGCGACGAGGCTGAAGTGCTGGGCGGCGGCGAACAGGATCTCGCTCGAGCGGGAGCTGAGGAATTCGCCGAAGTCCACGGAATCGCCTGCGCTCTCGTCGGGGGTCGGGGTCTGCTCGGAGGTCGGAGCCGCAGCGCCACGGTGGGCGGAGCCGCACCGACACGCCGCTGGGCGCCTCGTCGACCGTAGGGTGCCGCGCACCACAACTCAACTCCGCACTGCCCGCGCACCCGCCGGGCGGCGCGTGGCGCCCCGTCCGCGACCCTTCGACCTTCGGCTGCATTCGCGCCGGTCACCGGTTCTTTTCCCGCGAGGTCCGACGTGCCTTGGTCACAATCGCGTCACAGTGTCGCCACGACGCGAGCGCACCGCCGTCCCGGGGCCCACGGGAGCGGGCGCGGCTTCCCCGAGGGCGGGTGCGGTGCCTCCGGGGCGGGCCCGGTCCTCTCAGAGGAGGGGAGCCTCCTCGGCGGCGCCGGGGATCGCGGCGATCAGCTCACGGGTGTAGTCCGTCTGCGGGTCGGTGAGGACGTCCGCGGTGGCCCCGCGCTCGACCACCTCTCCGCGGCGCATCACCAGCACGTCCCGGCAGACCTGGCGGAGCACGCCGAGATCGTGGGTGATGAACACGAGGGCCAGCCGGTGCTCGTGCTGCAGGCGCGCGAGCAGCGCCAGGATCTGCGCCTGCACGGTGACGTCCAGGGCGGAGACCGCCTCGTCGCACACGAGCACCTGCGGCTCGACGCTGAGCGCGCGGGCGATCGCCACCCGCTGCAGCTGCCCGCCTGACAGCTCGTCCGGGCGCCGGCCCGCGAGCACGGGGTCGAGCCCCACGTCCCGGAAGAGTCGCTCGAGCAGCTGCCGTCGAGCGGCGCGGGGTCGCGGCGCCAGCGCCCGCACCGGTTCCAGCGCCGACCAGCCGACGGTGCGCGCGGGGTCGAAGGAGGAGTGGGGGTTCTGGAAGACGGGCTGGACGACGCGGCGGATCGCCCTGTCGCCGCGGGTGACGGCGCGACCTGCGACGTGCACGTCCCCCTCGTCCGGGCGGGTGAGCCCCAGCAGGATCCGCGCGAGCGTGGTCTTGCCCGAGCCGGACTCCCCGACGATCCCGATGCTGTCCCCCGGCCGCACCTCGAGATCGGTGGGCAGGAGCGCGGTGACGGGCTCGCGCCTCGACCCGAAGGTCCGGGCGATGCCGCGAGCCCGCACGAGCGGTTCGTCCCCCGGCGAGGGCCGCGGCGACTCGATCTCCTCGAGGGTGCGGGAGCGGCCCGGGATCGCCTCGACGAGCGCGCGGGTGTACGGGTGCTGCGGGTCGACCAGGAGGCTGCGACTGGGGCCCTCGTCGACGACCTTCCCGGTGCGCAGCGCCAGGGTGCGGTCGGTGCGGTCCGCCGCGATCGCGAGGTCGTGGGTGATGAGCAGCAGCGAGGTGCCGTGCGAGCTCGTCAGCTCCCCGATCCGATCGAGGATCCGGCGCTGCACGGTGACGTCGAGTGCGCTGGTCGGCTCGTCGGCGACGATCAGCGCGGGCTCGGTGACCATCGCGGCGGCGATCAGCACCCGTTGGCGCTGCCCGCCGGAGAGCTCGTGCGGCCAGCGACCGGCGAGGGACCGCGGATCGTCGAGCCCCGCGTCCCGCAGGGCCTGCAGCGCCCGGTCCCGATGCTGCCGCGGATCGCCGATGCGATGGATGCGCAGCGGTTCGACGACCTGGTCGAGGACCCTTTTCAACGGATCCAGCGAACCGCCGGGGTCCTGCGGGACGTAACCGATGTCGCGACCCCGCAGACGGCGCGCGCCGCGCGCCCCGAGCTCGAGCACGTCCCGCCCCGCGACCTCCACCGACCCGTGCACGCGGGCGCGCTCGTCGAGCAGCCCCAGCACGGACCGCGCGATCGTGGTCTTGCCCGAGCCGGACTCCCCCACCAGCGCGACGGACTCGCCCGGCGCGATCTGCAGGGAGACCCCGTCGACCGCCGTGGTCGAGCGCCCGCGGCGGACGTACTGCACGGCCAGGTCCTGAATCCGTAGGACGGGGGACGCGGCGCCGTGCAGCGCGCGTCCCGAGGATGTCCTCGTGCTCTCGTTCATCGGTTCTCCCTCGTGCCGATGCCGCGGCTGACCCGGTTGACGCTCAGCACGGTCAGCGCCGCCACCAGAGACGGGAACAGGGTCCACCACCAGGCGCTCGCGATGTACGTGCGCCCCTCGTTGATCTGCGATCCCCACTCGGGCTGCGGCGGGACGGCGCCGAAGCCCAGGAAGCTCAGGGACGCGACCGCGAGGATCGCGCCGCCCAGGTCGATCCCGGCGACCACGGCGATCGCGCCCGAGGCGTTCGGGACGACGTGCGTGAGGATCGCGATCACCCGCCGGGTGCCGCTGGTGGCCGCCGCATCCATGAAGGGCAGCCCGATGATCCGCAGGGTCTCGGCGCGCGCGATCCGCACCATGCCGGGGATGCCGGAGATGCCCACCGCGATGGCGACCTTGTCCACGCCGAAGCCGAGCGCCGAGATGATCGCGAGCGAGAGCAGCAGGCCCGGGATCGAGACCAGCACCTCGACGGCGCGCGATATCACCGCGTCCAGGATCCCGCCGGCGTAGCCGGCGACCATGCCCAGCAGCCCGCCGCACACTAGCGAGATCGCGATCGCGACGAGGCCCGCGAGCAGCGAGGAGCGCGCTCCGTGGACCACGCGGCTGTAGACGTCGCGCCCGTTGAGGTCCGTGCCGAACCAGTAGTGCGAGCTCGGCGGGGCGAGCGACGGTCCGACGGCCTCGATCGGGTCCGTGGGCGCGAACAGGTTCGGCGCCAGGATCCATCCCACGAGCAGCAGCAGGAACAGGCTCGCGAGCGCGACGCCCGGCCGCGCCCCGAGGACGCGCAGCGCATGCCGGGCCCGCTGGGGGTGCTGGGGGCGCTGCGTCTGCTGCGGGTGCGGGGCCTGCTCGGCCCGCTGGTCGCTCGTCATCGTCGGCCTCCTCGATGCGCCGGGGAGACCACGCGCGGATCGATGAACGGGTAGCTCAGATCGACCACCAGCGTGACCAGCACGTACAGCCCGCCCGTGAGGACGATCAGCGCCTGGATCAGCGGGAAGTCGCGCGCGGTGACCGCCTCGACGTAGAGGTTGCCGATCCCCGGACGGCCGAAGATCGTCTCGATGATCGCCGCGCCGGACACCACACCGCCCACGAGCATCCCGATGATCGTGTACACCGGCAGGCTCGCATTGCGCAGCACGTGGCCGAGGACGACGCGGACGGGGCCGAGCCCGCGAGCGCGGGCGACCTCCACGTACCCCTCCGCGGAGACCTCGCGGATGCTCCGCGAGAACACCTGGCTCAGTGTCCCCGCGCCGAGCAGCGCTATGGTCAGCGCAGGCAGCAGCACGGCGCGCGGTCCGTCGGCCCCGAAGGCGGGGAACCATCCCAGGCGGAAGGAGAAGATCTGCAGCAGCAGGATCGCCATCACGAACGAGGGCACTGCGATCCCGATGACGGTCACGGCCTGGAAGGCGGAGCGCAGGGCGGCCGTGGGCAGCAGGACGCCTCCCAGCGCGAAGGCGATGCCGAGGATCACCAGGAACAGCAGGCTCACCAGCCCCAGCTCGAGGGTGGATCCCAGGCTGTCGCCGATCACGGCCGAGACCGCCTGGCGCTGCCGCGAGTAGGCCGTGCCCCAGTCGAGGGTGAGCACACGGTGCAGATAGCTCAGGTACTGCACGAGCAGCGGTCGGTCCAGTCCCATCTCGTCGCGGATCCGGCCCAGCTGGGCCTCGTCGGCTGCGCCGGCATCGCCCTGCCCGCTGCCCATGACGATGAGCCGGGCCGGGTCCCCCGGGGTCAGCTGGACGATGATGAAGGACAGGGTGATGGCGCCCAAGAGGACGACCACCGCCTGCCCGAGGCGTCGCAGGACGTAGCGGAGCACGGCGGTCAGTCCGCGGGCGCGAGATCGGCGAAGGCGGGCTTGTTCTCGGCGTCCAGGGCGATCTTCCGGATCTTCTTCGAGGCTGCGCTCACCGAGATCGCTTCGACGAGCGGGACGGAGTACCCGCCCTCGAGCAGAAGGCGCTGGGCCTTCTCCGATGCCGTCGCGCGCTCGTCGGGATCCGTCGTGCTCTGCAGGGCCAGCAGGGCGTCGTCGATCTCGTCGACCGGGTGGCCGTAGAAGAACGACTGGTTCTCGTAGAAGGAGCTGTAGACCACGCGCAGCACGTCGGGATCCGCCCGTCCCTGCGTCCACGTCGAGAGGTCGTACTTCGCGTCGTAGAGGCCGGTCTCGCTCGCCTGCGCCTCGGTGACGGGCTTGAGCTCGAACTCGATGCCGACCTTCTTCCACTGCGCCTGCAGCAGCTGGAAGAGCTGTTCGTAGACCGTGTTCCCGCTGGTGTACTGGATGGAGACGCTCAGCCGATCACCGTCGTCGTTGGTGCGGATGCCGTCCTTGCCGACGGTCCTCCAGCCGGCGTCCTCGAGCAGCTTCTCCGCCGCCTCGGGATCGTGCTCGAGGAACTCCGAGAGGTCGGCCGCACCGGGGGTGGAGGCCGTGAGCAGCCCGGTCGCGGGCTTCACCTGGCCCTGGTAGATGCGCTCGGCGATCTCCGCGCGATCCGTCGCGGGGTTCAGCGCCCGCCGCACGCCGTCGTCCTCGAAGATCTCCCGGTAGATGAAGGGGATCAGCGGGAAGGAGATGCCGCGCGTCGGGTTCTTCGAGACCTGCAGCTGGCCGCCCTCGACGGCGGGCAGGGTCGACGTGTCCAGCAGGAACGCGAAATCGACCTGGCCGGAGGAGACCGCGCCCGCGAGCGTCGTCGGGTCGGGGATGAACGAGATCCTGATGCTCTCGTAGGCGGCGGCCTTCTGGTTGCTGTAGACCGACGAGCCCCAGGCGTAGTCGTCGCGGCGAGCGAGGGTGATGGACTCGCCGGGCGTGTAGTCCGCGAGGGTGAAGGCGCCGCTGCCGATCACCTTCCCGGCCGCGACCTCCTTCGGATCGAGCTCGAGGGTCGCGTCGGCGAGCATGCTCAGGGTCTGGGTGCTGGCGGCCTGCAGGAACTGGGCGTTCGGGCCGTCGAAGGAGACCTTCGCCGTGCGTTCATCGACCACCTCCGTCTTCCGGTAGCCGCGCAGGTGGCTCGCGCCGATGTAGGCGAGCGCCCCGAGGTCGACGACCCGGTCGAAGTTCTTCTTCACCGACTCGGCGGTGAACGCGGTGCCGTCGGAGAAGGTCACTCCGTCGCGCAGGTGGAAGGTGAACTGCGAGCTGTCCTTGTTCACGTCCCAGGACTCGGCGAGCCAAGGCACGATCTCCCCGGACTCCGGGTCCTGGTCGACGAGGGTGTCGGCGATCTGCCGGGCGACGGCGCGCGAGACCGTGTACGGCGGCTGGTGGGGGTCGTAGTTCTCGCTGTCCTCGGGGAAGCCGACCTTCAGCACGGAGGTGTCCGCGGAGCCACCGGATCCGGAGGAGCCTCCGCAGGCGGCCAGCAGGGGCGAGGCGACGGCCGCGAGCGCGGCGGCGCCGGCGAACGAGCGACGGGAGATGCGGGAGGGGGAGGACGAGGGGGACACGGGACCACCTGGGGGTGTGAACGGGGCGTGGAGGCGGCGGTCGGCGAGTGCTCGTCGGCGCACCACACACTATTAGTGATTATGGGCTTCACAGCGTCAACTTATGTGAACGGGGTCGCATCGCGTTGGTACTGTCTGGGGGTGCACCCCTCCGACATCCGCCACCTGCTCTCCGTCTCCACGCCCGCCCTCGCCCCCGACGCGACCTTCGCGATCGTCGCCGTCTCCCATCCGGACGAGGGCGCCGACCGCAGCGTCGGCCAGCTCTGGCGCATCGAGCTCGACGGCGCCCGGCGCCGGCACGGAGCACAGCGGCAGGAGAGCAGCGCGCGTCGGCGCCTGACCCGCGGGATCTCCGACTCCGCGCCGCGCCTCTCCCCCGACGGCTCCGTCCTGGCCTTCCTGCGGCCCGACGCGCGCGGTCGCGCGCAGATCCATCTCCTGGACCCCCGCGGCGGCGAGCCGAGGCAGGTCACGGACGCCCCGCTGGGCGTCGGCCAGTTCGTCTTCTCGCCCGACGGCTCCCGCCTCGCGTTCCTCGCGCGGGTCCCCGAGCCCGGCCGCTACGGCACCGTCGACGGGATCGGCCCCGATGCGGAGCCCGCACGCCGCGTGGACAGCGTGCGCTGGCACGCCAACGGCGTGGGCTGGAGCATCGACCGCCCCCGCCAGGTGCACGTCCTGGACCTGCCGTCCCTGGACGACGAGCCCGAGTACCCGCAGGCACCGCGGGTCGTAAGCGGCACCGACGAGGGGCACGACGGGGCTCTCGGGTCCGACGGCGACGCCCGCACGTCCCTCGCGGCCCGGCAGATCACCGAGGGGACGGACGACCACACGGCCCTCGCCTTCGCCGCCGACGGCACGCGCGTGCTCGCCGTGCGCGACCGCCTCGAGTCCGACGAGCGCGATCTGCGCTCGGTGCTCGTCGCGATCGATGCCGAGGCCCCCTCGGCCGCATCGATCCTGCTCGAGGAGGCCGACGGCCTCTCGATCGACCAGCTCGTCGCGCTCCCGGGCGGCGCCCTCGCCCTGCTCGCCTCCGAGCCGGTCGACGGCCGGGATGCGATCGCGCCGGACCGAGCCCTCTGGCTGCTGGATCCGCCGACCGCCTCTGCGCCCGCCCGTCCGCGCCGGATCACCGACCCCGACCAGCTCGAGCTGACGACGGCCGGACCGCTCGTCACGGCGGGCGATCGGGTGCTCGTCCACGAGCTCACGCGCGGGCGCATCCACCTGCACCTCGTCTCCCGCGACGGCTCCACGCAGGAGGTGCTCGGCGGGGACCTCGAGGCGCACGGCACCGCGGCCGTCTCCCCGTTCGGCGAGGCCGGGGAGGTCGTGGTCTTCGCCGCGGTCTCGACCCCCACCAGCGCGGGCGAGCTCGTGCAGGTGCGGGCCCCGGAGCCGGGCGGGCCCGACGGGGGCGAGGCGCGGGCCCTGCCGTCGGCCCCTCGCGTGCTCACCGAGCTCGGAGCCGACCTGCGCTCAACCGGGATCGTCGCCCCGCGCGAGCTCGAGGTGACGGGCCGCGACGGCTACCCGGTCCACGGCTGGCTCGCGGTGCCCGAGGGCGAGGGACCCTTCCCCGTGATCCTCATGATCCATGGCGGCCCCTTCGCCCACTACGGCGTCAGCGTGTTCGACGAGGTGCAGGTGCTCGCTGGCGCCGGGTTCGCGGTCGCCTACTGCAATCCGCGCGGCTCCGCCGGGTACGGGCGGGCGCACGGCCGCGCGATCAGGCACCGCATGGGCACCGACGACTTCGCCGACGTCCTCGACTTCCTCGAGGGCGCGATCGCCGCCGACGCCGAGGACCGTCCGGGCCGGCTCGACGCCTCCCGCCTGGGCATCATGGGCGGCTCCTACGGCGGCTTCCTCACCGCGTGGACGATCGCCCACGACCATCGCTTCGCCGCGGCGATCGTCGAGCGCGGCTTCCTGGACCCTGCGAGCTTCCAGGGCACGAGCGACATCGGCTCCTACTTCGGCGACGAGTACGTGGGCACGGACCCGGCCGACATCGCCCGGCAGAGCCCGTTCGCGCACGTCGGCGACGTGCGCACACCCACCTTCGTCATCCACTCCGAGCAGGACCTGCGATGCCCGCTCGAGCAGGGCACCCGCTACTTCTCGGCGCTGCGCCGCAACGGGGTGCCGTCCTCGATGCTGGTGTTCCCCGGGGAGGACCACGAGCTCACGCGCTCCGGCCGTCCTCGGCACCGTCTGCAGCGCTTCGCCGCGATCCAGGAGTGGTGGGAGCGGGCGCTCAGCGGCCGCTCGTGAGCGCCTCCCAGGCGAGCGTCGCGAGCAGCAGCGCCTGGTCCGCGAGCACCTCGTCGTCGAACATCGCGTATGCGGAGTGGTTCGAGGCCGGCGGGTGCTCGGGGTCCCAGTCGGCGGCCACGCCCACGAAGCCGTAGGCGCCGGGCACCGCCTCGAGCACACGCGAGAAGTCCTCGGATCCCGTGCGGGGGCGTTCGAGCTGCTCGACGCGGTCCGCGCCGAACAGGTCGCGCGCCACGCGCGCGAACTCCTCGGCGGCGGCGTCATCGTTCACCGTCGCCGGCAGGACCTCGCGGAACTCGACCTCCGCCTCCAGACCTTGGGCGGCGGCCACGTGCCGCACCAGCTCGGGCAGCTCGCGCGCGGCGCGTCGGACGGCCTCGGCGCTGAACGTGCGCACGCCGGCGCGCAGCCGCGCCTGATCCGGGATGACGTTCGGGGCGGATCCTGCGTGGAGCTCGCCGACGGTGACCACGACCGGGTCGAAGACGCTGAAGCGTCGGGTGACCTCGGTCTGCAGGGCGAGCACGATCTCCGCGGCGGCGGGCACGGGGTCGCGGGCCTCCTGCGGACGCGAGCCGTGGCCCCCGGTGCCCAGCACCGTCACCTCGAGGATCGAGTAGGCCGCCATCAGCGTGCCTCCGCGCACGCCGATCCTCCCGGTCGGCGAGTCGGCGTGGACGTGGATGCCGAAGGCGCTGGTGGGGCGCTCGCCGGCGACGTCGAGGAGTCCCTCGGCGAGCATGCGGCCGGCCCCGTCGTACCCCTCCTCGCCCGGCTGGAACATGAGGATGACGGTGCCGGGCAGCTCGTCGATCCGCGCGGCGAGGAGCCGGGCGGCGCCGATGAGTCCGGCCACGTGCAGGTCGTGCCCGCATGCGTGCATCGCCCCGTTGGTCGAGGCGAACGGGAGGCCCGTCGCCTCCGTGATGGGGAGTGCGTCCATGTCGCCGCGCAGCAGGGTCACTGGTCCCGGTCTGCCGCCGCGCAGTACGCCCACGACCGATGTCAGGTCGCGGCCCCGGATGATCTCGAGCCGGCTGCCGTCGAGCCCGAGGCCCTCGAGCTCGCGCAGGACCCTCTCCTGGGTCCACGGCAGCTGCAGTCCGACCTCGGGGTGGGCGTGCAGATCCCGGCGCAGCGCCTGGAGATCGGCGAGGAAGCCGTCGGGGAGGGAGAAGGGTGCGGGCATGTGGTCTCCTCGGTCTGCGGGGTTGAGGGCCGACGGATCTGCGGGCTCGGCCGTCGTGGGATCGGGTCCAGTCTGCCCGGATCAGTGCGCCCGCGCGTCGCGGGTGCCACACTGGTGGCGCGCAGGAGGTGATCGCCTTCTCTTTCCACGCCTGGGGTGGAGACCGCGACGGGGGAAAGGACTAGCATCGATCCGGCCCTCGATACCGTCGTGGAGGACAGCCTCCGGGGACGCGGTCGAAGCTCACGCCCCTCGGGATGTCCGCCCGCCGTGATCCTCGCGCCCGCCAACCCCCAGGCGTGCCCGCCGCCGACACGTCTCCATCCCGTCCATCGAGGAGAAAGATGTTCGAGTTCCCCTTCGGCAGTCGCCGGACCGTTCCTGCCAAGGACGGCGCGAGCTGGCCTCACGTCATCATCATCGGCGGTGGCTTCGCCGGTGCCAACGCCGTGCTGGGCCTGCGCGACACTCGTGTGCGCGTCACCCTCATCGACCGCAACGTCTACAAGACGTTCCAACCGCTGCTGTACCAGGTCGCGACCGCGGGGCTGAACCCGGGCGACGTCACCATGTTCCTGCGCGGCCTCTCGCTGAACGTGCCGAACATGCGCTACCGCCAGGGCGAGGTCGTGGGCGTCGACCCGGAGCAGCAGGTGGTCCGCCTCGAGAACGGCACGAACAGCCCCGACGAGCTCTCCTACGACTACCTGGTCCTCGCCAACGGCGCGACGACCACGTACTTCGGCACCCCGGGCGCCGAGGAGCACGCGATGCCGATGTACACGCGCTCGCAGGCGATCGCCATCCGCGACCGCGTCTTCTCCGAGCTCGAGCGCACCAGCCGCATCGAGGACACCGACAGGGTGCACGTCTCGATCGTCGGCGGCGGGCCGACGGGCGTCGAGATCGCCGGCGCCCTCGCGGACTTCCGCATGCAGGAGCTGGACATCCTCTACCCGGAGATGGACCCGGGCACCCTCCAGATCACGCTCCTGCAGCGCGGCGGCGAGCTCATCAAGGAGTTCCGCGAGGAGTTCCGCGAGTACGCGGCCGAGGAGCTCGAGGCCCGCGGCGTCGAGCTGCGCCTGGGCCACGGCGTGAAGTCCGTGGGCTACGACTTCGTCGAGCTCGACGACGGCTCGATCCTCGAGTCCGACATCACCGTGTGGGCCGCAGGCGTCGCGATCGCGGAGACCGTCAAGGACTGGGGCCTGCCCCAGGACTCGCGCGGACGTCTCGACGTCGACGAGAACCTGCAGGTCAAGGGCTTCCCAGGTGTGTATGCGGCCGGCGACATCGCCGGCGGCGAGAACGCCCTCCCCCAGCTCGCGCAGCCCGCCATCCAGTCCGGCCGCGCCGTCGCCCGCATGATCGACGCCGACGTCCGCGCCCAGGGCAAGGGCAAGAAGCCGTTCCACTACGTGGACCTGGGCACCATGGCCACGATCGGCCGCCGCGCCGCCATCACCGAGCTGCCCGACCTGCCGATCGCCGGGTCGATCGGCCTCTCCGGCACGGTGGGCTGGTTCGCCTGGCTGGGCGTGCACGTCACGAAGCTGCTGGGGCACCGCAACCAGCGCGCGGTCTCGATGAACCTGCTGAGCCTGTACGCCGGCACCCGCGCCACCCACCAGCCGAACCCCGTGGTCGGCGAGGTCGACTCGATCGCCGCCGCCACGACCTTCCGCGAAGAGGCCCAGCACCGCCTGTTCGGTCCGGACAAGCAGCACAGCTGAGCCCGGGGCGGCGGGCCGACCCCAGTGCGGCCGCTCCGGGCCTGGACGTCGTCGATCTGCGGATCGCGGGGTCCTCAGTGCGCGGTCTCGGCCGGCGCGTGCACGACGCGTAGTCAGAGGTCGGGTGACGTGCTCCATTCGTCGCGACCCGACCTCCTGCTACGCGAAGTGCACGGGGCGCCCGGAGACCCGCGTCAAAGCAGCGGCCGCGGCGCCATCCCTTCCGGCGATCGCGCCCTGGCCGCCCCGTCGCGGAGAGCCCGGTCGCGGAGGGCCCCGTTCTCACCGTAGTGATCGACGCTTGCGGTGCAGACGATCGGCGACGATGGACCTCAGGAGCTCCCGGGTCCGTTCCCACTCCTCGATGACGTCCTCCCAGGTCAACCGCAAGACCACGTACCCCAGCGCGATCAGCAGCTGGTCCCGGCGCCGATCCTCCGCGTACGCCTCCGGGTCGGTGTGATAGGCAGCGCTGTCGCATTCGATGATCAGACGCTCACCGACACGGATGTCGGTGCGGCCCACGCCGTCGACGAACCATTGCGGCTCCACGCACACCCCCAGACGCTGCAGGTACCTGCGCACCCGGGTCTCGGTGCCCGACTGGGCACGCGGGTCGATGATGCCGATGCTCTGGCGCAGCTTCACCGGCAGACCCGCGAGCACCCCGTCGATCTCTTCCGCGCTCAGCAATCCCTGGTTCGCCACGGACTCGAAGGCGATCGCGGCATCCTCCGCTCCGCGGCAACGCGCGAGGTGGTCCAGTGCGATGCGGATCGGCATGATCGGCTCGAAGTCGGGCCAGCGGTGCTGGTACTTGTGGGACACGACCTCGCGATCGGACGTGCGCGGCTTCTCCCCGCGCAGGGTCGCCACATGCAGCATCTCGTCGCGCACCACCCAGACGCCGTGCAACTCCAAGGCGTCGCCGCAGGTGAGCCGGGCCCCGATCTTCAAGGCGCTGGCTACCTTCTCGGGAGTCTCCGGCGTTCCGTACCACCCGCGCCCGAGCTGGACGAGCGTCCCCAGTGCGATCTGTCGCGCGATCACCCGGCGGGAGATTCCGCTGTCCTCGCGCACGGACGACGGGATCACGTGCAATTCCTTCTTGTGCTCCGATTCCATGACCCGGAGCCTCTGCCGTGCACGGGGCCCCCACCAGGCCTCCGCGCCGATTGTGGATGGCAGCGTCCGCCCCGACGATGTGGAGGACTCGCGGTGCCCGGCCTTGCTGAGTCATCGGAGCGGCACCAACAGGCGCACTGCCCCGGCTCCGGCGGGTCCTCGGCCGGGGGCGTGCACTACGCGTAGTCAGAGGTCGGGTGACGTGCTCTATCCGTCGTGACCCGACCTCCTGCTACGCGAAGTGCACGGGGCGCCCGGAGACCCGCGCCGACACGACGGCGCGGGCCCGGGCGGCCGGTCATGCCACGTGCGCGTGGACCCGAACCGCGCGCTCAGTCGACCCCGGCGACGCGGAAGCCGACGCCTCCGGAGCGAGCCGCCGACCTGCTGATCGGGTGGCCCGAGCTCTCCGCCTCCTCCTGCAGACGCCGGGTGACGTTGGCGGTCGCGACGGCGGCCTCGGCAGCCTCGGCACCCTTGTCCTCGACGGAGCCCGCGAGTCCGGCACGATCGAGCGCCTGCTGCTCGGTGTCGCAGGTCAGCAGGCCGAATCCGATGGGGATGCCCGTGCGCAGGGTGACATCGGTGAGCCCCTGGGTCGCAGCCTGGCACACGTACTCGAAGTGCGGCGTGCCGCCGCGGATCACGGTGCCGAGCGCGATGACCGCGTCGGCCGAGGCCGCGGCGTGGAGGGCGGCGACGGGCAGCTCGAACGAACCGGGGACGCGCACCAGGTCTACCGAGCTGACCTTCGCCTTCTCCAGGGCGCGCGCGGCGCCGTCGATGAGTCCGTTCATGATCTGCTCGTGCCAGCTCGCGGCGACGATCACGACCCTCAGGTCGCTGCCGTCCGTGTTCAGCTGGGGCGCTCCTGCTCCGCTCATGACTGGGGTGTCCTTCCTGTGGTGGTGAGAGGTGTGCTGGCCTGTGTTGTCGTGGCCGGGGTCGTGGTGGTGTCGAGGGGGATGAGGTGCCCCATCGCCTCGGCCTTGGTGCGCAGGTATCGGGCGTTGTGCGCGGTGCGGCCGACGAGCAGCCGGGTCGTGCGGGCGACGTCGATCCCGTGCCGCGCGAGCTCCTGCGCCTTCAGCGGATTGTTGGTCAGCAGGTCGACGTGCTCGAGGCCCAGGTCGAGCAGGATCGCGGCGGCCGCGCCGTACTCGCGCAGGTCTCCCTCGAATCCGCGCTCGAGGTTGGCGGTGAGGGTGTCGAAGCCGTGGTCCTGCAGGTCGTAGGCGGCGATCTTCTCGAGCAGGCCGATGCCGCGGCCCTCGTGCCCGCGCAGGTAGATCACGGCGCCGCCGCGCTCGGCGACCTGGCGCAGCGACTCCTCGAGCTGCGGCCCGCACTCGCAGCGCAGGGATCCGAACGCCTCACCCGTCAGGCACTCCGAATGCACGCGGACCAGTGTCGGGGACGCCGGGGCCGGCTCGTCCGGGCGCTCGGGCGCGTCTGCCACGAGGGCGACGTGGTCTGCGCCCGTGCGCAGGTCGCGATAGCCGTGGATCCGGAACGCGCCGTGCCGGGTCGGCAGGTCGGCGCTTCCCGTGTGCTCGACGCGAGCCGGAGGAGAGGCCCGGGGCTCAGGCTCAGGTGCAGAGCTTCGAGGCTCATCCCGCTCCGGGCCCCCGCGATGATCCGAGTGCTCCCCGAGCCCGTCGACGAGGTCCGCGATCGTGAGCAGGACGAGGCCCTCGTCGGCGGCGAGGGCGCTCGCCTCCTCGAGCCGCATGACCTCGCCGTCGTCCCTGACCAGCTCCCCGATCGCGCCGACGGGCGGGAGGCCCGCGGCGCGGCACAGGTCGACGGCGGCCTCGGTGTGGCCGGGCCGCTCGCCGACGCCTCCGGGCACGGCGCGCAGCGGGATCACGTGTCCGGGGCGGATGAGGTCCGCGGGCACGGCCCGGGGGTCGGCGAGGGCGCGCAGGGTCGTGGCGCGGTCGCTCGCGGAGATCCCGGTGGTGACTCCGCGCGCGGCGTCGACGCTCACGGTGTAGGCGGTGCGCAGGGAGTCCTCGGTGCGGGGCACCATCAGCGGCAGCTCGAGGTGGTCCGCGATCTCCGCGGGCATGGGGGCGCACAGGTAGCCGGACGTCCGCCGCACCATCCAGCCCACCCAGCGCGGGGTCGCGAGCTCGGCGGAGATGATGGCGTCGACCTCGTTCTCGCGGTCCTCCGAGTCCGCGACGAGCACGGGTCGGCCCGCGCGCAGCTCCGCGAGCGCCGCGTCGATCCTGGCCCCGCGCGCCCCGGGGATCAGCGCGCCGACCCCCGTCCCGGCCGCCGCCGGCGTCGGCCCGTTCATCGCCGCGCCGCCTCGGGCTCGGGGGCCTCGGGCGCGTCAAGCGCGTCAGGCGCGTCAGGCGTGTCGGGGGCCTCGGGGGCGGTCGGATCGGGTGCGTCGGCCCCGATCGCGCCGGTCTGCTGGAGACGCGCCACGTATCGCGCGAGCACGTCGACCTCGATGTTCACGAGGCCTCCCTCCGCGAGATCGCCCAGGGTGGTGGCCCCGAGGGTCGCGGGGATGAGGGAGACGCCGAAGCTGTCGTCGCCCGCGGAGGTGACGGTGAGGGAGACGCCGGAGACGGTTATCGCGCCCTTCTCGGCGATCAGCGGCGCGAGTGCGGGGTCGATGGAGAAGACGAGGTCGACCCAGCGTCCGCCGTCGCGGCGGCTGCGCAGGGAGGCGATGCCGTCGACGTGCCCCTGGACGATGTGGCCGCCCAGTCGGGCGTCGGCCCGCAGCGCTCGCTCAAGGTTCACGCGCGAGCCGGGGGCGGCGTCGCGCAGGGCGGTGCGGCGCAGGGTCTCGGGGACCGCGTCGACCGCGAATCGGCGGTCGCCGGTGAGGTCGACGACGGTGAGGCACACGCCGTCGACCGCGATCGAGTCGCCGAGGCGGGCGTCGGACGCGGCGAGCGGGCCGCGCAGCTGCAGGCGGGCCTCGCCGCCGGGCAGCGGGGTGAGGGTCTCGAGGGTGCCGATCTCCTCGACGATGCCGGTGAACATGGGGTCTCCTTCCGGGAGCGGACGGTGGGTGATCCGGTGGTGGGTGGGCGACGGGTGGGTGCGGGGATCAGAACCCAAGAGCGGGGGTCAGGAGCCGGGGGCAGGCCCGGGAGCGGCGCGGCGGGCGATGAGGAGCACGTCATCGCCGAGGCGCTGCACGTGCTCGGTGCGCCAGCGCGGGGCCGCGGCGAGGGTCGCGATGTCGAGGTCGGCGAGCGCCGAGCGGCCGCTCTCCCCCAGGTGCAGGGGCGCGAGGTAGGCGTGGATCTCGTCGACCAGGCCGGCGCGGAGGAAGGCGGTGGCGAGCCCCGGCCCGCCCTCGAGCACGGCGTGGCCGACGCCGCGAGCGGCGAGCGCAGCGAGGACCTCCCGTGGCTCGTGCGTGCGCAGGTGCAGGAACCTTCCGTCGCTGCCGCGCACTCTCGCGTCCTCGGGGACGTCGCGTCGGCCGACGACGACGCGCAGCGGCTGCGTCCGCGCGGCCGGGTCGGGTCCCGCGGCAGGGTCTGGCTGCGCGGCGGAGTCGGGCTGCGCGGCGGAGTCGGGCTGCGCGGCAGGACCCGGCCGGGCGGTGAGCGACGGGTCGTCGGCCAGCACGGTGCCGGTGCCGACGATGATCGCGCCGGTCCGGGCGCGCACCGTATGGGCGTGCGCACGGGAAGCCTCGCCGGTGATCCACTGACTGGTGCCGTCCGCCGCGGCGACCTTGCCGTCCAGGCTCGTCGCCGTCTTGAGCACGAGGTGGACGGGAGCGTGCTCGGGATTCGGCGTCCGCCCGGGGGCCCGGGCGGCCCGCGCGTACCAGCCTGCCACGAGCTCGCGCGACTGCTGCTCCCCCGGGCCGCGGACCACGTCGACGCCGACTGTCGCGAGCTCGCGAGCACCTCCGCCCGAGCTGGCGCCGGGATCGGCCAGGGCATACACGACGCGGGCGATCCCGGCGTCGCGCAGCGCCTTCGTGCAGGGGCCGGTGCGGCCGGTGTGCGCACAGGGTTCGAGGGTGACCACGGCGGTCGCGCCGTGGGTCACGTTCTCTTGGGCGCGCGCATCGGCGATGGCCGCGACCTCGGCGTGGGGTGTGCCGGCGCCGCGGTGCCAGCCCTCGCCGAGGGTGGTCCCGTCGACCGCCAGGAGGACGCAGCCCACGCGGGGGTTCGCGTCGTCGGCGGGGCCACGGGCGGCGAGCACGAGGGCGCGATCCATCGCTGCGCGCTCGTCGGGCGTCGCGGGTGCGGCGGATGGGGGCGTGTGGTGCCCGTGCACGGAAGCCTCCGGATCGGCGGTGGTCCGGGGCGATGGCACGGCGGCAGAAGCGTCACCGGGGCGGACGACGGCGAGCCGACGCCGCGCACAGCGACGCCACATCTCCTCCCATCCGGACTTTTACCGTCGGTCCTGGAGTTCCACCAGGTCAACCGACTCCCGAGGGAGCCGGGTCGCGGACTGTCACCGCCGGTTCAGAGTTTCACTGACCCCGGAGAATGTGGTTCATTCGCAAGCGAGACTAGCACCGCGCTCCGGGTGCTCGAGAAGTCGGTGTCGCGGTGTGAACACTCCCCCGCTCTCAGGCACCGCGCGCAGGGAACTCGACCCTCATGCCGTGCACGCGGTATCCCGCGACGACGTCGTCCCAGGAGATCTCGGGGGGACGAACGAGGCGGGGGCCGGCCGCTAGCAGATGCTCCAGCAGCACCGCCGACTCGGTGATCGCGAGATGCTCGCCGGGGCAGCGGTGGGGCCCGGCGCCGAAGCTGAGCCCAGCCGGCGAGACCCCGCGCGGCAGCGAGCGGCGGGGCCGAATCTCCAGCGGATCCTCGCCCATGACCTGCGCGTCCGCATTGGCGTCCCGGACATGGACGTCGATCAGGTCACCGGGATGGACGTCGGCCGTCGCGGGGCATCCGGGCACGTCGAAGGGCTCCCGGGCGCGGCGGTAGAGGTGGCCGACCACGGGTTCGAGGCGGATGATCTCGCGGAGGATCGCGGCCTTCTCGTCGCGGTCGCAGTCGAGGAACTTCGCGCGCAGCGCCTCGTCGTCCAGGAGGTGCCAGCACGCCATCACGAGGAACTCGCGTGTGGTGATCATCCCTGCGCTCGCGTAGGTGACGCACTCGACGAGGATGTCGGCGCCCCGCGCGCCCTGGTCGAGCAGGTGGCTGATGACGTCGTCGGCGCGGTGGCGGCGTCGGCGGCGGATCGCCGGGCGCACGTCGCGCAGGTGGAAGGCGGCGAGCGGCCCGAGTCCGCGGACGGCGGCGAGCGCCCATTGGGGCAGGGACCGGCCCCAGCGCGGGCGGGTGAGGTCGACGCCCGGCTGTCGCTGCAGGCGCACGAGCCGGCGCGACATGTCCTCCAGGGGCGAGGCGGTGAGGCCGACGATCTCGCGGCTCACCGCGACCGAGTAGAGCAGGGCGAGCTGACCGAGGTCGCAGCCGCCCTCGCGGACCGCGTCGCCGACGAGGCGGACGGCCTCGCGCTCCATGGTCGCCGAGCTGGAGCGCTCGATGCCCTGCGGAGAGAAGAAGCGGCCGACGGCGCGGCGCTGGGCGTCGTGGCCGGGACCGTCGGACAGCAGGATCGGGTGGCTGCGCAGCCAGCCGCTCGGGATCGCCTCGGCGGTGAACCCCGCCTGGGTCGTGCCCTCACGGCGGCGGAGCACCTCGCGCGCCGCCTGGTGCGGACGGATCCGCCAGACGCGCGGGACGCGGGCGCCGTCAGGCCGGTCGGCGCCGGTCCGGTCGCCACCAGGCCGGTCGCCACCAGGCCGGTCGGTACCAGGCCGATCGGCGCTCCCCGAGCGCCCCGCTCCCGGCTCCGCGCCGGGCACCCTCGGGTCCCGGAGCAGGGACCGCAGGCCGAGGGGGCCCGCGCCGGGGATGTCGCTGTGCAGCGGACAGCCGTGCTCCTCGGGTCGCTCCGAGCGTCGGCCGCCGGGGCCATGGGGGCCGGTCCCGCGGGTGGGCTCGCGGCCGGTGGGGTCACGGGTCACCGCGCCCTCCCTTCGAGCTCCTCGATCACGGCGCCGAGCACGCGGGCGGCGGGCGCGGGGATCAGGTCCCCGGCATCCGCCAGGACGGCGCGCGCCTGCGCCACCTCACGGGCCACGAGCGCCTGGACGTGCGCCTCGGCGCCGCAGTCCGAGAGCAGGCTGCGCACGTGGCGGCCGTCGGGGGCGCAGAGGTCCGCGCGTCCCAGGGCCGCGTCGATGAGCGGCCAGTCCGGGGTGCTGCGCGCGAAGTCGGTGATCGCGGTCTGCTTGCCCTCGCGCAGGTCGGAGCTGGGGTCCTTGCCGTGCTCGACGGCGGTCCCGAACACGGAGAGAGCGTCGTCCTGATGCTGGAACGCGATGCCGAGGTGCCGCCCGGCGCTCGTGAGCGCCTCGCGCGCGGGCTCGGGGGCGTCGGCCAGGACGCAGGCCGCGCGCAGCGGCAGCTCGAAGCTGTAGGTCGCCGTCTTCGTACGGGTCATCTCGGCGATCACGTCCGCGTCGGGAGCGATCACGCCGTCGCTGAGCGAGACGTCGAGGAACTCGCCGACGGCGGACTCGGCGACGGCGTCGCCCAGCGCGTCCAGCAGCGCGAGGCGCTCGGCGCGGGGCAGATCCGCGCGCGCGAACACCTGGTGGGCCAGCGCGAGCATCTGGTCGCCGACGAGGACGGCGGTGCTGCGCGCCCAGTGGCTGCGGGTCCAGTGGCCGCGGTTCTCGTCCGTCCCCGCGGAGGCCGAGCTCGGGGCGAGCAGGGCGCCGACCAGGTTCGCGCGGCCGCGCCGGGTGAGGTCGTTGTCGATGACGTCGTCGTGGAGGAGGAAGGCGAAGTGGAGCACCTCGAGCGCCGCGGCGAGACGCACCGCCTCGGCCCGCTCGGCGACGGGCCGGCCCGTGCGCGAGGGAAGGGCCGCGCTCAGGGCGTCGAACGTCTCCAGCAGCAGACGCGGCCGCAGCAGCTTCCCCCCTTGCAGGTGGTCGGCGGCGACCTCCCAGAGCTGCAGGACCTCGGACCCGTGGCGGCGTGCGCGCCGGGCGCCCTCGTCCATCAGACGTGCCGTCGCGCGGCGGACGTCCTCGCTCACGACCATGACGCCATCGCCGGGGCGGAGGTCAGCGTCTCCCACGGCGTCGGCGTGCTGCGGCGCGGCATCGACGTGGTCCTCGACGGCATCGATCTCCTCCATCGCCTCGCTGCTCATCTCCACCATCGTCCCCCTGTCTGCACGGTATCCGCACCGCGCGCACCCGCGGATCCGAGCGGCGCCGCGGGGTGCCTCAGCATGTCATCTTCCTAGGGAAGATTCCAGCCGTGGAAGCAGAATTCGTCGTCCGGCAGTAGGGTGGCCGCCATGACCGAGCCCGGCACGAGCGACACCGCCGCACCCGAGTCCCCCGCGAGCGCCCGCGGCCGTCGGCCCTGGCGCGTCCACGACCTCGCCGCGAGCTATCCCGACGGGGAGCTCGCCGACCGCTCGGGACTCGACGAGTCCGCCGAGCACGAGATCGACGAGCTGATGGCGGCGCTCGTCGCCCTGCGCCGGGCCGAGGAGGAGCTCTCCACCGCGTCGAGGGCCTTCATGGACCTCGGCGCGACGGACATGCGCGCGCTGCACTACCTCATCGCCGCAGCCCACACGGGTGAGCTCGCGACGCCGGGGGCGCTCGGCGAGCACCTGGGCATCTCCTCGGGCGCGACGACGAAGCTGCTGGACCGGCTCGCCCGCGGAGGGCACATCACGCGCGGGCACCACCCCGCGGACCGTCGGGCGGTGACGATCGCCGTGTCCCCCGCGACACGCCGCGCGGCGATGGACTCGATGGGGCGGCAGCAGGCGGGACGCGTGCGCGCCGCCGCCCGTCTGAGCTCGGACGAGCGCGGGACCGTCACCCGCTTCCTGCTCGACATGGCCCGGGAGCTGTCCCCCACCGGCCTGGACTGGGCAGAGGGCGCGACGAGGAGCGCAGGGGCGCCGCATGCACGGTGAGTACCTGATCCTGCTGGGGCTGTGCCTGCTGGTGACGCTGCCGCTCGAGTTCGTGATCGGCGCGCGCGTGCACCGCAGCCCGCGTCGGCTGCTCGCTGCCCTCCTCCCCACCGCGATCATCTTCCTGGTCTGGGACTACGTCGGCATTCACAGGCATCACTGGTGGTACGACCCGGCGAAGATCTCCGGGATCACGCTGCCCGGCGGCATGCCGCTCGAGGAGCTGCTGTTCTTCCTGGTGATCCCGATCTGCGCGCTGCTCACCCTCGAGGCCGTGGAGATCCTGCTCGGCCGGATGCGCCGCCGGGCCCGCCCCACCGACGAGGAGCGGGGGTCCCGGAATGCCTGAGTACACGATCCTCACCGTGATCGCGCTGATCGCCGTGCCCGCGCTCGAGCTGCTGTGGCTGCGCACGGGCCTCTTCCGCCGCCCCGCCTATTGGATCTCGATGGCCATCGTGCTCGGTTTCCAGATCCTCGTGGACGGCTGGCTGACGAAGCTCTCCGCCCCGATCGTGCTCTACGACGACGCGATGACCCTGGGCATCCGCTTCCCCTTCGACATCCCGATCGAGGACTTCGGCTTCGGCGCCGCGATGGTCACGCTGGCGATGCTGCTGTGGACACGCGCCGGATCGGCGGAGGCCGCGAGGCCGGCGGGAACCGCGGCTGCGGCCGACGGGGCCGACCCGGCCGACGGGGCCGATGCGGCCGACGCGCACGGCAGGGCGCAGCGATGAGCGCTCACCCCGGCCGCGACCGCCGGGCCGTCCTGCATCGCGGGCCGGCGGGGCGCGAGGACGCACCGTCGACCGACGTCGTGGTGATCGGAGGCGGGATCGCGGGCATCTCGGCCGCCACCGTGCTCGCCGAGCGGGGCGTGCGCGTGCACCTCCTCGAGGCGCGCGAGACCTGGGGCGGCAGGGCGCGCTCGTGGGACCTGGGCGACGGACGCTCCATGAGCCGCGGCTTCCACGCCTTCTTCCGCCAGTACTACACGCTGCGCCGACTGCTCGCGCGCGCCGACCCGTCCCTGGCGGCCCTGCGGGACATCGGCGACTACCCCCTTCAGCTCGCGGACGGGCCCCGCGACACCTTCCGCGGCATCCCCCGCACCCCGCCGTGGAGCGTCGCCGCCTTCGCCCTGCGCAGCGACAGCTTCCCGCTGCGCGAGCTCGCGCGGGTCGACGTGCGCCGCGCCCTGGACCTGCTGCGCGTCGACTTCCCCGGCACCTTCCGCGCGCTCGACGGGAGGAGCGCGCAGGACGTGCTCGACGGGCTCCGCTTCCCCCACGACGCCCGGCACCTCGCGCTCGAGGTCTTCGCGCGGTCCTTCTTCGCCGACCCGCGCGAGTTCTCCGGCGGGGAGCTCGTGGGCATGTTCCACGCCTACTTCATGGGGTCCGCGGAGGGCCTGATCTTCGACGTGCCCTCCGACGTCTACTCCCCCACGCTCTGGGATCCGCTCGTCGGGCGACTGCGCGGCCTGGGCGCGGACGCGCGCACGGGCGTCGTCGTGCACGGCATCGACAGCCTGCCGCGCCCTGCGTCCGACGGGCCCGGAGGAGCGCCGGGGCTCGTGGTGAGGATCGCGGAGGGCGACCTGCGCACCGACGCCGTGGTGATGGCGGCCGATCCGCGCTCCGCGCGCGGACTCCTGGGCTCCACCGCCGCCGCCGTGCCGGGATGGGAGGGCTGGCTCGATCGGGTCTCCGCCCAGCGCAACGCTCCGCCCTTCGCGGTGCTGCGGCTCTGGCTCGACCGACCGGCCGCACCGGACGCCTCCGCGTTCCTGGGCACCAGCGGCTTCGGGCCGCTGGACAACGTCTCGGTCGTGGACCGCTTCGAGAGAACGGCCCACGAGTGGGCGCGCCGCCGGGGCGGGAGCGTGGTCGAGCTGCACGCCTACGCGCTCGACGCCGCCGCCGACGACGCCGCGCGGGACGGGCGGCTGCGCGACGAGCTGCTGCGGCAGATGCACCGCCTGCACCCCGAGCTCGCCGACGCGCGCATCCTCCACGAGCAGTGGCTGGTCGAGGACGACTGCCCGCTCGTGGGCACCGAGCCGTGGGACGAGCGGCCGGGCGTGGACACCCCGGATGCGCGCATCGTCGTCGCCGGGGACTGGCTGCGCACACGGGAGCCGGTCGCCCTCATGGAGCGTGCCGCGCTCACGGGAGTGCACGCGGCGAACAGCCTGCTCGCCCGCTGGGGCGTGCGCGGCGAGGACTGGTGGACGGTGCCGATGACCGGGGTGCTGCGCCGCGCCCGGTCGCGGCGGCGATAAGACCCCAGCGGTCTACAGCGGCTCCGGCAGCGGCGTGCTGCTCGTGTCCCCGCGCAGGCGCTTGAGCACGTTCTCGGCGCTGATCAGGCACATCGGCACTCCGACGCCCGGCACGGTGGTGCCCCCGGCGTACAGGAGCCCGTCGACCTTCCTGCTGCGGTTGCTGCCGCGCAGGAACGCGGACTGCCGCAGCGTGTGGGCGGGCCCGAGGGCGTTGCCGCGCCAGGAGTGGAAGGCGTCGGTGAAGTCGCCGGGGCCGACGGTGCGGCGCAGCTCGATGCGGTCGGCGAGGTCCGGCACGTGCGCCCTCTCGGCGATCTGTGCGATGGCGCGATCCACCGCCTGCTCGACCTCCGCGTCGCCCGCGCCATCCATGCCGCCGCGGCCGATGCCCCGGCCGTCGGCCGTCTCCGGGGCGACGGGGATGAGCACGAAGAGGTTCTCCCTGCCCTCGGGCGCGACCGTCGGGTCCGTGCGCGAGGGCGCGCACACGTAGATGCTCGCCGGGTCCGGCGCGCGGGTGGCGCCGCGCGCGTCCACCGGCGTGATCTGCGCGAAGTTCCGGTCCCAGTCGTCGGTGAAGAACAGGGAGTGGTGCAGCAGCTCGGGCACCCGTCCGCGCACGCCTAGCATGGCGAGCACCGCCCCGGGCCCGGAGGTGCGCCTCTTCCACGCGGATTCCGGGTAGGTCTGCAGCTCCCGGGGCAGCAGCGCGGTCTCCGTGTGGTGGAGGTCGGCCGCGGAGACGACGACGTCCGCGTCGATCGTCTCGGTCGACGCCCCCGTCGCGCGGGTCTCATCCGCGGCGAGGGCCTCGTCCGCGGCACGCACCTCGACGCCCGTCACTCGCGCGCGGCGCGCACCGACGCCCCGCCCCCTCGGCGCAGTGCGGATCGCGGTGACCTCGGCGCCGATGCGGATCTCGGCGCCCGCGTCCTCGGCGAGCGCGCGCAGCACCTCGACGAAGCGGGTGAACCCGCCGCGCGGGTAGCGCACGCCGTCCTCGAGGTCCATGGCGCTCATCAGGTGGTAGAGGCTCGGCGCGGTCCGCGGGGTGGCCCCGAGGAAGACCGCCGGGTAGCCGAGCACCTGGCGCAGTCGGGTGTCGCGCACCGTGCGCGCGGCGAGGTCGTGGAGGGACTCGCCCAGCAGACGGGCGAGGGCCTGCGAGCGCGGAGCGAGCTCCCGGAGCGTGCGCGCGGGCACCTTCGAGAACGTGGTGTAGAGGAAGTGGGAGGTGGCCATGCGATAGGCCGCGCCCGCCGAGTCGAGATGGCGGCGCAGCGCATCGCCCGCGCCTCTCTCCTCGGCCTCGAAGGCGGCGGCCGAGCGCTCCCGGTCGCCGAACAGGTCCAGCGGCCGCGCGTACTCCTCGCCGAAGACGCGGTAGGCGGGGTCGAGGTCGACCAGGTCCAGATGGTCCTCGAGGCGGGTGCCCAGCAGCGCGAAGAAGTGCTCGAAGCATTCATGCATGAGCCACCAGGAGGGGCCCGTGTCGAAGGTGAAGCCGCCCTCGCGCCAGGTCCCCGCGCGGCCGCCGACCTCCTGCCCGCGCTCGAGCACGGTGACCCGGGGCCCTTCGGTCGCGAGCAGCGCGGCCGTGGCGAGCCCCGCGATGCCGCCGCCGATGATCACGACGCGCCGGGCGTCGGCGCGCGGGGCGGGGTCCGAGGCCTGCTCCGACGCCGGCGCCGACCTCGGGCCCGCGACTGGGGCTGACGCGGGGCCCGCGGCCGGGCCCGCTGGGGCCCTGCGCCCGGGGAGGGCGGCGCGCGCGGCGATGAGCGCCTTCTGCGCGGTGGGGACCCGCACGCGCCGTGCGCGCAGGACCTCGGCAGGCGTGCGCCGCAGGCGCGTCGAGAGCGCGGCGAACAGGTCGTGGGCGGACTGCACGGCCGCCCTGCTCGAGACGGGCAGGTGGGCGATCGCGCCCTGGGCGCGCGCGAGGTCCTGGTCGATGTCGTCGAGCAGGTCGAGCTTCTGGCGCTCGGTGGGTCCGTGCAGGTCGATGCCGGGGAAGTAGGTGCGTCCGCGCCCGTCGGCGTCGTCGCCCAGGTCCCGCAGGAAGTTCACCTTCTGGAACGCGGCGCCCAGGCTGCGCGCGCCCTCGACGAGGGAAGGGCTGGGCTCGACGGGGCGGTCGGCCCCGTCGGTCGCGAAGACGCGCAGGCACATCAGCCCGACCACCTCGGCGGAGCCGTCGACGTAGCGGGCGAAGCTCGCGTCGGTATGGGAGGTCACCTCGAGATCCGCCCGCATGGAGGCGAAGAAGGGACGGGTGAGGTCGGTGCCGATCCCGCAGGCGCGGGAGGTCGTCGCGAAGGCGTGGATGACGAGATCGGTGCTGAAGCCCGCGGCCATGGCGGCCTCGGTGCGCTCCTCGTAGTCGTCCAGGGCCGCCGCGATCAGGCGTGCGCCGGCGCCGCTGCCGGCCGCGGCGCCGTCGACGATCTCGTCGGCGATCCGCACGAGGGCGTAGATGCTGCGCACGCGGGTGCGCACGGGCTCGCGCAGCAGGCGCGTGGCCAGTCCGAAGCTCGAGGAGTAGCGACCGATGACGCGCTCGGCGGCGGCCTCGGCGGTGCGGCGGAAGTCGTCGGCCGCCTTCTGCTGGAGGCTGTGCTTCATCAGCGCCCCCGCCCTTCATCGCCCGCGCGGGCGATCAGCTGTTGTCCACGTCGTGGTTCATGCGCCGCAGGAAGTCGATGACCACGGCCCGCTCGTGCGGGCTCAGGGAGGAGGCCACCTCGTGCATGCGCGCGTGGGTGCCCTCCAGTGTGCGCCGCACCTGCTGCTCCCCGCGACGCGTGGGGGCGACGGCGGTCGAGCGGCGGTCGTCGGGATGCGGTGTCCGCTCGGCGAAGCCGTGGCGCACCAGCCGGTCCACGAGGGCACTGGCCGAGGCCTCGCGCACCTCGAGCCTGGCCGCGAGGTCCCTCTGCCGCAGCACCGTCCCGGCGCTGCGCGCGGCGAGCAGATGGCGCATGGCCAGCAGGTCCTTCTCGCCCATCCGCATGTGCTCGCGGATCCGCGACCGCATGCGGTGGCCGGACTCCTGGTAGACGCGCAGCTCCTCGAGCAGCTCGGTCGCCGTGGGCGAGGCATCGCGGGAGGGCGGGTACCAGAAGCCGTCGCCCGATGCGGATTCCACGACCGGCCACCTCCTGACTCTCGCCGATGTCGCTGAGCACATTGTGCCCGACCGCGCGGGGTCGAATGGACACGCCCGACCTCTTTCCGTAGCCTGCCTACGTATTCGCCACTCTAACGGAGGTCTTGTGGACACGCACATCGAGAACCCCTTCCATGCCGACCTCCGGCCGGACACGGAGGCCTCGCCCCGGGGACGCCGCGCCGTTCCCCAGCCGTACGACGCGGTGCTGCTGGCGTCCTTCGGCGGTCCCGAGGGACAGGACGACGTGATGCCGTTCCTGCGCAACGTCACCCGCGGCCGCGGCATCCCCGACGAGCGGCTCGCGGAGGTCGGCGAGCACTACCGGGCGCTCGGCGGGCGCTCCCCCATCAACGAGCAGAACCGTCGCCTGCTCGCGGCTCTGCGGACAGAGCTCGGCGAGCGGGGCATCACGGTGCCCGTGCACTGGGGCAACCGGAACTGGACCCCGACCATGCGCGAGGCCGTCGAGCGGCTGCGCGAGGAGGGGCATCGGCGCGTGCTGGCGATCGCGACCAGCGCCTACTCGTCCTATTCCTCGTGCCGGCAGTACCGCGAGGATGTGGCCGGCGCGCTCGTCGAGACCGGCATGCTGGGCAGGATGCGGATCGACAAGGTGCGGCCGTACTTCGATCACCCGGGGTTCCTCGACCCCTTCGTCGAGCACCTGGCGGAGGCCCTGGCGACCCTGGAGCGCCGGGGCACGCCGCGTGAGCGCGTGCAGGTACTCTTCACGACGCACTCCATCCCGCTCGCCATGGCCACGGCCTCCGGACCTGCCGAGGAGGGGCACGGGACGCCGGGCGGCTGGTACGTCACCCAGCACGAGGCCGCCTGCCGCTACGTCATGGAGACGGCCGAGGGGGACTCCCCGGCCTCCCCCGCCTCGGCCTCCCCCGTCCCGTGGCGGCTCGTCTTCCAGTCGCGCTCCGGCCCGCCGCAGGTGCCGTGGCTCGAGCCCGACGTCAACGACGCGATCCGGGAGATCGCCAGCACGGGCGCCGCGGACGCGGTGGTGCTGGTGCCCATCGGCTTCGTCAGCGACCACGTCGAGGTGATCTGGGACCTCGACACGGAGGCCGCGCAGACCGCACAGGAGGAGGGGCTCGCGTGCCTCCGACTGCCGACGCCCGGCACCGACGCGCGCTTCGTCGCCGCCCTCGCCGACCTCGTCGAGGAGCGGATGCGCGAGGACGCGCCGCGCCGCTGCGCAACGGACTTCGGGGGTACGGCCGACGTGTGCGGGACCGCCTGCTGCCTGTCCGGCAGCGCCAGGGCCAGCGCGCGCCCGACCACCTCGGCCCTGGACTCCGCGGCGGATGCGCGCGCGGCGCTCGGGCAGGAGGGCGTCGCCCGGGCGCTCGAGGGCAGTGGGGCGCAGGCATGAGCGACGCCGAACGGACCCGGCGCGTCCTCGTCACGGGCGCCACCGGCTACGTGGGCAGCCGGCTCGTGCCCTGCCTGCTCGAGGAGCGGCTGACGGTGCGCGTGGCCGGCCGCAGCGCCGAGCGGCTGCGTGCGCGTCCGTGGTCCGACGAGGTCGAGATCGCGGTGACGGATCTCGACGACCGCGCGGCCGTGCGCCGCGCCCTCGCGGATGTCGACGCGGTCGTGTTCCTCGTGCACGCGATGGGCGGGGGCCGCGGCTACCAGGAGCGCGAGGCGCGGATGGCGCGGATCATGGCCGAGGAGGCGCAGCGCGCCGGCGTCGGCCGGATCGTCTATCTCTCCGGGCTGCACCCGCGCTCCCAGGAGCTCAGCGAGCACATGGCCTCACGGGAGCGGGTCGCGCAGATCCTGCGCGAAGGCGAGGTCCCCACGCTGGTGCTGGAGGCGGCGACCGTGATCGGCGCGGGATCGGCGAGCTTCGAGATCATCCGGCACCTGGCCGAGCGCCTGCCGGTGATGCCCGCCCCGAGCTGGGTGCACAACCGCATCGAACCGGTCGCGATCACCGACGTGCTGCACCACCTGACCCGCGCCGTCGTCGTCCCCGAGCCCGTCTCGGGAACGTTCGGGCTGGGCAGCGGCGAGCGCGACCTGCGCTTCGCCGACCTGCTCGAGGAGTACGCGCAGGAGGCCGGTCTGCCGCGTCGACGCGTGTTCGCGCTGCCGCTGCCGGCGCCGCTGCTGTCGGGACTGTGGATCGGCCTGGTCACCCCGGTGCCGCTCGCGATCGCGGTGCCGCTCGCGCAGTCGATGCGCCACGAGGCGATCACCCACCGCCCCCTCGCCGAGGAGGTCCTGGGGTCACCGCCCGGCGGGCCCCTCCCCTACCGCCGGGCGGTGCGGGCCGCTCTGGAGGCGCAGAAGTCGGGCGATCTCGCCTCGAGCTGGGACGACGACGCGGCGGCCGCGCGCGGGCCCGAGGCGCCGCTGCCGGAGGACCCCGACTGGGCGGGGCACACGGTGTTCACCGACGTGCGCGAGCGACGGGCCGAGGGCGTCGACCCGGCCGCGATATGGCAGGTCATCGAGGGGATCGGCGGCGCGTCCGGCTGGTACTCCACTCCCCTGCTGTGGTCGCTGCGCGGGCTGGCGGACAGGCTCGTCGGCGGCCCCGGGCTGCACCGCGGCCGACGGGACCCGTGGCACCTGCGCGAGGGCGACGCGGTGGACTGGTGGCGCGTGGAGAAGGTCGAGCCGGGACGACTGCTCACCCTGCGCGCGGAGATGCGGATGACCGGGCGGGCCTGGCTGCAGCTGGGCGTCGAGGGGACCGACGGGTACGAGGGGCCCGACGAGAGCAACGGGGCCGTGTACCGGCAGCGGGCGGTCTACTTCCCCGACGGGCTGCTGGGACGGCTCTACTGGTGGGGCATCTCGCCGTTCCACGCCCTGGTGTTCCCCTCGATGGCGCGCAACATCATCGCGGCCGCGAAGCGGCAGCAGGGGCTGGATCAGGACCGTCGGGGAGCGGAGGGATCGGGGCCGACGCGCGGCCGCTCCGCGCTCAGGCGCCGAGCAGGCCGATCGCGAGATAGCCGGCGCAGAGGGCGCCGATGACGAGCACGGCCGCGGTGCCGGCGAGCATCGGCAGGCCGCCGCGGGCGAGGATCCCCTGGCCGCGCAGGCTGTGGTGGGCGCGCCGGTATCCGGTGGCGGCGAGCGCGTAGGCGAGGACGGCGAGGCCCGCGCCGATCACGCCGACGACAACGGCGAGGATGCCCATCGCCTCGACGGTGAACCGCATGCCCACCAGGCTCGCGACCCCGAAGGCGAGGCAGGTCCGGCGCCAGGCGAGCAGCGTGCGCTCGGGTTGGAGGCCCTTGTCGAAGACGGCGTCGGGCTCGGCGGGCGGGGGCGCTGTCGACCCGCCGGTCGCTGCCGGCCCGCCGGACCCGTCGGCCGGATCGGGACTCACGCGTACAGACCGATCGTGACCAGGGCGGCCGCGACCACGACCCCCACCACGAGGATCCCGCCGACGGCGAGACCCGGCAGCGGGGTGCCGGCGCGCAGAGACTTCTCGGTCGCCTTCCATCCCAGCCAGGCCTGGACGGCGGCGAGGGTGCCGAGCACGAGGAACACGATCGAGGCGGCGGCCCGCCAGCCCACGGCCTCGGGCAGGGCGAGCGCCTCGAGGGCGAAGGCCCCGGCGTACATCGCGAGCGCCGTGCGCAGCCAGGCCAGGAAGGTGCGCTCGTTGGCGAGGCTGAAGCGGGGGTCGGGCTCGTCCCCGTCGCGGTAGACGGAGGCGGGGAAGCGGCGCTGGGCGGTCATGCGGTGGCCTTTCCGGGGGCGGTGTCGTCAGGGGCAGCGTCGGCGGGGGCGGTGAGGGCGACGGTGCGGAAGCCGGCGTTGCCCATCGAGGAGTCGGGGGTGTTCTGGGAGCGGGCGGAGTTGCGGTAGCGGTTGCAGTAGGAGATGTGGCAGAGGTAGCTGCCGCCGCGCAGGATCCGCGCCTGTCCCTCCTCGGGTCCGGTGGGATCGTGCACGGCGCCGTCGACGGCCGGCGTGATCCCGGGCCGACGGTACGTCGCGGGGTGGAAGAAGTCCTCGCACCACTCCCACACGTTGCCGACGCTCTGGAAGAGCCCGTAGCCGTTGGGGGCGAAGGCGCGCACGGGGGCGGTGGTCAGGAAGCCGTCCTCGCACGTGTTCGCGCGCGGGAAGTCGCCCTGCCAGATGTTCGCGCGCCAGCCGCCGCGCTCGGCGTCGCCGCCGGTGTCCGGCTCCTCGTCGCCCCACGGATACTTGGCGCCCTCAAGGCCGCCGCGGGAGGCGTACTCCCATTCGGCCTCGGTGGGCAGGCGGCGGCCCGCCCACGCGCAGTACGCCTGGGCGTCGTTCCAGCTCACGTGCACCACGGGGTGGTCCTCGAGTCCGTCGATGCTCGAGCGTCTGCCGCCCGGGTGCCGCCAGTCGGCGCCCTGGACGCCGGCCCACCAGGGGGTTCCGGAGGCGGGCCCCATGACGTCGGCGTCGTCGGCCGCGATCGCGAGGTGGAAGACAGCGGAGTACCCGAAGGCCTCGGCCTCGGTGCGGTGCCCGGTCGCCTCGACGAAGCGGGCGAAGTCGGCGTTCGTCACCGTGGTCGCGTCGATGTCGAGGGCGCTGATCGCGATGAGGTGGCGCGGCACCTCGCCATCGGCCCGGTTCCTGTCCCCCGAGGAGTCGCCCATGGTGAAGGTGCCGGTGGGAAGGTGGGCCTGGGCGATGGTGTGGAGGAAGGCGGGGTCATGCGCGTGGACGGCCGGCGAAGAGGTGTCGGGGGCCGACGGTCCGCTCGCGCTCGCGAGGTCCTCTCGTCCTGGCATGCCGCAACCGCATCCGCAGCCCGTCTGCTCGCTCATCGAGCTCCTCTCCTCCACCGTGCGTCCGGCACCGATCTTCTCAGGTTCTCCGGACGCAGCGCGTCACTGCGACAGCGGCCGGGACGTGCCCCCGCGCGAGAGCACCACGGCACGCACCGCATCAGCGTCCTCGCGGAGCGCCTGCGCGCTGCGGCCCCTGTTCGCGTCGCCGGTCGTGGAGTCCACCTCGGCCTGAGCCGCAGGTGACTGCGGGGCGTACCGCGCCGTGGTGACCGCCGCCGCGATCCGCGCGGCCGCCTCGCGGGTCCCGTCGGGCACCTCCAGGCCCGCCGCCTCCGCGTCGTCCAGCAGGCGAATCAGCGCCTCGCCGGGCGGCAGCGCCGCATCGAGCGCGAGCACCAGCGGATCCTTCCCGTACAGCCGTGTCCAGCCCAGAAGGTGCAGGGCCCAGGCGCGGTAGTCCACGGCGCGCACCACGTCCGTCCAGGCGAGCTCGGCGGCCTGCGACGCGTCCAGCTGCGCCCAGCGCTGCTCGCGGGCGGCCAGCGCACGCCGCCGCACGCCCGAGCGGGCGAGCGCCCCTCCGCCGACGAGCGCTCCGGCGACGCCGATGCCGCCCAGGCCCCAGCCCCACCAGGGGACGACGGCGGCGGGGCCCGCGCCGTCGTCGCTCGCGGAGCTGCTCTCGCTCGATGCGGTCGTGTCCTCCGTGGTGGTGTCGGCCTCGGTGGTCTCCTCGTCGGCGCTCGTGGTGTCCTCGGCCTGCGTCGCCTCGCTGCTGGGGGTGTCCTCGGCGCTCTCGTCCGGGTCGGGCGTGTCCGTGGCGAAGGTCGGGCTCGAGACGCCGTTGTCGGCCGCGGCGGGCGTGGGCTCGAAGCGCACCCAGCCGTGGTCGGGACCGAACCAGGTCTCGGGCCAGGCGTGCGCGTGGTGGTTGGTGATCGTGCGCGCGTCCCCGTCGACATCGCCCGCGGTGAAGCCGATGCTCACGCGCGTGGGGAACTTCAGGTCGTTCATGACCAGGGCGAACGTAGCGGCGAACTGCTCGCAGTAGCCCACGCGCTCGGCGAGGAAGGCGTCGATCGGGTTCTCGCCGGGCTTCGAGGTGACCGTGAGCGAGTACTCGAAGTTCTCGTGGAAGTAGGCGGCGAGCGCGGTGGCGACGTCGTAGGCGGCCTCGGAATCGGCCTGCTGCGAGATCTCGGTGGCGAGCGCGTGGATCGACGGGGTCGAGCCGACGTTCACGTAGCCGTTGTCGTACGGGATGCGCATGTCCGCGTCGGAGACCTCACGCAGCTCGTCGGGGCCGAAGGAGGTGTCGTCGACGGCGACCGAGTAGCGCATGCCGGAGAGGTCCCGGGCTCCTCCGTCGACCACGAGCTCGCCGTTGCTGGCGCCCGTGCGCGCGAGCTCGGCGGAGTCCCCGGCGTCGGTCCAGCGGATCGGGAACGGCGTGGGCAGGCGGTCGCCGATCAGCTCGGTGATGTGCAGGTCGTAGACGGGAGCGCCGTCGGGCCGCGAGGAGGCGAGGCGTCGGTCGGAGAACGACTCCGAGGTGGTCCGTGAGGTCGATCCGCGCTGCTTGCCGGCCTGGAAGCTCTGGCCGTCGAACTGGGTGAGAGCCTGCAGGCGCAGGTATCCGGGCTGCGCCACGTCCGTCGTCATGCGCAGCATCTCGCGCTCGCGGCCCTGCATGAGATTGCGGCGCACCGACACGGAGTCGTCGATCATCGCCCCGCCGAGCGCCCCGGCGCGTCCCTGCCAGGCGTTGATGCGGTCGAGGTCGATCGGGAACACGGGGTCCTGGGCACGCGGCAGCACGGCCGAGACCGCCGGCGTCGCGACCGCCACCGCGCCCGCGCCGATCAGGCCGAGCGCGGCGCGTCGGCCCATGCGGTCCCCGGCAGTGCCGGGCCCGGCGGGACGAGCCGCGCCGGACAGCGCGTGCTCGCCCCCGTCGGCCCCCTGTCCACGCGGGCCGCGCGGTCTGCGCGGGCCGAGGCGATCCGGCAGGCCGCCCACGGCGAGGACGGCGAGCGCGGCGAGGATCGGGCCGACGATGCTCGCGAAGCCGCCGCCGTCGGGACGCATGAGGGCGGGCACGAGCATGAATCCCAGCAGGATCAGCGCGGTGACCATGTGCCAGCCGCCCTCGACGCAGAGGATGTCCAGTGCGAGGACCACGAGCCCGATGAGGGCGAGCACCACGATGCGCGAGGAGGGCGCCAGGACCAGCGGCGCCTGGGCCTGGAAGAGGATGCTCACGCCCTGGCGGATCACGTCCACCTGGCCGGTCACGAGGGCCGCCGGGCCGCCCACGGGCAGCGCACCGGTGGCCGCCTCGACCCCCGCGCACAGCAGGATCAGGCCCACGACCTGCACGGGGAGGGCGCGCATCCGGCGCGGGGTGAAGGCCCGCACGAGCGCCCCGAGGCCGCCGACGACGACCGCCGCGCCGAGCGGCAGGGTGAACCAGTCGGCGCCGTCGAGCAGCTGCGAGAGAGGGATCGCGGCGAGCACCACCGCGACGGCGAGCACGAGGCTCATCCGCACGGGGCGCGCCATGAGCCTCTCGCGGAGGGCCTCGCCGGGCGTGCGCGGATGGGCCGGCGCCGAAGCGTTCGACCCGAGGCTCCCGGGGTCGGTCGAGGCGGCGGTCGCGCCGGTCGGAGCGGGGGCGCTCATGATCCGGCCTCGAGCACGTCGCCGAGGCGCGCGTCGGCCGGGGCGTCCAGGCGCAGCCAGGTGCCGTCGTGGGCGCTGCGCACCCGCTCGTCGCCGGCCGCGGCGGGGCGCACGGCGATCGCGGTGCGCTGCGGGGCGCGGGCGGCGAAGCGGTCCAGCTCGAGGGCGCTGAAGGGGTCGCCGTGGTCGGGGCCGAGCGCGATCGCGAGGTCCACCCTCCCGGAGGCGTGGTCGAGGGCGACGGGCTTCTCCCTCTCCTGCTGGGCGTCGCCGAAGCCCACGCCCGCGAGGTCGATGAGGGCGGCGCGCACGCCGATCGCGCCGGCCTCCGCATCGAGCGGGGAGGCCCCGCCGGCGCGTCCGGCCATGCGGGTGATCTCGTCGCCGTCGGCGTCCACGACGCGGGTCTCCCACCCGTGGGAGGCGAGGCTGACCAGCAGGGATGCGGCATGGTCGAGGATCTTGTCCTGCACCGGATCGCGGCGCTCGGCGCCCACCTCGTCGCCTTCGGCGTCGCGCGGCAAGCGCGTGTCCAGGACGATGACCGCACCCTCGCTGCGGGGCGGCTCCTCCTCGCGGGTCATCAGGCGTCCGGCGCGGGCGCTCGCCCTCCAGTGGATGCGGCGCATGTCGTCGCCCGGGGCGTAGGGCCGCGGGATCACGCCGAGCTCCCCGCTGCCGATCGCCGCGCCGGCGCTCTCGAGGTCGCGCCGACCGATGCCGATCCGGCTGGTGCCGGCGTCGTCGACGGGCTCGACGACGGGCAGGCCGACGATGCGGCCGGCGAGCTCCACGCGCGCGCTGACCTGCAGGAGGCCGAAGGGGTCGCGCAGGCGGATCAGGCAGGGGCCGAGCTCATGGATGCCGCGCCCGCCGACCTGCACGTGGTGGGGCATGCGCGGGGCGAGACGGAGGTCGCCGGGCCCACCGAGGCCCGCAGGCAGCTGCGCGGTCACGGCCCCGGTGCCCAGCGGCACGCGGGCGGCGAACGCGGAGGGCAGCAGGCGCAGGTCCACGCGGGCGGGAGCGCCCGCGGTCACGGCCTCGTCGAGCACGCGCCGCGAGAGCCCGAGTCCGATGCGCAGCAGGAGCACCGCGGCCAGGGACAGCAGCAGCGCGAGCACGAGGGCGATGCCGATCAGGCGGCCGGCGGCCAGTCCGGTGATCTCCCCGCCGGCCCACAGGAGCACGGCGACCACCAGCAGGCAGGCGCCGCGGGCCGTCGGGCGGATCCGGGTGCGCCGGGCGCGGGCGCTCGCCGCGCCGACCCCGCCCGACGTCCCGACCGCGGCCGTCGCTCCGGTCGCACCTGCCGCACCGACCGTCGCGGCCGCCATCATGCGCTCCCCATCAGGCCACCGGGACCTGCGCGAGCACGTCCTCGAGCACGTCGTCGGCCGTGGCGCCGCGGGACAGCGCGCCGGGGCTGAGGTGCAGGCGGTGGCGCCACACGGGGCTGATCACGGCGCGCAGGTCGCCGGGCTCGACGTAGCCGCGGGCGCCCATCGCGGCGTGCGCCTTCGCGGCGCGCAGCAGGTGCACGCCGGCGCGCGGCGAGGCGCCGAGCACGCTGCGCGGATGCTCCCGGGTCGCGGCCGCCAAGCGCACCGCGTACTCGACGAGCGCGGGCGCGGCGTGGACCCGGCGGATCGCGCGCACGTACGCCGCGATCGTCGCGGGATCGGTGCGGGCGCGCACGGAGTCCACGAGCTCGCGGTCGCCGTCGGGCACGGGCCCGGCCTGGGCGGAGAGCATGCGCGCCTCGGCGGAGGCCACCGGGTACCCCATGGTCATCTGGGCGAGGAAGCGGTCGCGCTGCGCCTCGGGCAGGCGATAGGTGCCCTCCATCTCCACGGGGTTCGCGGTCGCGACCACCATGAACGGCTCGGGCAGGGCGTAGGTCTGGCCGTCGACGCTGACCTGCCGCTCCTCCATCGCCTCGAGGAGCGCGGACTGCGTCTTCGGGGAGGCGCGGTTGATCTCGTCGGCCAGCAGGACCTGCGTGAACACGGCGCCCGGGCGGAACTCGAAGCGGCCCGCGGCCTGGTCGAAGATGCTCGCGCCGGTGACGTCGCCGGGCAGCAGGTCGGGCGTGAACTGGATGCGGTGGCGGTCGGCGCCGAGCGCCGCGGCCAGGGACTTCGCGAGCATGGTCTTGCCGGTGCCGGGGACGTCCTCGACGAGGACGTGGCCGCCGGCGAGCAGCACCATCACGGCGAGCGACGCGGCGTCGGCCTTGCCCTCGACGACCGTCGAGATCTCGTCGACGACGTCGCGCGCGGTGGCGGCGATCTCCTCGAGGGTCCCCGGGGAGAGCGGGGCGTCGGACGCGCCGGTCCCGTCGGGCCCGTCCGTGCCGGGGGTCCCGTCGGCCGCGCCGGTCGCCCGACGGCGCCCCGTGGGGCCGGGGCCGTCGGGCGCGGAGCTGTCCGCGGTCCTGATCGGGCTCTGTGTCATCTGCTCTCCTCGTTCGCGGACGTCGGACGCTCCGCGCGACGTCGCGTCCCGACGGGAGTCGGGGCCCGCGGGGCGGGCACGAAGCGCACAGTCGACCACTGCGGTCCGTCCCACGCACCCATCCGTGCGCCGATGCACAGGCATGCATGGACCCGGACCACATGTTTGCCAGACCTTGGCCCGGTCCGACGCGCACGGATGCTGTCCTGTTCATAGATTCTACGGAGCGGCCCGCGGGCCGACCAGAGTTCCCGGCCGGTGCACACGCACCGCGCAGTCGCGCCACAGGCGCAGCACAGCCGGAACCGGCCGATGCGAGCCGGGACCGGCGGACCCGCCCGGCACCGATCGGGACACAGCGGCGACGGGCCGCACAGCCATCAGAAGTCGAGCAGCACAGGGCCAGGACCGCCCGCGAGGAGGACGACCACGTGCCCCAGGGACGACGCCGCATCGGCGCCGTGGGCGCCGCGGTGCTGCTCCCCTGCCTGCTCCTGCCCGCCCAGGCCCAGGCCGCGCAGCTCCCCGCGGTGTGCAGCGCGCTCACCGTGGTGGCGGACCCGGAGGACGTCTCCCCCGGGGACAGCGTGCAGGTCCAGGCCTGCGGGTTCTCCGACTCCACGACCTCGGTCGACGTCAACATCGTGGGAGACCGCACGACCACCACCGGGCCGGTCGCGGTCGAGCCCGACGGCACGGTCCGCACGAGCGTCGCGCTCCCCGACTCCGGCGACGTGCGCATCACGCTCGAGGGCCGCGACAGCAGCGAGTCCGGCTCGGTGCGCGTGCACGTCGGCGGGGACGGCGCGTCGGGGACCGACGACAGCGGGTCCGACGGGTCCGACGGGTCCGGGAGCGGGGCCGATGGAGGCTCCGACGCCGGAGACTCCGGCGACGATGTCGGAAACGGCTCGGGGTCGTCGGACGGCGGCGGCGACGCGGGCGACGGCTCGGAGTCCGGCGGCGGATCCGGCGATGACGGCTCCTCGGGCTCCGGGTCCTCCGGCGCGGACGACTCCGACGATGCCTCCGGCGCGGGCTCGGGTTCCTCGAGCGGCGACGGCTCGACCGACGGGGGCTCAGCCGACGGGGACTCGGGCGCCGCGGACGATGCCGACGGGTCCGACGATGCGTCGTCCGGCGGCTCCGGCACGTCGAACGACTCCGGCGGCTCCGGCGGCGCGACCGGCTCCGGTGGCACGGGCGACAGCGGTTCCGGCGACGACGACTCGGCCTCGCACGATGCCGGCTCGGGTCGAGGTTCGTCCTCCGGTGCGGGTGCCTCGGCCGAGGAGTCCGAGGACGGCGCCGGCTCCGCGGGCCACGACGCCGCGGACGCGGGTGAGGACGGTTCCGGCACTGACCGGGCCGATGGTTCCTCGCACGCCTCCGACCGCGACGACTCGTCGGGCGCAGGACCCGCAGGATCCGATACGGACGAGGACGGGAGCGCCGAGGGTTCCGGAGCGGGCGATTCGACCGATCAGGCGTCAGAGGACTCCTCGGGCCGCAGCACCGATGATGCGCAGGCAGACGCGGAGCGCGGCGGCGATGCCGGCTCTGCGGGCGACCAGGGCGGCGGTGACGGCTCAGGCGGGGACGAAGGCGCCGACGGCGACGGCCGCGCGGCCGACGGACATCCTGTGTCCTCCTCCAGCGGACGTGAAGGCGACGCGGAGGATGCGTCGGCCCGCGCGGCGTCCTCCCGCGACGGTGCCGGGATCGGCCCGGCGCTCGCCGTGAGCGGTGCGGGGCTCGTGCTGCTGGGCGCCGTGGGCGTCGGCGTCGTCCTGCTGCGCCGACGGAGCGCGGCCGCCGACGGTCACGGCCGCCGCGCCCGCCGCTGACCGGGCCCGTCGGCCCGTCGGCTCATCGGCCCATTCGCAGGGCATGACTCAGGGCCCCCGGCACGCCCACCTGCGCGCCGAGAGCCCTGTTCTCCCTCGATCCCCTCGCGGGTCCCTGTCCCCCTCGCTCCCCGTGGTCCCGGGTCTCCCCCGGGAGCCGGGCGTCCCCGTGCTCCGGGTCATCCCGTGTCCCCGGGGCTCCCCCGAGCGCCCGGTGCTCCCCCGAGCACCGGGCGTTCCCCCCGGAAGCGGCCGGGTCCGATCCGACGCGCACACCCGCGCGTCCGCATGGACCCGTGCCTGCCGTCGCCGCTCGCACCCCCTGCGAGCGGGCGACGGACTCCTGTGTGTCCGCTCTTCTCAGGCGGACTGCACGCGCACCAGCACCTCGAGGCCCCCGTGGCCGACATCCTCGAGCACCTCGGCGACCGTCGCCTGCAGGTCCTCGACGACCTGCCGCAGCGGCTCCTGGGTGCGCAGGCCCACCTCGACGACCACCCGGGCCTGCTCCTCCTCGAGGTGCAGGCCGTAGCGGGCGACGGCCTCGGGACGGCGCCGCAGCCGGGCATCGAGCGCCCGCAGCGTGCTCGTCACGCCGGGCTCGAGACCTCCGACGCCCGGCACGGCGAGCACGGCCTGCACGAGGTCGTCGGTGAGGACGCCGGTGCTCCTCCTGCTCGCGCGCTCTCCGGCCCGGCCCGTCGCGTCGGCCGCGCCTGTCGCGGCGGGGGCGTCTTCGCTGATGCGGGTGCTGTCACTGGTCATGGAGGTCCTCGATGTGCACGTCGATGCGGACGGGGTCGATGCCGAGGTCGCGGTGCAGCGCGGCCGCGGCGGCGCCGCGCACGTCCTCGGCCAGTCGCGGGAGGTCGCGCGCACCGGGGCTGCCCAGCTGGACGGAGATCCGCAGCGTCACCGCGCGCGGCATCCCCCTCTCGCCGGATCGACCGCCGTGCGAGCCGGCGTCCTCCTCCTCGTACTCGACGCGGGCGCGCAGGCTGCGCGCGTCCGGCACCGTGTCCACGGCCCGCCGCAGCACCGTGTGCAGGGTGAGCTCGGAGACCGACATCGGGCCGCGCCCCGTGGGCGGGACCACGACCTGCGCTCCCCGGCGCACCTCGGCGCGCACGGACCGCTTGAGCGCTGCGAGCGCCCCGGAGGACACGGACACGCTGGGATCGCCCGACCTCTCCAGGGAAGCCCACTCCTCGTGGGCCGAGCGGATCAGGCTGTCGTAGGCGGCCGACTGCTCGGCGGTCTCGACGGGCAGTTCGTGCTCGACGGGCACGGTCCCATCGGGCGCGGTCCGTCCGGCCGTGCCCTGCGCGTTCTTCTCGTGCTCCTGAGGCGTCTGCATGCTCACCTCCACTCCTCCATCCTCGCGATGATGTGCGCGCGGGCGCGGGCCAGTCGGCCGCGCACGGTGGACTCGGACAGGTCCAGGGCCGACGCGATCTCCGCGTACCCGAGTCCCTCGATCTCGCGCAGCACCCAGCAGGCTCGCTGGCTCTCCTCGAGCCCGTCGAGGAGCTGGCGCAGCGTGCGCATCTGCTCGCCGACGACGACCGCGTCGAACGGGTCGCCGTGGCCGTCGGCGCCCGCACCCGCGGAGCCGGAGCCGACGGCGCCCGTGCTCCCGCCGACGCCCTCCTGTTCGGGGAAGTCCTCGGGGGCCAGCGGATCCGTGCCGCGCCGCGCGCTGCGCCGCACCACGTCCGTCGCCCGCCGCGAGCAGATCTGCAGCAGCCATGAGCGGAATGCCGCCGGCTCCTGCAGCAGGTGCAACCGGCGCCATGCGGTCAGCAGGGTCTCCTGCACGACGTCTTCGGCGTCGGCCCGGTTGCGCAGCGTCGCCGACGCCAGGCGCAGCAGGGACGACTGGTGGCGGTCGATGAGCACCTCGAACGCGTCGACGTCTCCGTCCTGGGCGCGCAGCACGAGCGCGCGCTCGTCCATCCGCTGCTCCGAGGAGGCTCCACTCACCTGCCCCTCCTTCACCGTCCGTGGTCCCGAGGCACCGCTGTCGCTGGACCTCGACCACGGGACGCCTCTGCATTCCACCAGGAGGACGTCGTCGCGACCGGATTCCTCACGCCCCGGTTCGGTGACACGCGTCACAGAGGATGGCGGCCCCGGAGCGGCCCTCGTGGACCGTCAGGGCGAGGGGACGGAGTCGACGGTCCCGCCGTCGAACGGAAGATGGGGGGCTATCGCCGGGAACACCCACTGGAAGAGCACTCCTACGAGGGCCATCGCGAGGACGACGACGAGCACGACGCGAACCCACAACGGCCCGGGCAGGTGTCGGAACAACCAGGAGTACATCGGCAGAACCTCTCGCTTTCGAATCACCATGGACGCCTCGGAAGGCCGGCACTCACGCGCCGCCATCCGCAGGAGCCGCAGACGTCCCGACGAGCTCCTTCGGGATACCGTCCTCGCGCTTGGTCCAGGAGGTCAGTTCGGCGTGGACGATGTATCGCTCGCGGTCCGAATACATCGGATGGCACGCGGTGAGGGTGAGCAGGCGTCGCGAGGGCTCCGCGCTCGGATCATCGGGATCAGGGGCGATCACGCCGACGTCGCTCGGCTCGACGACCTCGGAGGCCGTCACCTTATAGATGTAGAAGGTCTTCTCCGTCTCGACGACGAGCACCGAGCCCTTCCTCAGCGACGCGATGTCGTAGAACGGCCGACCATAGGTGTTCCTGTGCCCGGCCACGGAGAAGTTGCCCACCTCCCCCGGCAGAGCGGTCTGGGGATAGTGCCCGGCTCCCTTCACATTGAGGACGCGTTCACGGTCGACACCTTCGGCCAGGGGAATGCGCTCTCGGGGGAAGTCCGGGACCCATAGCGTTCCCCAGACCACACCGTCCTCCGGCGTATCGATGACAGGAGGATCGCCGGCCTGGGGCGGAGCGATGCGCTGGGTGTCCAGGTCCCCCCACCCCTGGTCGAGCTCGCCGAGGATCTGGTCCTGGCCGCGCTGGGAGACGACGTCGGTCCACCACAGCTGCCAGACCAGGAAAAGAGCGACCAGCGCCGCGAGAGTGAGCATCACCTCCCCGAGGAGCCCCACGGCCTTCGCGCCCCGGGAACGGGTGCGGCTCATGCCAGCCCCTCGTCGTCGCCCTCGCCGCTGGGCGGGACGAAGTAGTCCGCATCCGTGCACGCCTCCGCGAGCTGGTCGAGCGGCCCCTGCAGACCGTCCGAATGCAGGTCGCCGTTCAGGGCGTCCCGCAGGGGGCCGCGCACGTCCTCGAGCGAGTCCCGCACGGCTCCCGGTTCCGCGGCGTCGATCTCCTCTGTCAGCAGCTGGTCGGCCGCGCGCACGTCGTCCATCCTGCCGGCCGGCACAGTCCGCGGTCCCCGGCCGACGACCTTGAAGAGGTTGGAGGTCAGCACGTTCGCATTGGCGAAGACGGTAAGCGTCGACGGCGTGTCCACGATGTCCGCGCATACGAGCGCCGACGGCTTCGTGCCGGCCCGGCCGTCTCCCGCCGCCCAGGTCGCGGCCGCCGAATGCGGGGCGCATGCGGCCGCGAGGCCGCGCCACGACGAGACGAATGCGTCCATGTCGGCATCCTGCCCACGCTGGGGCTGTTCCCGCATCCATGCAGCGAGCGGCTGAGCGGCGTCGCGGGTGCCCGAGTCGGCGTGGGCGAAGCCGGCGTCGATGTCATCGCCCGTCATCGCGTAGAAGGCGGGGTCGTCCGGGCCGTTGGTTGCCGCTGTCGCGGCGCGGTCGAGCACGTCACGGGACAGCGGCGTGGCGTAGGTGGGGTCGCCCCAGAAGGTCGCGCAGGCATCGGCTGAAACGGTGTCAGCGCTCGGAGAGGCCGGCGAGGTGGTTTCGGTTCCTGCGCCTGTGTTCGCGGACTCGTTCGGCGTCCCGGACGGCGCACATCCCGGAGCGAGAAGCACCAGGAGCAATGACGCGAGCACGAGTGCGCCGCGCGCTGGACTGTGGGCAGGGCGGTGGCTCGGCGCCCTCACGCTCGGACTCCGGGCTCCGCCGGGGCCGAAGCAGGCTCGACCTCCTCCATCTCGTCGCCCCCGCCCGTCGCGGTAGTTCTGGAGCGGCGATACTGGAAGCGTGTGACAAGGGATTCCGTGAGCCTGTTGCCCAGGAGTGAATCGCCCCGGGTCTGGTGGAGGCTCTGAATCCACGGGAGGATGAGGAGCATGGCAGCACCGAGGAAGTACCCGGACGAGCTTCGGGAGAGG
>NZ_JBHTSV010000013.1:0-67533 GCF_042794925.1 Brachybacterium sp. NPDC056505
GGCTGTCTCTGCCACATGTGGCAGAGACAGCCCGCCCACGCCGTTCCACGACGCCGCTGCCCTCGCACGCGTCACACCGGCAAGGCCCTGCGATGCAGACGGCGCCGCAGGAGCGTCATGAGCACGGCAGAGGTCCTGTCCCAGGTGAGGAACACCTGCTCCCAGGTCAGACGCGTGACCTTGTAGCCGAGGGCGGCGAGGGCCAGGTCGCGCCGACGGTCCTCGCGGTACTGCTCAGGGTCGTCGTGGAACCGTTTGCTGTCGCACTCGATCACCCAGTTCGTGCCGATGAGGATGTCGACGCGTATGCCGGGCAGCACGCGCACCTGCGTGCGGACGGGCACACGGCGCTGCTCGAGCCACCAGCGCACAGCCGTCTCGGTGCCGGACTGGGCGTCCGAGCGGACCCGGCCGAGCGACGTGCGCTTCCTGCGGGGGAGTCCGGCCAGCAGGTCGTCGAGCTGTCCCCGGGTCAGCACGTCCTTGTTGAGCGCGGACTCGATGAGGATGGCGACGTCGAGGGTCGTCAGGCATCGGGCCGCGTGCTCGAGCGTGAGTGTGATGTCAGGGACCGGGTCGTCGTCCGGCCAGGTGCGCAGGCTGGGCCGGTGCAGGATCAGCGGCTCCAGCGGACGCCGGGGTTCGCCGGGCCCGGGCTGCGGAGGTGGGGCGAGTCGCCCGGTCCTCGGATCGATCCTGCGGCGGATCTGCATCAGCATCGGCGGCGGTGCGGGAGCCGACGTGACCCGCGGGCAGAACGCATGGACGCCGTGCCCGACCGGGACCCAGAGGCCATGCAGCGCCGCCGCATCCAGGCAGGTGGGACGCATGTTCATCTCGAGCAGCGCGACGAGGTCGTCCGGCGCCTCGGGTGTCACATGCCACTGGCCTGCGGAGCGCATGGCGCCGTCGCGCAGCAGTCGACGCCGGACGTTCGGGTCCGGCTCGATGCTCGAGAGCCGGGACTTGCGGATGACTCCGGGGATCTTCATGGAGCGATGCCACCAGCAGCGTCCCGGGTGCGGGGGTGGGACAGCCCGAATGTGGACGAAGCGGGTATGGGGAGGGCCGACGGCCAGCGGCGCAAGCAGCGCACAGCCGCACAGCCGCACACCGGGTTCATCCGGGGTGCGCCTCATCGCATTGCTTTCACCGACCGGTATATACGGGACATCTCTGCCATATACGGCAGAGATGTTCCGTATACGCCGCTCCATGACGTTTGCCGACCCTGCTGGGCGCCGACCATGCTGGGCGCCGACCATGCTGGGTGCCGACCATGCTGGGCGCTGACCGTGCTGGGCGCCGACCATGCTGGGTGCCGACCATGCTGGGCGCAGGCCATGACGGCTCCCCAGCCAGGAGGAGTGGGCCCTCTCGCGGCTGCCGCGACCGGTCAGATCGCGATGCCCATCCGTCCGAAGGCGTTGCGGAAGATGGTGAGGTCGTCCAGGCCCGGCAGCTTCTGGATCTTCTTGTCGAGGGCGTCGAGCTCCTCGCCGCGGCCGCCGAAGAGATGGCCCATGACGTGCACGACCTCGTCGTCGCTCATGACGCCTGAGCCGACGGGGCGCCACGCCTTCGAGAGCGCGAGGCGGGTGGCCAGGCGTGCCTTCTTGGAGGCCTCGAGGCGCTCGCGGCCCTGCGTCGTGTAGAAGGCGACGTGCCGGGTCTCCTGCTGTGCGATGCGCTTGAGCAGGGGGCTGAGGGCCGGGTGATCGGTCATCGCGGAGAGTCGGCGGTAGGCGGCGACGGCCGAGAGCTCGTTCGCGGCACCCCAGGTCATGTGCACCGCGACGAAGTCGGTGCCCGCGAGGTTGGAGAGCGCGGACTGCTTGAGTGGGCTGAGCGCCTGGGTCCAGCCCAGCTTGACGCGCTTGGACTTCAGCTCGTCGTAGTCGACGACGATGCCGTGGCGCTGGAGGACGGCGGCGAGGGCCTCGCCGTGCCAGAACTCCTCGCGGTTCCACACGGTCATGAAGCCGCCGGTGGCGTGCTCGCGCCGCGAGGGCGTGACCAGCATGTCCCGCAGGTAGCAGGAGGTGTGGTACTCGACGTCGCACATGTAGCGCAGGGAGCGCAGGGTGGGTTCGTCCAGCGGCTGGGTCTCGAAGGTGTCGAAGTCGAGGTCGTCCCAGCCGACGGGCTCCGAGGTCTCCGCGAACTTCTCAAGGTCGAATGCCATCGGCTCCTCCGTCCGCTCGTCCGACGCCCTGCTGCACGATCCCGGCGCCCTTCTGCGCCACGGCACCGCCCGCGTGGGCGACGGCCCCGCCCGCCTGTGCCACGACGCCGCCCGCGTGCGCGACGACGCCGCCGGCACGTCCGACCCCGCGACGGATCGCGCGCGCCGGCCCGAGCAGACCGTGCAGGTCGGGCCCGGGGAGCAGACGCGTGATCTCGAAGCGGGCCGAGCGCAGGGCGGCGCGGTCGGAGGCGCGCCGGAAGATGCTGGGAAGCGCAGTCTCCTCGTCCGGCAGATGCTGACCGGCCGGGCGCATCGGGTCGCCGCCGACGGCGAGGACCGCGCGGGCGGCGATCGCCTCGCCGCGCGAGCGCGTGATCCGGGCGATCGCCTCGAGGCGGAAGAACTCCATGGTGCGGGTGCGCCGGGCGAGCAGCTCGCCGAGCACGCGGCCCGCCTCGGGAACCTGCGCGGCGCGGGGGAGGAGGGCGTCGACGGCCGCCCGCAGTCCGCCCTCCTGGATCGCCATGCGCGCCATGTGTCCGGCGGTGACCTTCTCGCCGGCCAGCCAGGTCCAGCCCGGGCCGACGATCGGCAGCGCCCGCTCGACGTACGCGTGGCGCAGCGCGGCGGCGGCGTTCGGGAGATGCGGGTGCGGGAGACGCGGCTGCGGGAGGTGGGGCCGCTCGACGTCGTGCCCGCCGCCGGGCAGGGCCTCGACGATCTCCTGGAGGGCGTGGGCCCACCAGTGGCGCTCCCACAGCCAGCTGCCGAGGAACGCGGTGATGCGGGCCTCGTTCGCCGTCCACGAGCTGTACATCGTGCGGGTCTCGGTGAGCGCGGTCGACTCCAGGGAGTGGAGGAACGCCAGGTCGCGCCGTAGATCCTCGAGGTCGTGGGCCTCGATGCCGTGCGGGTCCGCAGCGAGGTCCCGGGCGGCGCGCGTGATCTCCTCGGCGTCGACGTCGATCTTCCCGGGCACCTCGATCGTGTAGGCGCTGACGTCGAAGGACGTGCGCATGACGGGGGCGACGGAGCCGTCGGAGAAGACGCGCGTGCCCTCGCGCGGCGCGTCGTCGTGATAGGCGACGGGGCGCGGCGTCGGGCGTGGGGTGCGGCTCCGAGGACTGGAGCTGCGCCGTGCGGGAGCGCTCACGGGTGCTGGAACCTCCTGGCGCGCGAGGGGATGGGCCGCGGAAGCATCGGTTGTCGCCGGAACGTCCGGGACGCCGTCGCTGCGGACTGCGGCGGTCGGGCCCGGGCTCCACGAGGGAGCGGATGCCCGTCCATCCTAGTGACGCCCGGGTGCTCGTGGGAATCCGGGGCGCCGCTGTGAGCGGCTCCACGTCGGGGCGGGGGCCGCGCGGAGAGGCCCGTCGCCGCCCCGAGCGGCCGACGGGGCGTGCGGGGTGTCCCGGCTCCGCCTGAAAAGCCCATGACGAGGGCCGATGCGCCACATCGCCCCGCACCCGCAGAACCGGACGAAACGGACGCGCGACGGGAGGTGTCGCGCATCCCGCCCGGGCGTCCCGCCGACTCCCTTCCAGACAAGACCCTCGGACGCGCTCATTGGTAAGTTGCCCCCATGACCGCTCCCCGCTCCGCGTCCTCCGGGACCGGGACGGCGCACCCTGGTGACGGTGCGGGCGGGCGCTTCCCCGATCTCGCGGCAGTGCCGGTGCAGGTGCCCTCGATGGCCCGTCTGCGCGAGGCGCTGCGGGGCCCCGAGACTCCGCTGCCGCCGCCCCGCGGGGTCCGCGAGGCGGCCGTCCGCGTGCGCGATCTCGTCCACGCCGAGCGCTTCGCCGAGGCCCTGTACGTCGCCGAGCGGTTCCGCAGCGCCCCTGCCCCGCCGTCCGAGCGGCTGGAGCTGCTGAGGGCCCAGCTCACCGCCGCCCTCGCCGCGCACGACGAGCGAGGGGCGCACGACGAGCGAGGGGCGCACGTCAACCTCGCAGGGCAGGGCGACCGCGCTGCCCACGACGACCGCGCCGGGCAGGATCAACCGACGAGCCCGCAGGACCTGGTCGCCCTGCAGGAGCTCGTGCGCGACATGGTCCGGACCATCGAGGACGCCGGTGCCCCCGAGCAGGCCTCCGCGACCCTCGAGGTGCTCGGGCCCCGCCTGCGTCGCCTGGCCGCCGCGCCGTCGGATCCCTCAGCCTCCGCCACCGCAGCCTCGGCGGCCGCACCCTCGGGTGCGGGCGCCCCCCGTCGGCACCGCCGTCGGCGCGATGGCGACGCGATCCCGCCCGGTCTGCTCGCGGTCGTCGGCTGCCTCGAGCTGCCGAGGCCCGGCGCCGTCGACGTCGAGCAGCGCGCCCTGCGCGAGGCCCTCGTCGCCCTCCCGGAGCTGCAGGTGGCGCTCGTGGACGACCCGGGGCCGCTGCTCGCCGTGCGCTACGCGCAGGACCTCGAGGCGATCGGCTGGCTGCCGGAGGCGACGCGCCTCGCGCTCGACGTCCTCGACGAGGCCTCCCGGCTCGAGGCCCGCGAGGGAGGCTTCGCCGATGCCACGCGCGTGGTGGTCTCCGCCCACGCCGTACTCGCCCGGACGCTGCTCGAGGAGAACCCCCTGGCGGCCGTCGGCCACGCGCTCGCCGCTCTCGAGGGCCTGCGCGAGGTCGAGGACCCGTCCCTGCGCGTCGGACTCATCACTGAGCTGCTGCGCGCGCTGGTGCGCTGCGACCTTCAGGATCAGGCGACGTTCACCGCCGGGCGGCTGGCCTCCCTCACCCGCACCCTCCCGCACGACGAGCAGCGGATCGAGCCGCTGCTCGCGGTCGGTGCGCAGCGCGTCGCCGCCCGCCGGTACGACGGGGCCATGGTCGCCCTCGGCGAGGTGCAGTCCCTGAGCGCGCAGCTGCGCGATCGCCGCTCGCGCCTCGAGGCGACGCGCCTGCTCGCCCGGCTGCACCACGAGCAGGGGCAGGGCCTCGAGGCGCTCGACCAGCTCCGTCTCGCGGCCGCGGATGCACGCTGGGTCGCCGACGATCTCTTCACCCCGCTCGCCGAGCGGCCCCGATTCATCCGCGCCGAGCTCGACGCGGAGGCCCTGGTGCTGCGCCACGCCCTGGATCTGGGCAGGCCGGCGGAGGCTGCCGCCGCGTCCCGCGAGGTCGTCCGCCGCGTCCGCTCCGAGCGCGGCACGGGCAGCCTTCCCGACGCGCTGCTCTGGGACCACGAGGCCGACGCCCGCATCGGCGCGATGATCGCCGAGGGCATGCGCGCCACCGCCGAGCTCAGGGCCGACGGTGCCGCGGACGCCGCTGACGCCGGTGACGTCGGGGACATCGCGGATGCCGCAGGCGCGGCGGATGCCGGGGACGCCGGGTCGCCCGGCGGGACCGGTGGGGCCAGCGGAACGCGCGTTGCCGGCGGGCCCGGCGGGACAGGGCGGATCGGCAGGGGCCACCAGACCGATGGCGCCCGCGGGGCGGGAGCGAAAGCCCGTACCCCGTACGAGAAGGCCCGGCGCGAGGCGATGGCGACCCTGGAGCGGGTGCCGGAGGGCCATGAGGCGCGCGCCTCCTACTGGGGCGCCTACCTCGAGGACCGCCACGCCGCGATGCTCGCCGCCCGCGGCGAGCGCGCACGGGCGCTGAAGGCCGCACGCCGGGCCGAGCGCGCCTGGCGCCAGCTGGGCCGCGAGGACGAGGCGGTGCGGATCGCCGAGGAGATCGCTCACTGGTCATCGGGCGGAGCGCCCCGGCACGCGGGTCCCTCGCTCCCCATCGACCCTCACTGATCGGCCGACGGAACAGCCGTCGGCCCGGTCCCGGACCACGCGGAACCCGACTCGTCGGACCGTCGGAACGGGGCTCGTCGACCCGTCGGACCCGGGGCGTAGCGTGAGGGACATGAACGCCATCGACATCCTCATCGACGCCGCGGCGCGCCCGGCGGACGCCGTCGACGCACTGCGACCCACCCTCACTCCCGAGCTGCTCGTCCAGCACCCGGGCGGCCATCCGAACTCCATCGCCTGGCTGCTGTGGCACACGGGGCGCGAGATCGACGTGCAGCTCGCGGACCTCTCCGGCGAGCAGGAGGTCTGGGGCAGCGGAGGATTCCGTGAGCGCTTCGACCTCGGAGAGCTCGGTGATGCCGTCGGCTACGGCCAGAGCTCCGATCAGGCCCACTCCGTCGTCGTCACCGATGGCGCCCTGCTCGCCGAGTACGTGCGCGCCGCGACCGATGCGCTCATCGCCTACCTGCGCACCCTCTCCGAGGACGAGCTCGGCGCCGTCATCGACGACGCCTGGGACCCGCCGGTCACGCGCGGCGCGCGGCTGGTGAGCGTCATCGACGACGCCGCCCAGCACGTGGGCCAGGCCGCCTACGCGGCGGGCATCCCCCGCACCTGACCCGTCGGGGGTCGGATCAGTGCACCCCGGCCATGCCGCGGGTGACGGGCTTCGCGATCGCGAGCATGATCAGGCCGACCGCGATGGTGACCAGGCCCGTGATGCCGAAGTAGGCGACCTCGTGGTCCACCGAGTACAGCGTGGACAGCGAGCCGGACAGGGCGGTGCCGAGCGCGACGGCCAGGTTGTACAGGGCCATCATCATCACCGGGAACGCGGCGGGCGCGAGCCGGGTCGCGAGGGAGAGGCCGACGGGCGAGATCGAGAGCTCGCCGAACGTCGCGACCAGCAGGATCAGCGCGACCCACAGCACCGGCACGCCCGCGACCGGGGCCATCGGCACGAACAGCAGGAAGGCGACGCCCACCAGCAGGATGCCGATCGCGAACTTCACCGGTGTCCCGGGCTGGCGGCGGCCGAGCTTCGTCCACAGCGCGGCGAAGACGGGCGCGAGCAGCAGGATGAACAGCGGGTTGAAGGACTGCGGCCAGGAGATCGGCATCTCCCAGCCGAAGATGCTGCGGTTCAGCCGCTCGTCGGCGTAGACGACGAGCACCGTGAACTGCTGCTGGAAGAGCGCGAAGAACGCGGCGGTGCCGATGAACATCGGGATGAAGGCGAGGACGCGCGAGCGCTCGGTCGCGGTGATCTTGGAGCTGGTCAGCATGATCGCGAAGATGATGATCGCGGCGACCACGGAGATCCCCACCACGATGTTCGCGAGGTTGCCGGGGTTGATCACGCCGGCGAGCACCAGGATCACGACGAGCAGCACGGCGACCACGGCGATGACGCCCCACAGGACGAATCGGGAGCGGGGCAGGGGGTCGGGCACGCGGTTCGCGTTCGTGGGCAGGGAGTCGCGGGTGAGGACGTACCAGACCAGGCCGACGGCCATGCCCACCGCGGCGGCGCCGAAGCCCAGGTGGAAGCCCCAGTTCTGCTGGAGGAAGCCGGTCACGAGCGGTCCGAGCAGGCCGCCGATGTTCACGCCCATGTAGTAGAGCGAGAAGCCGGCGTCGCGCTTGGGGTCGTCGACCGCGTAGAGCGAGCCGACGAGCGTCGCGGCGGTGGCCTTGAGCCCGCCGGAGCCGATCGCGACGCACAGGAGGCCCGTGACCAGGCCCGGGACTCCCGGAAGCAGCGCCAGGGAGATGTGGCCGAGCATGATCAGGACGGCGCTCGCGAACAGCGTGCGCTGCGGGCCGATGAGCCGGTCGGAGACCAGCGCGCCGACGATGCAGAACACGTACACGGCGCCGCCGTAGGCGCCGACGATCGAGGTCGCGACGCCCTGGTCGATCCCGAGACCGCCCTGGGTCATCGCGAAGTACATGTAGATCGCGAGGATCCCCTGCATGCCGTAGAAGCTGAACCGCTCCCACATCTCGAGGCTGAACAGGTTCATCAGCGGCCAGGGCTGTCCGAAGAACGTGCGGCCCCCGTGGTGCGGGGCGGCGGGATCGCCGGATGCTGCGGAGGGGACCGCCTCAGTGCGGTCCGGGTGCTGGGTGGCATTCACGGGCCGCCATCGTGCCGCCGCTGCGCGCCGGGCACAAACCCGTGCGCGCTCCTCGTGACCTAGCAGACGCCGCGGTCCGTGCTCGTCCATTCGCTCAGAGAGGGGCCGATCAGGCGGGCCGACGGGCCCGGCAGGAGGGTGTTCGCACTGATCAGGCCACCGAAGTAGGGGGCACGGGGCGACTCGCGGAGGGTCGGCGAGCCGGCCCCGAGGGCGCTGCGCACGAATGCGGCGAGGGACATCCGGTCGGGCCCGGCGATCTCGAGGTCGCCGCCGAGGGGCGCGGTGACTCCGTCGGTCGCGTCGGTCCCGTCGGCCCCGAGGAGCCGGGCGACGAGCCGGGCGAGGTGCGCGGCGACCGCGTCGCCGGCGATGGGCTGGACCTGGATCGCCGGGAGCAGGACCGCGGGGCTCGTCCCGTCCGGCTCGTCCGTGCGCTCGGTGTGCTCCGTGCGTTCCGACGCCGCGGCGATGCCGCGCGCGAACTCGAAGAACTGGGTGGCGTGCAGGATCGTCCAGGGGATCCCGCCGTCGCGGACGATCTGCTCCATGCCGGCCTTGGCCCGGTAGAAGGGCACGTCGGGCGCGCGGTCGGCCCCGACGATCGAGAGCGAGAGGTGGTGGCGCACTCCCGCGGAGCGCTCGGCGTCGAGAAGGTGGCGGATCCCGGTCGTGAAGAAGTCCTCGAGGACCTCGGGCGCGAAGGACCGTGGCTTCGAGGCGTCGACCACGATGTCCGCGCCGCGCAGGGCCTTCTCGAGGCCCTCGCCGGTCACGGTGTCCACGCCCGTGGAGGGCGAGGCGACGACCACCTCGTGGCCGTCGGCCTCGAGCAGCCGCACGAGCTTCGCGCCGATCGTGCCCGAGCCGCCCACGACGGCCACGCGGGCGGACGCGGACCCGTGAGCGGCAGCGGACCCGTGGGCGGTCGCGGTCGTGGTCGCGGCGGTGGGCGCGGGCCCGCCGGGCTGCTCGGAGCGTGCGGAACCTGCCATCGGAAGGGGCCTCCTGGAACGCGACGGGGCACGAGGAGCGCGGATCGCTCCGCACCCATCGTGCCCCGTGGTCGTCGCCGATGGGCCGTCGGCCCGTAAGTGGTGTCGAACCCGTGTCGAGTCGGTGTCGAGCCGGTGCCGATCGGACAGCGTGTCGTGCGGCCCGTCGGTCGTCCAGCCCGTGCGCCGTGCGCGCGTCTCAGGCGCGCGCGGAGCGCCTGCCCGAACGCCGGCCCACGACGAGGTGGTCCAGGGAGAGGCGGCCGGAGCCGGTCGCGGCCAGCGCCAGCGCGCCGGCGCCGAGGCCGCCCACGAGCTCCCAGCCGCCGCCGTCGACGAAGACGCCCGAGCCCACGTGGACCAGCAGGGCCGCGACGAGCATGTCGATCGCGAGCAGGATCCCGACCCACGGCGTGAGCACGCCGAGGATGAGGGCGATGCCGCCGGCGAGCTCGAGGATCGCCACGACCGGGGCGGCGAGCTCAGGCATCGGAACGCCCATGCCCGCGAAGTTCTGCGCGGTCGCGTCCAGTCCCCACTCGGAGATCTTCTGGATGCCGTGGGCCGTGAAGACGACGCCCAGGACGATGCGGGCGACGAGCAGGCCGAGGTCGCGGGTGGTCGAGTGGCGCTGTGCGGTGGCGGTGGCCATGAGGGGTCCTTCCGTCGGATGCGGGGGTCGACCCGGGCCCGCGCCCGCCACGGCGAGCGTCCGGCGTCGGGCGGTGGCCGCCCACGGTAGTGGAAAGATCAAAGAGTTGGGAAGGGGGCGTGCGACTCCACACGCGGTCCGCGTGGATCCACAGCCCCGTCGGGCGGCGTCGGCCCTCTTCCCTAGACTGTCCCGGTGACCCAGAACGACGCCTTCGAACCCGGCCCCGATCGCGGACTCGAGCGGACCCCGCCGCAGGACCTCGCCGCCGAGCGCGGCGTGCTGGGCGGGATGATGCTTTCCAAGGACGCGATCGCCGACGTCGTCGAGAAGGCCCGCGGCTCGGACTTCTACCGCCCCGCGCACGAGGTCATCTTCGACGCCATCACCGACCTCTATTCGCGCGGCGAGCCCGCTGACCTGGTCACCGTCTCCGACGAGCTCACCAAGCGCGGCGAGCTGCAGCGCGTGGGCGGCGGCGCCTACCTCGCCGACCTCATCGACATGGTCCCCACCGCCGCGAACGCCGGCTTCTACGCGGACATCGTCGTCGAGCGCGCGACCCTGCGCCGCCTCGTCGAGGCCGGCACCCGCATCGTCCAGCTCGGCTACGCGGCCGACGGCGGCGAGGTCGAGGAGGTCATCAACGAGGCGCAGGCGCAGGTCTACGCGGTCACCGAGCGCGGTCAGAGCGAGGACTTCCTGCCGCTGTCCGAGGTCATCGGCGGCACCATCGACGTCATCGAGGCCACGCAGAACCGCGGCGGCCAGGTCACTGGCATCCCCACGGGGTTCTCCGAGTTCGACGAGATCACGCAGGGCCTGCACCCCGGCCAGATGATCATCTTCGCCGGCCGCCCCGCGATGGGCAAGACGACGCTGGGCATGGACGTGCTGCGCTCGGCGTCGATCCACAACGGCCAGACCAGCGTCATCTTCTCCCTGGAGATGGACAAGACCGAGATCACCATGCGTCTGCTCTCGGCCGAGGCGCAGGTGCCGATGGGCAAGATGCGCGACGGCTCGATGGACGACCGCGACTGGCAGGCGATGGCGCGCGCCATGAGCCGCATCGGCAACGCGCCGCTGTTCATGGACGACTCCGCGAACATGTCGCTCATGGAGATCCGCGCGAAGTGCCGCCGGCTCAAGCAGAAGCACGACCTCAAGCTCGTGGTCATCGACTACCTGCAGCTGATGAGCTCCGGCAAGCGCGTGGAGTCGCGGCAGCAGGAGGTCAGCGAGTTCTCCCGTGCGCTCAAGCTGCTGGCCAAGGAGCTCGAGGTCCCGGTGATCGCGATCTCCCAGCTGAACCGCGGCAGCGAGCAGCGCCAGGACAAGAAGCCGATGATGAGCGACCTGCGCGAGTCCGGCTCGATCGAGCAGGACGCCGACCTCATCGTGCTCATCCACCGCGAGGACTACTACGAGAAGGAGTCCCAGCGCGCCGGCGAGGCCGACCTCATCCTCGCCAAGCACCGCAACGGCGCCGTGGGCACCATCGCCGTGGCCTTCGAGGGGCACTACTCGCGCTTCAAGGACATGCCCGGGGGCGGCGGCTTCACCGGCGGGTGAGCGGAGGCGTCGCCGGACAGCGGTGCGAAAGGTAGAGCAGCGTTCGTGCGAAAGGTATAGTAGAACGCCTGCTCACGGTGCAGTGGAGCCCGTCCTCGTGGGCGAGAGCCGGCCTTCGCTGAACCCGCATCAGGCCAGGTCCCGACCGCTGCTCGCCGTCCCGTCGGCCGAGCCCGCGGCGCTCACCGCAGGGTCTCGACCAGCTCCTCGTCGCTGAGCTCCCGGTCGGAGAAGACGAGCCGGACCGCCGACGGATCGGGGTTCCCCGCATCGGGTCCCCGGTGGCGCTGCACCAGCCCCAGCCGCCGGGCGAGAGCCGCGGAGGCCTCGTTGTGCTCGAGCAGGAAGGCCACCACCGGCACGTCGGCAGCGGCCGCACGAGCAGCCTCGATCGCGGCCCGCGCCGCCTCGCGGGCGAATCCCTGCCCCTGTGCCTCGGGGCGGAAGCGGTAGCCGAGGTTCCAGAACCGCGCACCCTTCGCCGCCTCGTCGACCGCCCCGCGCAGCGAGCAGCCGGCATTGCCCAGCAGCTCGCCCTCGCCGCGGGGGCGCACGATCCAGGTGCCCAGGCCGTCCCGCTCCCACTGGGCGATCCAGTGCTCGAGCATCGTGCGCGTGTCCTGCTCGTCCGTGTGCCGGAGCTGCGGGAAGTGCTCCCACACCCGCGGATCCGCGTACAGGGCATGCAGCTCGGGCAGGTCGGAGAGCCGCGGCACGTGGAGATCGAGGCGCTCGGTGCTCCGCTCGGGGCCGACGGGTCCGTCGGGTCCGCCCCGGTCCGCCCGCGCGTCGGGACTCATGCGAGCCCGTGGCCGGCATCGGCGCCGGAGCGCTCGTCGTGCAGGACCAGCAGCCGGCGCTCGGCATCGCTCGTCGGCTCGACGCCGTTCCACCAGACGCGCCTGCACGCAGCGCTGCCCGCGCAGGACGACTCGAAGTCCCGCACCCACGACGCGTACTCGTCGGCCGCCCGGCCCTCGGCCGGCCAGCGCACGCCCAGCGCCGCGCGGCCCACGCGCCACGGCTTCGGCGCGAGCCGCGCCCTGTAGGAGCCCTGTGCCCCGCACAGCCTGACGTACAGAGGATCGGAGCCGAGCTCGTCGAGGATGGCGCGGGCCTGCTCGCTCGCGGGCGCCGCGCCCGTCCCGCTGATCAGCACGCGGAAGCCCGCAGCCGTGCGGTGCAGGTGCACGCCCCAGTCGGGGTGGGCCCCGGCGAAGGCCTCGACCCTCTCGCGCACGGCCGTCGCCTCGGGCGTCGCGTCGAGCGCATCGGTCACGCCCGGCGCGTCGTCGGGCCCGGTCCCCGTGCGCGCATCGGCCCCGGCGTTCGCGTCGTCGCCCGCAGCGGCGGGCGCCTGCGCCCGTCGTCCGAACAGACGCCCCAGCAGGGATGGGCGCTCCCCGCCCGCGCCCGCAGCTGGGCCCGCACCGCGCGCGGAACCCCGTCGCCCCCGCGCCAGCGCCGAGGCCGGCAGGTCCACATCGGCGATGAGCACGGCGTCCGTGTTCAGCACGGCGGCGCCGTAGCGGTTGCGGGTGATCACCGCGAGTAGCGCGCCGTCGTCGCCGCGCACCTCCTCGAGGATCTCCTCGCGCACGGGCCGGCCGGGGTAGTACTCGGCCGCGCGGGTGTCCTCGATGCCGCGCGCCGCGAGCTCCTGCGCCCGTCGCTCGGCGCGCGAGAGCGCGTCCTCGCGGGAGCGGTCCGACCACCCCCACACGTCCACGGGGACCTCGCCGCGGCGACGGGTGGGGACGGTGGTGGTGCGCGGGGCCCAGAAGCGGGGGATCGGTTCCATCGGTCCAGCGTATGGGGCGATGCACGAGGAGCGGGCGAGGAGGGGGAGAATCGACCGGTGACGTCCCCGGGCACTCCTTCCTCCTCGACCCCCGATCCCGACCTCCCCGCGGCCTCGACGCGCCCCGCCGCGTCCCGCCGTGCCGCCGCGTCCGGCCGCACCGCGGGCGCCGTCGGGCTCGCGCTCGCGATCGTCTTCGTGGTGACGATCTCGCTGAACCTGCGCCCCGCGGCGTCCGGGCTGGGCCCGCTCATGGAGGACATCACCGGCGCCTACGGAGTGGGCGCCTGGGCCGACGGCCTGCTCACCGCGCTGCCCTGCCTGTGCTTCGGCGCGTTCGGCCTGCTCGCGGTGCCCCTGTCCCGGCGGATCGGGCTCACCGGGACCATCGTGCTCGCCTTCTCGCTGCTCGCGATCGGGCTGATCCTGCGGCCGCTCTCCGGCTCGTTCGGGCTGTTCGTGCTGCTCAGCGCGGTCGCTCTGATGGGGCCGTCGCTCGTCAACGTGGTCACGCCGGCCTGGGTCAAGCACCACGGCGGACGCTCGACCGTGCTGCTCATGACCGCCTATTCGATGCTGCTCTCGGTCGGAGCGGCCGTCGGTCCGGCGATCGCCGTCCCGCTCGCCTCCGGGGGCAGCGGCTGGCGCTTCTCCCTGCAGGCCTGGACGGCGCTCGCGGTGCTGCCGGTGCTGGTCGGTCTCGTGGTGCTCGCGAAGGTCGGCAACGACTTCCCGCGCGCGACCGACGGCGTCCTGCCCCCTGAGGACACCGCATCCGACCCGTCGGTCCCCGATGCCGCGACGGAGCGCGCGCGTGCCCGTACCGCCGCGCGCGTGGCGGCCCGCAGCGTCCCTCTGCACCGCTCGCCGACCGCGCTCTTCCTCACGCTCATGTTCGGCCTGCAGTCGATGAACGCGTACACGCAGTTCGGCTTCCTCCCGCAGATCCTCACCGACGCCGGGCTCTCCGGCGCCGCCGCCGGGGCGACGGTCTCGCAGGTCGCCGCCTGGGGCATGATCGGCGGCCTCGTGATGCCGACCGTGATCGCCCGCTCCCAGCGCCTGGGCGTGTTCGCGCTCGCCTTCGGCGTGCTCACCGCGATCGGCTACCTCGCCCTGATCATCGCGCCGGCCGCAGCGCCCGTCGCCTGGGCGGCGCTGCTGGGCATCGGCGGGTTCGCCTTCCCCACCGCGATCGCGATGATCCCCGGCCGCACCCGCGACCCCGCGATCACGGCGAGGCTCTCGGGGATGGTCCAGCCCGTGGGCTACCTGCTCGCGGGCATCGGCCCGCTCGTGATGGGCGCGCTGCTGCAGGCGACCGGCTCGATGACGCTCGTGCTGTGGCTCCTGGTGGGGAGCGCCGTCCTGCTGGGAGTGGCCGGCTGGCGGGCCAGCGCCAACAGGCTCGTGGACGACGACCTCGTGGACGCCGTCGAGCGCGCCTGAGACCCGATCAGAGGCCGACGGGTCGGGCATCACGCGGCATCGCGCGGTGTCCGCACCGCGCGATCGAGAGCGCATGCGAAGATGCCCTCATGAAGTCCATGCACGTCGAGACCCCCGTCCCGCAGGTCGACGAGGAGGAGGCCTCCGGGGCGCGCGCCCTGCGCGTCGGTGCGTTCATCAGCGCCCAGATGCCCATCGGCCTCTACGAGCTCAACGTGCGCCGCACCCACCACCCCACCAAGCCCGACCGCGAGCTCGTGGACCGCTCGCTGGTCACCCGCTCCCGCCACCGCGGCATCCCCGTGACCTGGATCGACCGTGCCCGCGCGAACACCGGGGTGGTCATCCATCTCCACGGCGGCGCCTACGTGAACGGCGAGAGCCCGAACCATTGGGACTGGCTCGCCGACGTGCAGCGTCGCACAGGGTCGGCCGCGGCCATGCTGCACTACCGGATGGCGCCGGAGATGCCCTACCCCGCCGCCTACGACGACGCCGTCGAGGGCGTGCTCGGCATCCTCGAGGACCTCGACGCCGTCACCCCGCGGTGGGTGCTCTCCGGCGACAGCGCCGGCGGCGGGCTCGCGCTCGCCGTGGTCCAGGCCCTCCGCGAGCGCGACGAGGCCCTGCCCGCGGCGATCCTGCTGACCTCACCGTGGGCGGATCTCACGGGCGAGGACCCGCGCCGCGTGACCCAGGCCGAGAAGGACCCGGCGCTGCGGCCCGACCTGCTCGCGCGCTGCGCGGCGATGTACGCGGACGGCTTCCCGCTCGAGGACCCGCGGCTCAGCCCGCTCGGCGGCGACCTCCACGGCCTGCCGCCCGTGCACCTGACCGTCGGCGACCAGGACCTGCTGCTGGGCGATTCCCAGCGACTGCGTGACCGCCTGGGCGAGGCCGATGTCCAGGTCACCTACCTCGAGCAGCCCGGCGGCTGGCACTGCTACCCGCTGGTCTGGCGCGGACCCGCCGCCCAGCGCGCCCGCCGCGCCCAGATCGCCTTCGTGCGCGACGCCCTCGGCTTCGACGCCCCCGTGAACGAAGGGCGCCGCGCCGCCGCGCACTGAGTTCCGCGACCGCGCCGTGCGCGCACGGTCGCGCCGGCGACCGCTCAGGCGCGGTCGAGCTCGCCGAGCACGGCGATCGCCGCCACGAGGTCCTGGGGCGACGCGGAGATCGGCAGCCTCAGAGCGCCCGGCCAGCCCTGCGCGGGGCGCCCGCCCGTTCCGTCGGCCCCGCCCGGGGCGAAGAGCGCTCCGGGCGTGAGCAGGACGCCGCGCGCCCCGGCCTCCTCGACGAGTGCGGACGACGGCCGGCGCAGGCCCGTGCACCACACCGAGAGACCGCCGTCGGGCGCGATGGCCGACCAGTGCGGCGCATGCTCCTCGAGTGCCGCGCGGACCTGCTCCCAGGAATCGCTGAGACGCTCCGCGTGCACGGTCACGCCGTCGGCGGACAGGACGGGGAGCAGGCGCGCGGCGATCCGCTGCTCGAGCACGGGCGCCCCCAGGTCGACGCCCGTGCGGCGGCGCGCGATCGTCTCGATGGTCTGCGCATCCGCTCGGATCCAGCCGATCCGCAGGCCGTTCCACAGGGTCTTGGACGCAGAGCCGACGGTCACCACCGTCGACTCCGCTTCGCCCGAGCCCGAGCCCGAGCCCGAGCCCGAGCCCGGGCCGGTGCCCGTGCTCCCGCCGAACGCCGCCACCGGGCGGTGCATCGGCAGCCCGCGCCAGTTCGTGCCCGCGAGGGTCTCGTCGATCACGAGCACGGTCCCCGCTCGTGCGGCGGCGCGGACGAGGCGCTCGCGCGCGCCCTCGCTCAGCAGGCGCCCCGTCGGATTGTGGAAGTCGGGCGTGAGCACCGCGGCCGCGAGCTCACCGGATCCGACGGCGTCCTCGAGGGCGCGCCCATGGTCGCCGACGACGGGGATCGGCACCGGCCACCTGTCGAGGCCGCGGATCACCTGGGCCGTGTTGGGGTACCCGGGGTCCTCGGTGCCCACTCTGTCCCCGCTCGCCGTGAGCGCGGCCAGCGCCAGGTGCAGGCCGCTCACCGCTCCTGCGGTCACGAGCACCTGGTCCTCCGCGGTGGGCAGGCCGCGCGCGGCGAAGTGCTCGCAGATCGCCCGGATCAGCTCGGGGAGCCCGCGCACGGGCGCGCTGCCCCAGGAGGGGTCGGTCTCCACCGCGGCGGCCTCGGCGAGCGCTGCTGCACGCAGGGCAGGGTGCGGGGGCAGGAGCGTCGAGCGGAGGTCGACGGCACCGGGTGGCGCCGCGGCGAGGTCGCCCTGGAGCGGTTCGAGCGGCCGTGCGGCCTCTCGGGGCAGGCGCAGGAACCGTCCCGAGCCCTGCCGGCTGACGAGGAAGCCCCTCTCCTTCGCGGCGTCGAGGGCCCGCACCACGGTGCCGCGGGAGAGTCCGAGCCGAACGGCCAGGGCGCGCTCCGAGGGCAGGCGGGCGTCCTCGGGCAGGCGCCCGTCCACGAGCGATGCGACCAGGGCGTCGGCGAGCCACTGGGAGCGTCCCGTTCGGGGAGCGTCGCCGAGGACCGTCTGCAGACGGGACACGGGGAGGTCGCGCGGATCCATGGGGCCAGTCCACCACGATTGGCTCTATCCCACAGGTCCAATCCATGGGCATGCTGGACGCATGCCCGCCGCTCTCGAGAACGTCAGCCTGCGCGACCAGTTCCACCTGGACCGCATCGCGCTGCGCCTGCTCTCCCTGTTCCTGGGCCTCACCGGATACGGCGCCGCGCTCGCGCTGCTCATCCGCTCGGGGCTCGGAGCGGATCCGTGGGACGTGCTGCACGTGGCCATCGCCCAGCGCATCGGACTGAGCGTGGGCACGGTGATCATCCTGGTGAGCTTCCTGGTGCTGGCCGCCTGGATCCCGCTGCGCCAGCACCCCGGCATCGGCACCCTCGCCAACGCGCTGTGGGTCGGCGTGGCCACCGACCTCACCCTGTTCGTCGTCCCGCCCGCGCACGGCCTGCCGCTCGCGATCACGATGATGGTCGGCGGCGTGCTGCTGAACGCCGTGAGCGACGCCGTCTACATCGGCGCCCACTTGGGGCCCGGCCCCCGCGACGGACTGATGACGGGCCTGCACCACCGCACCGGACGGCCCGTCGGCCCGCTGCGCTTCGGCATCGAGGCGACGGTGCTGGTCGCGGGCTGGCTGCTGGGCGGACCGGTGGGCGTGGGCACCTTCGTGTACGCGATCGCCATCGGCCCGATCGTCGGCTGGGTGCTCCCGCACGTGACGATCCCGGTGCGGCGTCGAGCGGTCAGAGGAGCAGCTGGAGCGTGACCAGGTCCCACCAGCGGTCGAACTTGAAGCCGGCCTCGGGCATGCGGCCCACCTCCTGGAACCCGCAGCGCTCGTGCAGGCGGATCGAGCCGACGTTGCCGGCCTCGACGAGCGCCACCAGGGAATGCATGCCGTGCTCGCGGGCGTGCGCGACGAGCGCCCCGAGCAGGGCCCGGCCCACTCCGCGCCCCTGCGCCGCGGGCAGCAGGTAGATCGAGTCCTCACCGGTGAAGCGGTAGCCCGCGTAGTCGCGCAGCGGGGAGAAGCACGCGTAGCCGAGCACCTCGTCGTCGGACCCCGCGGCCACCAGCATCGAGCCGCGGTCCAGGTGGGCGTCGAACCAGGCACGGGAGGACACGGACTCCGGGACCTCGTCGATCCACAGGCCCGAGGAGCTGCGGATGGCCTCGTCGCGGATGCCGAGCACCACGGGAGCGTCCTCGGCGAGGGCCAGCCGGATGCGCGGGGGAACGGCGGTCGACGCAGCGACGGCCGGCCTCGGATCTGCGCTCATCGGCGCGCGCCCCCTCGAGCGTCGGCTCCGCGACCGGAGTCGGCGTCCATCTCGCGCCGCACGCGCGCGGCCTCCTGCTCGCTGCGGGCGGCGATCCGCGCGAGGGGCGAGGAGCCCTCCGCGGCGGCGCCGTCGGACATGCCGTGCCTGCTGCCGCGCCGAGTCGACGGCTCCTCGCGCTCCAGCACGAGCCAGACGATGCTTCCGAGGGTGAGCAGGACGGTCAGGGCGACCAGCACGACGAACACGAACGGATCGAACTCGGAGGGGTCGCTCAGCCAGTCCACGAGCCAGTCCATGTGTCGTCCCCTCTCGCTGTGCGGTGCCGTGCGGTGATGTGCCGCGTCGTGCGCTGCTGTCCTGCGCGATCGCACGGCGCTCGAGGACGTCCACAGGCACGCCGGGAGCGCTGACCTCGCGCACGATCCATCGTACTGTGGACCTGCGCTCCCGCCGCGGGCAGAGCCGCGGATCGGGAGCACGGAGGGAACCGGAGAACATGGCCGACGTCATCGTGGGGCGCTTCGCGCTCATCGACCTGATCGCCAAGGGCGGATCGGGCGCCGTCTGGCGCTCCTGGGACTCCAAGGCCCGTCGACTGTGCGCGGCGAAGGTGCTGCGTCAGCGGGACTCGGCCGATCTCATGCGCTTCGTGCGCGAGAAGGGCGTGAGCTTCGACCATCCCCACCTGCTCACCCCCTACGGCTGGGGCGCCGAGGACGAGCACGTGGTGATCGCGATGCCGCTCGCCAGCGGCGGGACCCTCGAGTCGATGGTCCGCGCGCGGGGTCCGCTCGGCGAGCCCGCTGTGGTGGTGCTGCTGGACCAGCTGCTCGACGGCCTCGCGCACGTCCACTCCCACGGCTGGATCCACCGCGACGTGAAGCCCGCGAACATCATGCTCGAGTCCACCGGGCAGCGCCTGCCGCACTCGCGCCTGGCCGACTTCGGGATCGCCGTGCACGAGACCGATGTGCGCTTCACCAGCGTGGGCATGATCAACGGAACCCCCGGGTACATGGCCCCCGAGCTGTTCTCCATGGCCGAGCCGCACCCCAGCCACGACCTCTATGCGGCCGGGGTCGTCGTGCTGTTCGCGCTCAACGGGCCCTTCCCGCTGCGCGACGGCGCCTTCCGACCCGAGGAGGTCTCGCGACGCCTGCGCGGCGTCTCCCCGAAGCTCGCCGCCGTGATCCGACGGATGCTCGAACCGCAGCCCGAGCGCCGCTACCAGGACGCCGCGAGCGTGCGCCGGGACCTGCCGCGCGTGCCTCCCGGCCTGCCGCTCGCCTTCGCCGACGGCGCGCCCCTGCACATCCCCGACACCCTGCCGCCGCTCCCGCCCGACGCCCCGGGCGTGCAGCGCCCCGAAGCCCCCGCGCGCAGCGGCCCCTCGATGGAGGAGATCCGCCAGGGCAGCGTCTCGCAGGCCTTCACCCCACCGCAGGGACACGGCCGGCCCTCCGCGCCGGTCGCCCCGCAGGGCGGTCCGCAGGACCACGGCCCCTACCCCTACGGGGGCACGCCGCGGAACGCGGCAGGTCAGAGGCTCATGGACGGCCATCCGCAGGAACCGGCGGGACATGGGTCCGCGTCCCACGGCTCAGCAGGCGCGCACTCCCCGGGCGTGCACTCCGCCGGCACGGGCGAGCAGCCGGGGTCTCCTGTCGCTGCCCCCGCGGGTGCTCCCGCCTGGACATCCGCGCGACCGGCCCCGGCCCACGCGCCGGCGCCGAGGCCGAACGGCCGCGGCGCCACCCTCCTGGGAGCGGGCGTCGGCGCCGTCCTCGCGGTCGTGGTCGGAGTGCCCACCGCCGTGCTCCTGGTGAGCCTCCTCTGACCCTCCCGGACCCGGTCAGCCGGCCGTGACCGGCGCGCCCGCGCTGTCGAGGGCCACCGTGTCGAGGGACTGGATGAGGGCATCGGCCCGCGGATCCATGAGCAGCGTGATGCGCAGCCTCCGCCGGCCGGCGGAATCGTCGCCGACCGCGCCGTCCCCGGCGCCGCCCGTCACGGTCCAGCGCACGCTCGCCCGCGAGAGCACCTCGGCGTCCTCGGCACGCAGGGCGTCGAGGGCATCGGCCCCCAGCCCCGCGCTCTGCAGGGCTTTCGCGAGGCGTCGGCGCCGCTCCTCGCGGGAGATGTCGAGGTCCATGTTGTCGGCGAACCAGGTGTCGGCGACGCCGTCGGCGAGCCCGTCCGACGTCGCGCCGGTCGCGCCGCCTGGCGCCCCACTCGCCGCCCCGTCGGCCCCGATCCCCGCGCGCAGCCAGCCCAGCGCCGCGGCGGCGGCCTCGAGGGTGCGCGGCGCGGCCGTCGGCAGGCGCGCCGCGAGCAGATGCGGCGCCTGCGCGTCGATGACGCGCAGGGCGTCCATCGCGATCCGCGTCGCGGGCGCGTACTTGCTGTTGGCGAGGACCACCACGCCCAGGCCGCTGTCGCGATGCCACACCATGAAGGACCCGTACCCGGGGTAGCCGCCGGAGTGGGAGACGACCTCGCCGAGGTCCGGGTAGCGCTCGACGACGAGGCCATAGCCGTACCCGCGCACGTGCGTGAATCCGGGGGAGACGCTGCCGGGCCCGGCGGGCAGTGCGGGAGTGTCCTGGATGCGGTGCAGCTGCTGCATCTCGCGGCGGGAGGAGGTGCGCAGCAGCGACTGGTCGCGGTCGGCTGCGTCCGATGCGTCGGCCGCGGCGAGGAAGCGCACCCAGGTCGCCACGTCGGAGACGGTCGAGTACAGGCCCGCCATCGCCCCGTAGACGCCGGGGGAGTCGAACTCGACGGCCTCGAAGCGGGTGCGGTCCTCGCGGTCCGCCAGACGGTGACCGGTGGCGATGCGCGCAGTGTCCAGGCCTTCGCGGGAGAAGGCGGTGTCCTCCATGCCCAGGGGCCGCAGGAACGTCTCGGCAATGTACTGGTCGTAGGGGGCGCCGGTGAGCTCGTCGATGAGTCGGCCCAGCAGGGCGAAGCCGGTGTTGGAGTACTCGAAGCCGGTGCCCGGGGCGTGCACGTGGCCGAGTCCGCCGGCGAGCATCGCCGCGAACTCCTCGCGGGTCATGGCCTCCTGGCGGTCGCCCCACGGGTTGTCGGTGACCAGGCCCGCGGACATGCTCAGCAGGTCCCGGACGGTGATCGCGGGGGAGTCCGGGGTGACGGGGTCGAGGTGCGCGGCCTCGGGCACGTGCCGGGAGATCGGATCGTCCAGGCGCACGCGCCCCTCGTCGCGCAGGCGCAGCACGGCCGCCGTGGTGAAGGACTTGGTCATCGAGGCGATCCGGGAGATCGTCGCGGCGTCCATGGGCGCGGAGTCCGGGGCGCGCTCGCCGTCCACCAGGCGGCGTTCGCCCGCGGCCCCCGCCGCGAGCATGGGGGTCTCGTGGTCGTGGCCGCCGACGACCGCCCAGACCACACCGGCGGTGCGGTTCTCATCGACGGCGTCGCGCGCGAGGCGGTCGATCTGCGACCTCGCCTCGTCGGGCAGGACGGCGGGGCCGACGGGGGCAGGGGAATGCGAGGTCGTGGTGCGGGGCATGGCTCCCACTCTAGGGGTGCGGATCGCGGCGCGCGGACCGGCCGATCTGCGGCGTCGGAGCGCCCGACATAGCGAATGCACAGGGAAGCACCAGTGGTTTCCCACGTCGGGGGAGTTCCATGATTCTCGTGACGGACACCCCCTCGTCCCGATCCGGCACAGCTGTCGTGTCGTGATGGTTCCCTGAGTGCCGGGCCGGCGCGCTACCCCCTCTGCGCGCCGGCCCGGATTCTTCTCCGGGACCAGAACGCGCGGCGAGCAGGGATCAGTCCTCGCCGGCGGTCTCGTCCGGTGCGGATCCCGCGCCGGAGGCATAGAACGAGACGAGCATCGCGGACGCCTCCTCACCCAGCGCATCCTGCAGCAGGGTCGGGTCGGCGATCGCCGGATCGAAGCTCGCGGGACGGCTGGCCGCCGTCCCCTCCGCCGCGCCGTCGCCCGATGACGAACCGGCCGACGGGCTTCCCGCCGACGCATCTCCCGACGCATCTTCCACCGACGGCACCCCCGCGGCGGACGAGTCCTTCGGAGGATCGTCGTCCGATGGGCTCGCGGCCTCCTCGAGGGCCCGTGCGCCCCTGCCCGTCGCGACGGGCTGTGCGATCTCGGAGAGGGTGAGGCCGCGCAGGGTCAGCAGGTGCACGGGGGCCTCGTCGATCGCCTCGACCAGCACGTAGGCGAGCGCGGCGACGTGCACGCATGGGCCCGGCCAGTCCAGGCAGGTGCAGTCGTGGGTGACCTCGGAGGCGCTGCCCGGCAGAAGGGTCGCCATGTGCGCATCGAGCTCCGACTCGATCGCCTGCGGGTAGGTGCCGCTGGTCAGCAGCGCGGGCAGCTCGGTGTGGGTGCGCAGGGTGTCGATGACGATCTGCCGGTCGGCGGTGCCGAACGCGGAGACGTCGATCTCGGGCTCGTAGATCGTCCCGTCGTCGTCGAGGACGCCGGCGCGGGCGCGGCGCGGGGCGACGTCGAGCCATTGCACGCGGTCCGCGCGCGCGAGGCGCCTGCCGGCGGATCTGCGGCCGCTGCTGATCACGCTCTCGAGGGACTCGCGCAGGGCGGCGCCCTGCCAGCTGGCGCCGATCTGCCCGCGGCGCGAGCGCATGCGGATGCTCATCGTCCGCCTCCCTCCGTCCGCTCGCCCGGGGCCTGTCCTTCCGGCGCGTCCCCGTCGGACAGCGCGAGCATGCCCCACAGCTGCGCTGCGTCCATGTTGACCAGGGCGTTCTCGACGGGGGTGATGGTGAGGTCGGCGAGCGTCTGCTTCTCGGCGAGGACGTTGTCGATGCGCTCCTCGACGGTGCCCGCGGCCACGAGCTTGCGCACCTGCACGTCCTTGGTCTGGCCGATGCGGAAGGCGCGGTCGGTGGCCTGGTTCTCCACGGCAGGGTTCCACCAGCGGTCCAGGTGGACGACGTGGTTGGCGGCGGTGAGGGTGAGCCCCGTGCCGCCCGCGCGCAGGCTCAGCAGCATCGCCCCGGGTTCGCCGGGCGTGGACTGGAAGCGGGCGACCATGTCGTCCCGGTCGGCCTTCTTCACCCCGCCGTGGAGGAAGGGGATCTCGCGGCCGAACCTCTCGCGCCAGTAGGGGACGAGCATGTGCCCGAAGGTCGTGAACTGGGTGAACAGCAGCACCTTCTCGCCGTCGGCGAAGGCGGATCCGAGCAGGTCGTCGACGTACTCGAGTTTGCCGGAGCGGTGCTGCCCGTCGCGCAGGATCGAGGAGCCGTCGCCGAGGTAGTGGGCGGGGTGGTTGCAGACCTGCTTGAGCTTGGTGAGCGTGGAGACGACGAGAGTGCGGCGCTGGTTCTGGTCGGCGCCGTCGATCTGGGCCATGAGCTCGCCGACGAGCGCCTCGTAGAGCCCGGCCTGCTCGGGGGTGAGGTTGACGGTGCGCACCATGTCGATCTTCGCGGGCAGGTCGGAGATGATGCTCGGATCCGTCTTCACACGTCGCAGCACGAACGGGTGGGTCAGGGCGCGCAGACGCTCGAGCGCCGACTCGTCGCCGTCCTTCTCGATCGGGCCCGCGAGGTGCTCCTGGAAGGAGGCGGCACTGCCCAGCAGGCCGGGGTTCACGGTCTCCATGAGGGCGTGCAGGTCGCTCAGGCGGTTCTCGACCGGGGTGCCGGTGAGCGCCAGACGGTGCGGGGCGCGCAGTGCCCGCGCCGCCTTCGCCACGGCCGTGCCGGCGTTCTTCACGTGCTGGGCCTCGTCGAGCACGAGGCGGTGCCAGCGCACCTGGGAGAGCACCTCGAGGTCCCGGTCCAGGAGGGAGTAGGTGGTGATCACGAGGTCGACGTCTGCCGCGCCCTCGGCGAAGGAGGCGTCGCGGATGCGATCTCCGCCGTGGTGGACGTGCACCGCGAGGTCCGGGGCGAAGCGCGCGGCCTCGCGCTGCCACGAGCCGACGACGGACATCGGGCACACCAGCAGGGTGGGACCGGGCGCGGGGCCTGCGCCCGCGGTGCGCGAGCGGGCCCCGGGATGCGGGCGCACGCGCGCGGGCCGCACCTCGGGCGCGACCGCGGCGGGATCCGGCTCCCGCTCACGGCACAGCAGCGCGAGGACCTGCATCGTCTTGCCGAGCCCCATGTCGTCGGCGAGGATCCCGCCGAGCCCCAGCTCGTGCAGCGCCCACATCCAGTTCAGGCCCTCGAGCTGGTAGCCGCGCAGGGACGCGTCCAGGCGCTCGGGCTGCGGAAGGGGGAGCGGCCCGGGACCGCCGGGCACGAGGTTGCGCAGACCGTTGGAGCGTCCGCGCGCGGGGGCGCCGGCCTGGGGCGGCACGGGCTCCGCGTCGTTCGCCTGCAGACGGACCTGCAGGCCCTCGGCCTGGGCGCTGCCCAGCAGCGCGAACATGTCGCCCCAGCGCATGCTGCCGGCGCTCGCCGCGATCGGCTCGGTGCGCCCTGGGGCGCGGGGCTCGTCGGGCCGACGGGCGGGCGCCCGTCGCGCGGCGCCGGCAGCGCCCCCGTCCCGGGAACCGCGTTCCCCGTGGTGCCCGCTCGCCCCGTCGGTCCCGTTCTCCCCGCCGTCCCGTCCCCGCCTCCGCGCGGTGAACGCGTCGAGGAAGCGCTCGGCGGCGCGCAGCGTCGTGGAGTCCAGGCGCACCCACTGCCCGCGCAGCTGCACGAGCTCGGCCTGGGCGGCGCGGATCTCCGCGATCTCGTCCTCGGTGAGGTCCACGTCCCCGACCGACATCTTCCAGTCGAAACGGGCCATGGCCTGCATGCCCACGCCGCTGCCCGTCTTCTCCTGCTCGGCCTCCTCCTCGCCGACGACGGCCTGCAGGCGGGTCTTCTGCTTCGTCCACTCGCGCGGGAGCATCACGGTGACGCCCGCGGCCTCGAGCGCCCCGGTGTCATGGGCGAGGAAGGCGGAGGCCTGGGCGGTGGTGAGCAGCCAGTCCACGCCGGTGTCGTCGACAGCGGCCCCGCGCACCGTCGGCGCGAGGCGCATGACCTCGGCCGACGCCTCCGCGGCCCCTTCGACGCCCACGTCGCCCACGGCGCGCAGGTCGGCGACGGGCCGCACCGTCCCGTCGGCGTCGCGCAGGCAGGTCTGCAGCGGCCACGCGGTGCCCAGCGGCGGCTCGTGCAGGCGCACCACGAGCTCCGAACCGGTCGAGGAGAGATGCACCCGGGCCCGGCCGGAGTCGACGAACGCGTCGAGCGCCGCCTGCATCCGCCGCTGGGTCGGGACGTCGGCCCGCACGGGGGCATCCGCGGAGGGCGCGGACAGCGAGGAGATGAGGGCCGTCGGGTCCTTCGCGGCGCCGTCCTCCGACGTCTCCGTCTCCGTCTCCGCGCGGCGACGGGAGGCGACGTGCCGGGCGAAGGCCTCGCGTGCGCGGGCATCGACGAGGGAGTGCAGCAGCGGCTGGGCGTCCTCCTCGAGCGCGGACCAGCGCGCCCAGGGGCGGCCGAAGCGCTCGACGATCCGCACCCGCAGGTGCCGTGCGGCGACGAGGCGCTCGGCGTGCAGGTCCAGCACCACGGCCGTGAGCAGGTCCGGCATGGCGATGACCTGGTCGGACAGTCGCAGGGAGGTGCCGGCCTCCACGAGCGGCCCGATCACGGCGGCCACCTCGCTCCCGGTGTCCGAGGCCCCCGTCGGCCCGCTCGGCTCCGTCGGCCCTGCGGGTTCAGTGCCCGCTCCCGTGCGCGCGGCCACGAGGCCGCCGATCGCGCCGACCACGTGCAGCAGCGCCTCCCCGTCGAGCGGCAGGGCGGGGACGCGGTGCTCGCTCGTGCGGCCGCGCACGCGCACGCGATGGCGCAGCGTGCCCTCGTGCCGGCCGAGCGCGCGGGAGAGGGCGTCTGCGAGACCGCTCGGCGCCTCGTCGAGCAGACCGGAGAGGTCCGCAGCAGGGCGGGAGCCGCCGCCCTCGACCTGCACCCGCACCCACAGCGCGGGGCCCAGGTCGTCGTCGACGACCAGGTGCAGGCGGTTCAGCGGCATGAGGGCGAACCTACGTGCATCCTCCGACGTCCGGGGCGCGCGGTGGACGGGAGCCCGGTGGGGAGGAACGACCCGGAGGGCCCTGTCCTCACAGGCCGTCGACGATCTCGGCGGTCGCCCGCAGCCACGCGGCCCGCGTCTCCGGGTGGATCCGCGAGAAGTCCAGCGGTGCGCCGTCCACGAACTGCTCCTCGAAGGGGACCTCGACGATCGCGCGGGTGTGCGCGCCGAAGTGCTTGTGCAGCTGAGTGCGCAGCGAGGGGTCCATCTTCTTGCCCGAGGAGTGCGACAGGATCGTCACGGCGTGGTCGACCTGCTCGGCGAGGCCGGTCGCGCGCAGCTCGTCGATCATCCAGGCGGCGGCGTTGAAGGTGTCCTCGCGCAGGGTCGAGATGATGACCAGCTGATCGGCCGACTGCACGCCGGCCAGCCAGTTCGAGGCGCGCACGTTGTTCCCGGTGTCGATGACCTTGAGGCGGTAGAACCGCGAGAGGGTCTCGTCGAGCTCGCGGAAGGCGGCGTCGTCGATCAGGGCGGAAGAGCCCGGATCCTCGTCGGAGGCGAGGATGTCGAAGCGGGTGGCCTCCTGCCGGCGCACGTAGCGGTCGAGGTCCGAGACGGTGGCCTGCTCGGTGCGCAGCTGGTCGAGGTCGCGCAACAGGTCGATCGCGGTGCGGTGGTGCTCGGCGGGCGCGCCGCGCCAGCCCAGCGTGCCCCGGGTCTCGTTGTTGTCCCAGGCCAGCACGCCGCCGCCGCGGGCCATGCCCAGCGTCGCCGCGATCATGAGCGAGGCAGTGGTCTTGTGGGCGCCGCCCTTGAGGTTCACGACGGCGATGTTCTTCGGGCCGTCGAGGGTGCGGGAGATGCGCTGCAGCTGGGCGCGCTCCTCGCGCTCGGCGCGGCCGGGGCGCGGGGAGATCCGCCCGCCGGTCAGTCGCGTGAGGGTGCCCTGCCAGCCGCGGGTCGCCGGGGCGGGCGACGGCTGACGGCCGGCGGACTGGAGGTCCTGGAGAGTGGGCCGACGGCTTTCGCCCGACGGCTGCGGGTCCGCCACCTGCGGCGCGTCCGCCACCGGTGCGGAGGAGGGAGCCTGCTGCGCCGTCGTCGGGGCAGCGCGGCGGCCGTGGCCGGGACGCGCCGAGCGGCCCGCCTGGTCGCCGGGCTCGGCAGGCGACGCCGCCGTGGAAGCGGGGGCCGGCGCCGTCGGGGCGGGCGATGCGGCGGAGGCGCTCGGCGCGATCGCCGCCGTGGGGCCGACGCCCGACGCGCTCGCCGCACCGGTCTGTGCACCGGAGCCGGCGGCATCGGCGACGCGCTCGTCGCGGGCGCCCTGGGCGTCGTGGGAGCCCTGCTCGTCGCGGGAGTCCCGGACTCCCGGAACGTCCTGGGAGTCCTGCTCGTCCTGCGCCTCGTGGGTCTCCTCGCCGAGCAGCGACGGCGGGATCCAGGAGGGACTGTCCGCCGTGCCGCCCTCGGGGACCGCGGGGTGCACGGCGGTCGCCTCGACGTCCCCGTCGGGATCGAACGAGCCCTGTCCGAACGAGGCCATGTCGAACGAGCTCGCGGAGTAGGAGGGCGCGGGGGTGGAGTGCGAGGGTGAGCCCGTCCCATGGCCGGCACGGCCTGCGGACGGGCCGAAGAGCGGCCGGTCGTCGGCCTCGCGGGTGCTGATGCGGCCCGAGGGCTCCACGCGCAGATGGTGCGTGGCGTCGGGCTCGACGATCACGACGTCGAGGTCGCGCCCCGCGCGACGCGAGGCGTCGATGAACACGCTCTTGACGTTCGCCCGCACCTCGGAGATGTGCTCTCCGTGGATCCCGATCTCCTCATCGGCCAGGTGGACGGTCGCGGACCGGTCGGAGTCGATGCGCGCCTGCGCGATCATGGATGGGCTCTCCCTCACTGCGGTGGTCGACACACCCGCGGTGCGCGCGGGGCCATGCTCCACTCTACGAGACGCCAAGCGCCTGACCGGTGGACACGTGCCGGAGGCAACGGCAATCCCGACTTGGTCATGGCCGCGCAAAAGCATGCAAAGCATTGCATGTTCGCGTTTACATCCGCTCGCCGCGACCCGTAGCATCGTCCCGGACGTCGCCTCCTCGATCCCCCTCGCGGGAGGCGACGAACGGGTCCTCCGACGTTCCCCCCGATATCGGTGGACCCGTGTTGCCTGGTCGTCCGCACCCACCACCATTGAGGGACGGCTGGCATCGCGAACGGCCCGTGAGCCCCGACAGTGCGTCGATGTGAGCTCCGGGCCGTTCGCTCTTCCCGGATCCTCGTCCTTCCCGGAACGAAGGCGATGACGAGCACCCTGCGCGGAATGCACCGGCCCGGACGAGCGGCTGCCCGTCCGGGCCGATGGTCCTCGGGTGGGGGACTGGGGTGAAACGCGGGGGAGGACTGCGATCAGTCGAGGATCGCGACGTCGCTGCCGGTGTCCAGGCGGTAGCCCGCACCGCGCACGGTGGAGATCAGGCGGCGGTAGCGGCCGAGCTTCGCGCGCACGCGGCGCACGTGCACGTCGACGGTGCGCTCGCCGGTCTCGGACGAGGCGTCGGCCCACACGGACTCCATGAGCTCGTCGCGGCCGATGATCCGACGGGCGCCGCGCGCCAGGTGCGCGAGCAGCTCGAACTCCTTGTAGGTGAGGTCCACGTCCTCGCCGTCGATGCGCACGCGGCGGCCGAAGAGGTCGATCACCAGCGAGCAGTCCGTGCTCGCGGCGGGAGCGACGTTCGGGCTCACGGCGGTGGCGCGCAGCAGGCGCTGACGCGCCGCCTCGGCGTCCCGGCGGGCCGGGGAGTTCGGCGAGACGACGCCGGTGCGGCGCGTGCGCTCGGGCTGCGCGGCCTCGCCGTCCTGGGTGCGCGGCGGGAGCGCCCGCAGGGTGGGTGCGGTGCTCGTGGTGCCCGTCTCCGCAGCCTCGCCGGCGGGGGAGAAGGGGCGCGGGGAGCGCACGCCCACGCTCGCCGAGGCGCGGCGGCCGGCCGTCAGGCGACGGGCGTTGGCGCGCAGCGCGTCGGCGATCTGGGCTGCCTCGACGTCTGGCGTGCCGGCCGGCAGCGTGACGGTGAGGGTCAGCGTGACCTGGTCGGACTCCGGCGCGGCGGCCAGGGCCGACGATCCGGCGGACTGCCCGGCGGCACCGGGGGCCCGGAAGGCGGGACGGCCGGCGTGCTGGGGGCGCAGGGCGCGGGGTCCGCGATCGTGCGCGGGGCGCTCGACGCGGGCGGCCGGGTTCTGACCGGCGGCGCTCTGCGGGGTGCGGGTCTGGGTGACAGGACTGTTCAGGGTGATGCTCATGATGCGTTCTCCGGGTTCGTGCACGACTGGTGCAACGGGTGGGGACCCGGGATCCCAGTTCCGATCGACGCGTCAGGTTCGCGGATCGCTGGGTTGTGCTCCCGGCCGGCACCTGGAGCCCGCGCCTTCCGGCCGGCTCCTGTCAGCCGACCCCGGAGGATTCTCGAGCGCTCAGAGGCTCGGCTGACGGTGCATCATGCACATGCACATCATCATCGAACGCATCATCGAGCGGGCCGCCGTCGTGGCGACCTCTCGGCTCGGAGCGTTCGTGAACATGTCGGCCATCATGCCCGAGGCCGGCGCCCGGCCTCAAGCAGGTGTTCGCATCCTGGGACGCGCGAGGTCAGAGCCCGGTGGGGCCGATCGTCAGTCGACGGGCCCCGTCAGTCGACGACGCCGAAGAGGCGGTCGCCCGCGTCGCCGAGGCCGGGGACGATGTAGCCCTTCTCGTTGAGCTTCTCGTCAATCGCGGCGGTGACCACGGTGAGGTCGATGGCCGGGTCGATCTGCTCCTCGAGTGTCTTCAGGCCCTCGGGGGCGCACAGCAGCGTCACGCAGGTGATGTCCTTCGCGCCGCGCTCGTGCAGGTAGTTCACGGAGGCGATGAGGGTGTGGCCGGTCGCGAGCATCGGATCGAGCACGAAGCACTGGCGGTCGGTGAGGTCGTCCGGGAGGCGGTTCGCGTAGGTCGTGACCTCGAGGGTCTCGTCGTTTCGGACCATGCCCAGGAAGCCGACCTCGGCCGTGGGCAGCAGGCGCGTCATGCCGTCGAGCATGCCCAGGCCCGCGCGCAGGATCGGGACCACCATCGGCTTGGGATCCGTCAGGCGCGTGCCGGTCATCGTGGTGACGGGGGTCTTGATCTCGACGGGGGCGACGGCGACGTTGCGCGTGGCCTCGTAGGCCAGCAGGGTCACCAGCTCGTCGGCCAGGAGGCGGAACATCGAGGACCGCGTCTCGGCCTTGCGGAGCGCCGTCAGCTTGTGGGCGACGAGGGGATGGTCGAGTTCGAGCACGCGCATGGCGCCGAATCTACCCGACGCCCCTGCACGCGGGATCCGTTCGGGGGAGCCCCGGCGAATACTGGGACCAACACCTCGCAGCACCCGACCCGCGGCGCTGCGCCGCCGCGCAGGAGGCCCCGATGACCCGCTATCGCTTCTTCACCGCGACCAGCCTCGACGGCTTCCTCGCCGACGCGCACGAGAGCCTGGACTGGCTGCTCTCCCAGCCCACCGACGCGGAGCAGAGCATCCTGCCCTACGACGTGTTCGTGCAGGACGTGGGTGCGATCGTCACGGGGCGCGCCACCTATGACTGGGTAGTGGGCCACCTCGAGACCGTCGCGGACGCCTGGGTCTACGACCAGCCCACGTTCGTCTTCTCCCACCGGGAGCTGCCCGAGGACTTCACGGGCATCACCCGCGTCTCCGGTCCGCCCGCCGCGCACCGCGCCCGGCTCGAGGAGGTCGCGGGCGACAAGGACGTCTGGATCGTGGGCGGCGGGGACCTCGCGTTCTCCTTCGCGGAGGCCGGGATGCTCGATGAGATCTTCGTGTCCATCGCCCCCGTGACCCTCGGCAGCGGGAAGCCGCTGATGGGAGGACGCCTCGACCTTGAGCTGCGCGAGCTCGGGAGGAACGGCGCCCTGCTCGAGGCGCGGTTCGCGGTCACGGGTGCGCGCAGCTGACGGCCCGACCGGGGAGAATGGCGGTGTGGACGACGACACCCCGCCCCTCTCCGACGACGCCCTCATGGGCATCGCCCTCGACGAGGCGCGCGCCGCCGCGGAGCGCGAGCCGGCCGACGTCCCGATCGGCGCCGTCGTCCTGGACCCGACCGGGCGCGTGATCGCGCGGGCAGGGAACCGCCGGGAGGCCGACGAGGACCCCACCGCGCACGCCGAGATCCTCGCTCTGCGCGAGGCGGCCGGCGCGACGGGCCGCTGGAACCTCACCGGCTGCACGCTCGCCGTCACCCTCGAACCCTGCACGATGTGCGCCGGGGCGATCGTGCTCGCGAGGATCGCCCGCGTCGTCGTCGGCGCCCCGGACCCGAAGGCCGGGGCCGCCGGATCCCTCTACGACCTCGTGCGCGAACCCCGGCTGAACCATCGCGCGGAGCTCACCACGGGCGTGCGGGAGCAGGAGTGCGGGGACCTGCTGCGCGGCTTCTTCCGGGCGCGGCGGGGGCGCTGAGGCGCGCACCACACGCCGCGGCCCGTCGCGGTGATCCCTCCCACGCATCTCCCGGTCAGATGACGTTTCGTGAACGTGGGGGTCGGCAGGTGCGCTAGGGGGATGCTCTACTTCTGCTTGTGATCACTCTCGAAGGCCTCACCAAGGTCTTCCCCGCGCCGGGCGGGGGAGACCCCGTCACCGCGCTCGACGGCATCGACCTGACGGTCGACGCCGGCCAGATCCATGGGATCGTCGGCCGCTCCGGCGCCGGGAAGTCCACGCTCATCCGCTGCCTGACCGGGCTCGAGAAGCCCACGTCCGGCAGCGTCCGCATCGACGGCACGGACATCGCCGCGCTCGACGGCCCTGCCCTGCGCGCGGCGCGCCGCGAGATCGGCATGGTCTTCCAGCACGCGAACCTGCTGGACTCGCGCACAGCGGCCCGCAACATCGCCCACCCGCTCGAGATCGCCGGCGTGGGCCGCGAGCAGCGCTCAGCGCGCGTCGCCGAGCTCGTGGACCTCGTGGGCCTCACCGGACGCGAGCACAACCATCCCGCCCAGCTCTCGGGCGGCCAGATCCAGCGCGTGGGCATCGCGCGCGGCCTCGCCGTCGAGCCCAAGGTGCTGCTGTGCGACGAGCCCACCAGCGCGCTCGACCCGACGACGACCCGGCAGATCCTCGCGCTCATCCGCAGCCTGCGCGATCGCCTGGGCATCACCGTCCTCATGATCACCCACGAGATGAGCGTGGTCCGCGAGATCTGCGACTCCGTGACCCTCCTCGAGGACGGCAGGGTGCGCCAGTCCGGTGCACTCGCCGACGTCGCCTCGGATCCGCACGGGCCCCTCTCCAGCGAGCTGATCCCGCTGCCGCCTGCCCCGACGGGCATCAGCGCGCGCGTGGTCGACTGCGACTACGGCGCCGACCCGCAGAACGAGCGGGCCGTGGCCAGCAGCGAGGAGCTCGTGCGGATCGCAGCGGAGCACGGAGCGCTCGCGCAGATCGTCGCCGGCACCATCGAGACCATCGCGGGCCGTCAGGTGGGCCGCGTGCAGCTGGCCCTGCGCAACGAGGACGACACCCCGATCAGCGAGGAGGGCCTCGCGGCCTTCCTGCGCGAGCTCGAGGGCCGCGGCGTCGTCACGAAGGAGGCCACGGCATGAGCGAATGGCTGAGCAACCCCGTCTTCACCACCTGGGACTCCAACACGAGCCTGTGGTCGAACACGCTGATCACCCTCTACATGACGATCGGCACGATGATCTTCGCGGCGCTCATCGGCACCCCGCTCGGAGTGCTGCTGTTCGAGACGGACCGTGCCGCCGGCGGCGGTGCCCGGTGGGTGAACCGGATCGTCGGCTTCATCGTGAACGTGGGCCGCTCGTTCCCGTTCATCATCCTGATCATCGCGCTGATCCCCGTCACGAGGATCGTGGTGGGTCGGGTGACCGGCCCGAACGCCGCGATGTTCGCGCTCGTGGTCTCCGCGATCCCCTTCCTCGCCCGACTCATCGAGATCAACCTGCGCGAGATCCCCGCCGGGAAGATCGAGGCGGTGCAGATGATGGGCGCGAGCCGCTGGCAGGTCATCCGCCAGGTGCTGTTCCCCGAGGCCCTGCCCGGCATCATCGGCTCGCTGACCACCACCACGATCGCCGTCATCGGCTACACCGCCATGGCGGGCGCCGTGGGCGGCAAGGGACTGGGCGACCTCGCCAACCGCATGGGCTACCAGTCCTATGACAACGTCGTGATGATCTCGACCGTCGTCGTCCTCATTGTCATCGTGATCCTCGTGCAGTCGCTGGGCTCGGTGCTCGCCCGCGCGGTGGACCACCGCGCACGCAATGCCTGAGTCCGGCACCCCAGGCATCCCTCCCGTCCTTCCGCCCCACCACTCCGTTCCACTCCCCGAGGAGATCCCCATGTCGCACCTGACCCGTCGTTCCCTGTTCGCCTCCGGCGCCGGCCTCGCCGCGCTCTCGATCACCGGCTGCGGCCTGGTGGGCGGGGGCTCCGACGGCCCCGAGGAGAAGGACGGGGTGACCACGATCAAGATCGGCGCCTCGCCCAAGCCCCACCAGGAGATCCTGGAGTTCGTCAGCAAGAACCTCGCCGAGGACGCTGGCTTGAAGCTCGACATCACGCCCTACACGGACTACCAGATCCCGAACCAGGCGCTGAACGACGGCGACATCGACGCGAACTACTACCAGAACCAGCCGTTCCTGGACTCGCAGGAGAAGGAGAAGGGGTACGACTTCTTCGCGTTCAAGGGCGTGCACATCGAGCCCCTGGGCCTGTACTCCGAGAAGATCACGAAGCTCGACGAGCTGAAGGACGGCGACGAGATCGCGATCGCCAACGACCCCACCAACCGCGGCCGCGGCCTGGGCCTGCTCGCCGAGGCGGGTCTGATCACCCTCAAGGACGGCGTCGCGATCACCGACGCGACCACCAAGGACGTCGCCGAGAACCCGCAGAAGCTGAAGTTCACCGAGATCGAGTCCGCGCAGATCCCCCGCACCCTGGGGGACTTCGCGGCGGGCGTCGTCAACGGCAACTACGCGATCGAGGCGGGCCTCAAGCCCTCCGAGGACTCGATCGTGCTCGAGAAGAACGACGCGGAGAACCCCTACGCGAACTTCGTGGTCGTGCGCAGCGAGGAGAAGGACAACGCCGCGCTGAAGAAGCTCGACGAGCTCCTGCACTCCGACAAGGTCAAGGACTTCATCACCACCACGTACACCGACGGCTCCGTCATCCCGGCCTTCTGACCGGACGGGGTCCGACGGACGACGTCGGGCCACGCAGTCGGCGTCGTCGGCGTCGCTCGACGGGGCACATGCTCATGGCCAGGTTCTATGACAGAAAGTCCGGCTTTCTGTCATAGAACCTGGCCATCGTCGGTTCGGGCCCTCCGGCCGCTCAGATCCGGGCGGTCGCGCCGATCTGGTCGAGCAGCCAGGCGAGCTCGTCTGCCCGCTGCCCCCACTTCGCGTAGCGGCCCGAGCGCCCGCCGTGCCCGGCGACCATCTCGCAGCGCAGCACGATCGGTCGCTCGTCCTGGTCGCTGGTCACGGTCTCGCGCAGACGCGCCACCCACTTCGCGGGCTCGACGAAGAACACGCGGGTGTCGTTCAGCGAGGTCGAGGCGAAGATCGCCGGGTACTCGACCTCCCGCACGTTCTCGTAGGGCGAGTACGACTTCATGTACGCGTAGACCTCGGGGTCGTGCAGCGGGTCGCCCCACTCCTCCCACTCGCCCACGGTGAGAGGGAGCGAGGGGTCCAGGATCGTGGTGAGGGCGTCCACGAAGGGCACGCCCGCAATGATCGCTCGGAAGCGCTCGGGGGCGAGGTTCGCGATCGCGCCCATGAGCAGGCCGCCCGCGCTGCGACCCTCCGCGGACAACCGGTCCGGCGCGACCCAACCCGCGTCGACGAGGTGCGCCGCGCAGTCCACGAAGTCGGTGAAGGTGTTGCGCTTCTCGAGCAGCTTGCCGTGCTCGTACCAGGGCCTGCCCATCTCGCCGCCGCCGCGCACATGGGCAACTGCGACCACGACCCCGCGGTCCAGGAGGGACAGGCGGGTGGACACGAACGAGGGGTCCATGGACGCCTCGTAGGAGCCGTAGCCGTAGAGGTAGCCGGGGTTCGTGCCGTCGGGCGCGACCTCCCGGCGGGCGGCCAGTGAGATCGGGATGGCGGTGCCGTCGCCCGCCCGCGCCCACAGGCGCTTCTCGACGTACAGCTCCGGGTCGTAGCCCGGGACCGGGGTGCGGCGCAGCACCTCGTGCTCGCGGGTGCGCACGTCGACCTGGGCGATCGTCGACGGGGTGAGCAGGCTCGTGAGCTGGTAGCGCAGGAGCTGCTCGTGGAACTGGTGGTTCGCCTGCAGGAACACGGTGTCGAGCTCGCCGCCGTGGGAGACGTCCCAGGCGTCCTCGACAGCCCAGGCGTGCGCCGCCGTCTCCGCGTCGATGTCAGCACCGGCATCCGGGCCTGTGGCCGCGCTCGCCGTCGTGCGCCGCGGGATCACGCGCACCGCGGCGAGCCCGCCGCTGCGCAGCTCGAGCGCGGCGAAGTCCGCGAAGGCGTCGACGGACTCGAGGCGCTCGCCGTCGGCGGCCTCGAGGATCGTCGTCCAGGCGCCCGGGTCGTCGAGCGGCGCGGTCGCGAGCGCGAAGCCGGGCGCGCCGTCGTTGTGGACCACCAGCAGGTGGTCCCCGGCGGGCTCGAGCGAGTACTCGATCCCGGATCGGCGACCGCCCGCGGAGCGCGGCGCCGAGGTGGGATCCGAGAGGTCCAGGAGCCAGCCCTCGCTCGTCGTGGTCGAGGCGGCCTCGACGATCAGCGTGGAGCCGTCGCGCGAGGTTCCGAAGCCGATCGAGAAGCGCTCGTCGGCCTCCTCGAGCACCAACTGGTCCTCCTGGGCATCCGTCCCCAGGCGGTGACGCCAGATCTGGTGCTGGCGCCAGGCGTCGTCGACCCGCGCGTAGAACAGCCACTGCTCATCGGTCGAGAACGCGAGCCCGTAGCCTGCGCCGCGCACCGCCTCGTCGATCACCTCGCCGGCCGCGCCGCCCGCGCTGCCGCGGCGCAGGTCCGTGACCACCACATCGAAGCGCTCGTCGCCGCGCACATCGGTGCTGAAGGCGAGCAGGTCCTGGCTGGGGGAGGGGCGCATGCCGCCGAGGGAGAAGAACTCCTGGCCCTCGGCGAGGGACTGCGCGTCGAGGATCACCTGCTCGCCGGGCAGCAGGACACCGGGCTCGACGGCGGGCACGCCGCCCGCGCCGCGCGGCAGCTCCGAGGTCTCGGCGACGCGCGTGTGCCGCGGGTAGTCCTCGCCCTCGGTGGTGCGGGTGAGGTACCACCAGTCACCGCGGCGCACGGGCACGGACTGGTCCGTCTCCTGGGTGTGGCCGACGAACTCGGAGACCAGCTCGGTGCGCAGCCCCGACAGGTGCGCCGTGCTCGCGTCCGCGAAGGCGTTCTCCGCCTCGAGGTGCGCGATGACCTCGGGGTCCTCCTTGTCGCGCAGCCACTCGAAGGGATCGCTCACGGTGTCGCCGTGGTGGGTGCGGTCCGTCGGCCGATGGACGGGGCGGGGCGGCCGGTGCGCGGACGCTGCCGGATCCACGGGAGGCTGGGAGGGAGTCGGGGCATCGGTGCTCGTCATCCCGTCGAGGGTAGTGCCTGCGCCGGTGAACTGGATCGCACGTCGGCGCCCGCGGTTTGCCCGTCGTTCATGGCCCTGCGTAGAATCGCGGGCGGTAGCGTGTCCGAGCGGCCGAAGGTGCATCACTCGAAATGATGTGTGGTTAATAGCCACCGCGGGTTCAAATCCCGCCGCTACCGCCCATGGCCCGGAGCTCTTCCGGGTCCCGAAGGCCCCCGCCGGTTCCGGCGGGGGCCTTCGTGCTCTCCTGGCGTCGTCGTCACGGGGTAGCGTCGTCGCAGGCCCCTGCGTCGGGACCGCTCGCCGCGCCATCCCGGGAGGAACCCCATGACTGCACCGCGCACCCTGACCGCCGACCTGCTCGTCCTGGGTTGGGGCAAGGGAGGGAAGACTCTCGCCGCGAGCATGGCCGCCGCCGGGCGCCGCGTCGTGATGGTCGAGCAGTCCTCCCTGATGTACGGCGGGACCTGCATCAACATCGGCTGCGTGCCCACGAAGAGTCTCGTGCACGCCGCGGAGGAGCGCCGCGAGGGCGACGACCCCCAGGAGTACTTCGACCGGGCGGTGGACACGCGCGACGCTCTCATCGGGAAGCTGAACGACGTCAACCTGCACATGCTCGCCGACCACGACACCGTGACGATCGTGGACGGCCGCGCCCGCTTCGTCGGGCCCCGCGAGGTCGAGGTGACGCCCTCCGCAGGCGGCGCCGGCCTCGCCGAGCACCTCCTGATCAGCGCCGAGACCGTCATCGTGAACACCGGCGCCGAGCCCGTCCTGCACGCGGTGCCCGGCATCGACGGACCGCGCATCCACACCTCCACCTCGCTGCAGCACGTGAAGCCCTTCCCGCGCCGCCTCGCCGTGATCGGCGCGGGACCGATCGGCCTCGAGTTCGCCGCGATGTTCCGCAGCTTCGGCAGCGAGGTCACCGTCGTCGCCCGCGGCGAGCGCATCCTGCCTGCGGAGGACGACGACGTCGCGGACGCGGTGCGCGGGGTCCTCGAGGACGAGAGGATCACGATCCTCACCGGGACCTCCGTCGGCGAGTTCGTCGACGGCCCGGACGGCGTCGCGCTGCACGGCACGGACGACGGGAACGGCGCACCGCTCGTGGCCGACGCGGTCCTGGTCGCCACCGGCAGGCGGCCCGCCACCGCGGACCTGGGCCTCGAGCAGGCGGGCATCGAGGTCGACGAGCACGGCACGGTCGTGGTCGACGACCAGCTGCGCACGAGCGCCGACGGTGTGTTCGCGATGGGCGACGTCCACGGGCACGGGCAGCAGACCTACCTCTCCCTCGACGACAGCCGCATCGTGGCCTCCGCGCTCACGGGCGACGGTTCGCGGCGGCTCTCGGACCGCGTCGCGGTGCCGTCGACGACCTTCCTCACCCCGCCGCTGTCTGCCGTCGGCCTGACGGAGCACGAGGCTCGCGACGCCGGCCACGAAGTCCGTACGGTGCTCGCGCCCGTCGCGGGAATCAAGGCGATGCCCCGCCCCAAGACGCTGGGGGACGCCCGCGGCGTGATCAAGGTCGTCGTGGACGCGCAGACCGATCTCGTGCTGGGGGCGCGCCTGTTCCACGTCGACTCCCAGGAGGTCGTGAACCTCGTCGCGCTCGCCATGCGCGCGGGCATCACGGCCGCACAGCTGCGCGACGGGATCTGGACCCACCCGTCCTCGACCGAGGCGCTCAACGAGGTGCTCGGCCGGCTCTCCTGAGTCCCGGCCCGGGAGCGGTGCGCCCTGGGAGCGCGCAGCACCGGGGCGCCTGCGCTCCCGCTGTTAATGTGTCAATCGATTCGCAGGTGCGGCACGGCCCCGTGGCGCACTCCGCCGCAGACTCGACGAGGAGTCCCCATGGGTCATCGCTCCCACCCTCCCCTCCCCTTCGGCCCTCGCTCGGCGGTCTCCCGCTCGGCGTTCCTGCGGGCGGGCGCAACCCTCACCGTCCCCGCCGTCGCCGGGCCGGCCATTCTCGGCGCGCCGCCCGCTCAGGCGTCGCCCGCACCTCACGGGCCCGCGACGTCCGTCCCCTCCGCTCCCGGTCGCGGCGGGGACGGCGATCTCCTCGAGGACGGCTTGGTCCATGGCAGCAGCATCTTCCCGGGCAACGACTGCCAGGCGCACGAGGTCTCGTGGGACGCCCGCTCCTTCCGCATCGACGGCGAGCGGCTCCACCTCTACGCCGGCGAGATCCATCCGTGGCGCGTCCCCGCCCCCGCGCAGTGGCGCGAGCTCCTGCAGCTCATGCGCGCTGCCGGGTTCAACGCGGTCTCCTTCTACTTCTTCTGGGGCCTGCACCAGAGCGAGAGCGGCGGTCCCTTCGACTTCACGGGCATCAAGGACGTGGACCTGCTGCTGCGCATCGCCGCGCAGGAAGGGCTCTACGTGATCGCGCGTCCCGGCCCCTATGTGAACGCGGAGATCTCCATGGGCGGACTGCCCGCGTACACGACGAACCGCGCCGCCTCCTTGCGCTCGACCGACCCGCAGAACCTCGCCGACTCGAAGGACTGGCTGAGCGCGATCGGCGAGATCATCGCCCGCCACCAGATCACCGACGGCGGCGGCAGCGTCCTCATGTGGCAGATCGAGAACGAGCTGATCGACGACGACGCCCCGCGCAAGGCCTTCGTGCGTGCACTGGCCCAGCACGTGCGGGGGATCGGCATCGACGTGCCGCTTTTCCACAACGACTACGCGCTCGGCGGGCGATTCCGCGACGTGGCGGACCTCGACCTCGACTTCTACGCCTACGACCACTACCCGCTGGGCTTCGACGCGGGCGGGCCCCGGCGTCGGATCGACGAGGCGGAGGAGCAGTTCCGCGAGTACGCACCGGAGTCCCCGCACTTCATCACCGAGTCGCAGGGCGGTGCCTTCACTCCGTGGGGTGCGCCCTTCGAGGCCTCGCAGGCCTACGAGTTCACCGATTCCGCCTTCACCCGCCAGTGGGGCGTGCGGAACCTCGGCAACGGGGTCACGGCCTTCAACTACTACATGGCGTTCGGCGGCACGAACTGGGGCTTCACGGGATCCCCGTCCTCGGGCTTCACGAGTTACGACTACGGCGCCGCGATCACCGAGGACTGCCTGCTCACCGGCAAGCTCGCCGTCCAGAAGGAGCTCGCCGCCCTCCAGGAGGCGCTGCCGCAGATCACCTCGATGGCCCCCGGCGCCGCGCCCGTCGTCCGCGACCTCGACGGCGCCGAGGTGAAGGCCTACGCGCGCATCGCGACGGATGCCGAGCCCTCGGCGTCCGACGGCGGCGCTCCGCGCCTGCTCGGCTTCCGCCTCGCCGACTCCAATGACGAGACCGACACCCGTTTCGCCCTGAGGCTCGTGCTCGGCGCGTCCGACGCGGACGCGGGCACCGGTGCCGGGGGAGCCGGGGAGCCGGACGCCGACGACGCCGATCCCGCGATCACCTACGAGGGCACCTGGACCACGCAGGCCGATGCCGCGGCGTTCGGTGGCTCCGTGCACCGCACCGAGACGGCAGGGGCGAGCGCGACCTGGACCTTCACCGGAACCGGTGTCGACGTCATCACCGCGACCGGCACCGATCACGGCATGGCCGAGGTCCTCGTCGACGGATCCCGGGAGGGCACCTTCACCTCGCACGTCGCCTCGGACCAGAACAGGCCCACGCGCTCCGTCGCCCACCGCGTGCGCGACCTCGAGGACGGCGAGCACACGATCACGGTGCGTGCCCTGGGGAAGAGCGCCGAGGGAGGGACGGGCACCGTCGTCACCCTCGACGCCCTCGACGTGCCCGGAGCGGGGGGGGCGATGACCCCGACGCCCCCATCCCCGACGGCGCGACCGGATGGGTGCGCGTGCCCCAGAAGGACGGGGCGTTCCTCCGCCTGCGCGGCCGCGACGCCCTTGCGCTCGCCGCCGACTGCGTCCTGGGCTCCCACGCCCTGCTCTACTCGACGAGCCAGCCGTTCGGCCCTGCGCTCCCGCGCGCGGGTGCCGTGCTCCAGCTCCTCGTCGGCGCCGACGGCGATACGGGCGAGACCGTGCTGCGCTACGAGGGCGAACCGCGGGTCGACGCGCCGCGGCACGTCGAGACCCACTGGGACGGCCGTACCGGTCAGCTGCGACTCGACCATGTCCACGGCCAGGGCGACGGCGAGGCCTACGAGATCGTCGTGCGGGGTCGCCCCCGCTCGGCGAAGGGCATCGGCGAGCGCTCGACGCTGCGCCTGCGGATCCTCTCCCGCAGCGCGGCCGAGCGTACCTGGATCCTGCCTGGCCGGCCCAGCAGCGGCATGGACGCGACCGAGGGATCCGCGGACGCCCACGTGCTCGTCGAGGGGGCGGAGCACGCCCGCGCGGTCACCTTCGACGGCACCTCCGCGCATGTCACCGCGGGAGGGGCGGAGGCGGCGGCGCTCCGCCTGGACGTGCCCGACGGCGTGCGGACCGTGCGCGTCGGCGCCCGCAGCGCCCGCGTCGCGGACGGTGTCGCGCACGTCCGCCTGCCCGCCCCGCGCACCGTTCACGTCCCGTCGCTGCGCTTCCGCGGCGTCGACGAGGCACCGGAGATCGCCGTCGACCTCGACGAGGACGGCTGGACCAGGGCCGACGCGATCAAGGGGTCCACGCCCCAGCAGGGTCCCGGGCGCGGCGGCATCGTCCTGGACTCGAACCACTACGGGATGTTCGAGGGGTCCGTCTGGTACCGCGCGCGCTTCACCGCCTCGGCCTCGCGCACCCTCACCCTGCGGGCGAACGGCGGCACCGGCCAGCCCGCGACCGGGAAGGCGCCTGCCTTCTCCCAGGCGTGGATCGACGGGACGAGCCTCGGCGCCTTCCCCGCCGACGGACAGGACCACGAGTTCACGGTCCCGAAGAGCGCCATCGCCACGGGGAAGGAGACGGTCCTCGCCGTGCTCGTGCTCAACCTCGGGCAGAACCTCGACTGGAGCGACGACGGCCTCTCGAAGCAGAACCGGGGCCTCTACGATGCGATCCTCCCGGCTGACGGGGCCGTCGCCTGGCTGATCCGCGGGGCCGCCGACCCGACGGGGAACGACGACCCGCTGCGCACTATGTACAACCTCGGCGGGCTCCACGGGGAGCGCGAGGGCTGGCACCTGCCCGGCGTCGACGACCACCGATGGAAGCGAGCGGACACCATGGTCGCCGCGGAGCCCGGAGTGCGCTGGTACCGGTCGACCTTCCGGCTGCGCGTCCCCGAGGACCAGGACGCCTCCTGGCGTCTCGTGGTCCGCTCGGACCGCTTCACGAAGGACCGCAGTGATCGCAGCCAGGCGGTCCTCTTCGTCAACGGCTGGCAGATCGGGATCTTTATCGGGGACGTGGGCCCGCAGAGCGAGTTCACGATCCCCGCCGGCATCCTCGATCCGCGCGGCGAGAACCAGCTGGCCCTGTGGGTGGCGGCCAAGGAGAAGGGCGCCGGGCCGGACACTGTCGAGCTGAAGCTCGTCGGCAACCGCACGGGCGGCGTCGGCGACGCGGCTCCGCTCGTGTGAGCAGCGGTCGGGGCGGGGCCGCGCCGGTGGGCGTCGGCCCCGCCACGACCGGCGTCAGATGAACTCGTACGGGTCGAACTCGTCGATCTCGATGACGCGCACGCGCGGCAGCGGGCTCGTGAAGGTGCCGGCGTCGAACTCGAGGTCGAGGATCTCCACGCGCGGCACCTGCCGCAGGTCGGAGGCCATGAACTCGCGGAAGCCGACGATCGCGAGGCGCCGCTCCTCGTCCTCCGAGAGGTCGCGCATCTGGTCGACGAAGTCGCGGTCGTGGCTGACCAGGGCCACGTCGGCCGCACGGTCCTTGAGGGCGGTGAGGGTGCGCTGGATGGCGATGTCCACGACCTTGCCGTCGCCGCGCAGCGGGATCGGCGTGTAGCCCATGGCGAGCAGCGCCTGCACGAAGCTCGCGGGAAGGTCGCTCGCGACCGCCAGGAAGAACAGCCCGTGGGTAGGCTCGGCCCAGTGCTCCTGGATGAAGCTCAGCAGCGTGTTCCAGCGCGGCCTCTCCTCGGGGTGCGGGCGGCGCCCGAGGACCGAGAGGCCCAGCGTGGCGTCGATGTTCTCGCCGTCGACGAGGAGGTAGGAGCTGCGTTCATCCATGGTGGCGAGCCTATCGGTCGTGGCGGCGGTCGCGGTGCCGACGGGGCCGTCGGCGGGCGCGGGAGAACCGGGGGCCGCAGCGCCGGGGCGCGTCGGCGCGGCGGATGCCGGTGCCGGCGGTCCCGCGGGGCTCTCGGCGCGTCGGACCATGCCGCTCAGCCCTTCACCGAGCCGGACATGAGACCGGCGATGAAGTAGCGCGAGAGCAGCACGTAGACCACGAGGGTGGGCAGGGAGGCGAGCAGCGCACCCGCCATCGAGACCCCGTAGTCGGTGAGAAGCGCGCCGTTGGCCAGGTTGTTCAGGGCGAGGGTGACCGGCCCGTTGCGCGGGGTCGAGAAGAACACCGCGAACAGGAAGTCGTTCCAGGCGCTCGTGAACTGCCAGATCCCCACGACCACGAAGCCGGGGATCGCGATCGGCAGCGCGACCGAGGAGAAGGTGCGCAGCATGCCCGCGCCGTCCACGGTCGCGGCCTCGATCAGCTCGTGCGGGATCGTCTCGAAGTAGTTGCGGAAGATCAGGGTGGTGATCGGGATGCCGAAGACCACGTGCAGCAGGATCAGCGAGGGGATGCCGTTGGGGATCTCGGTCGCGAGCACCAGCTGCAGCAGGGGGATCATCACCGCCTGGTAGGGCAGGAACATCCCGAACAGGATGAGCGTGAAGACGATGTCGGCCCCCGGGAAGCGCCACCGCGAGAGGACGAAGCCGTTCAGGCAGCCCAGCACCGAGGAGATGATCGTCGAGGGGATGACCAGCGAGAGGCTCCGGCCCAGCGCCGGGGCGAGCGCCGTCCATGCCCGCTGCCAGTTCTCGAAGGTCCAGGCGTGCGGGAGCGCCCAGGCCCGCGCGGGGCTCGCGTCGCCCCCGGTCTTGAAGCTCGTGATGACCAGCACGTACACCGGGATCAGCACGAACAGCACGCCCAGCAGGATGACGAGGTAGCGCAGGGTGCGGCCGACGGGCGTGGGCCGGGTGCCCGGGGCGCCGCGGCCGCGGGAGGCGAGCGGGGAGCTCTCGCCGAGCGGCGCGGCGCTCGGCGGTGCGGACGTCGTCGTGCTCATCGGGTGCGCTCCCGGTGCTGCTGGATCAGGTAGGGGACGATGAGGATCGCGATGAACGCGAGCAGCACCGTGCCCACGGCCGCCGCGTTGGCGTAGTCGAAGCTCGACTTGAACACGTACATGTCCACCGCGGGCACCTTGGTCTGGTAGTTCGCGGGCTTCGAGATCGACATGATGAGGTCGAAGGACTTCAGCGACATGTGGGCGATGATGACGATCGCGCTCATGAGCACCGGCGTGAGCTGCGGGAAGATCACGTGGCGGTACATCTGCAGACTGCTCGCGCCGTCCATGCGGGCGGCCTCGCGCAGATCGTCGGGCACCCCGCGGAAGCCCGCGAGGAACAGCGCCATGACGTAGCCCGAGAGCTGCCAGATCGCGGGGATGGCGATCGCGGCGATGCCGAAGGTGACCTGGTTCCACCAGGGGTTCTCGAGCACGTCGAGGCCGACCATCTGGAACAGGCGGTTCAGGCCCGTCGCGCTGTCGCCCTGGTTCGAGTTCAGCAGCCAGCGCCACACCACGCCCGAGGCGACGAAGGAGATCGCCATCGGGAACAGGTACACGGTCTGGAAGATGCGGCCGCCCGGCAGCGGCCGCTCCAGCAGCCACGCCCACACGAAGCCGACGATCATCGCGCCCACGAGGAACACGGCCGTGAACAGCACCAGGTTCCACAGCGAGTGCTGGAACTGCGGACTCTTGAACAGGGCGACGTAGTTCTCGAGGAACACGAAGGAGACGTCCTTGCGGCCGTTCGCCTGCGCGGCCGTGTGGTTGTCGGTCATCGACGTCCACAGGTTCCTCGCGATGAGCACGTAGACGAAGACGCCCACCAGCACCAGGGAGGGGGAGATGAGCAGCAGCGGCGGTCCGTACCGGCGCACGCGGGATCGCATCGAGCTCCGTGCCTCAGCTCGCGTACTTGTCGGCCGCCGCGACCAGCGCCTTCTGGTAGGCCGCGAGGTCGGAGGCGCCCGTGGTGAACTGGCTGGTGGCGTCCGAGAGATCGTTGAGCCAGGCCACCGGGACCGCGGCGCCGTGGGCGATCGACGGGGAGATCGCGTCCTCGGCGAAGGACTTCAGGGCCGTCTGCGAGTAGGTGCCGAACTGGGACTCGTCGACATCGGTGCGCGCGGGGATCGAGCCCTTGGCGAGGTTGAAGGCGAGCTGGCCGTCCTTCGAGGAGAGGGTGTCGAGCCAGGCCTTCGCGCCGTCGGCGTTCGGGGCGCCGACGGGCAGGGTGAAGGAGTCGGCGAGGAACCCGAAGATCTTCTCCTTGCCGGGCAGCGGGAAGTACGTGTAGTCCTCGCCGTCCTTGAGCTTCGCCTGCTGGAAGGCGGCCTCCGCCCAGTCGCCCATCACGTTGTAGGCGGCCTTGCCGTCGATCAGCTGCTGGGTCGCGTCGGGCCAGTCCAGGGAGTCGCGGTCGGTGGTCGTGTACCCCATCATCTTCTGGAACGCCTCGAGCGAGGACGTCACGGCGGCGTCGTCCCAGGCGGTCTTCCCGTCGAACAGCCCGTTGTACTTCTCGGAGCCGAGCTCGGACATGAGGATGGCCTCGAGCAGGTTCACCTGGCACCAGGTGGTGCCGACGGACAGCGCGGTCACGCCCGCGCCCTTCGCCTTCTCGAGGTCGGCGAGGAAGTCGTCGACGCTCCCCGGCGCCTTCTCCGCATCGATCCCGGCCTTCTCGAGCACCTTCGCGTTCGCCCACACCACGTTCGAGCGGTGGATGTTCGAGGGGATCGAGTGGATCTTCCCCTCGACCGTGAGGCGGTCAACGAGGTCCTTCGGGAAGGCGTCGGTGAGCTTGTACTCGTCGTAGAGGCCGGAGACGTCCTCGATCTGCGCGGCGTCGATGTAGTCCTGCAGCTCGGCACCCGCGTGGGCCTGGAAGGTGTCCGGCGGGTCGCTCGCCTGGAGGCGCGACTGCAGCATGTCCTTCGCTGCGGAGCCCGCGCCGCCCGCGACCGCCCCGTTGACGAACGTGAAGTCCGAGTGCTGCTCCCCGAAGACCTTGACCAGGGCGTCGAGGCCGGCCTTCTCGGAGCCGGAGGCCCACCAGGTGAAGACCTCGACGTCGGTGCCGCCGTCGCCGCCGGAACCGGAATCGCCTCCCGAGCCGCAGGCGGCCAGCGCGCCGACACCGAGGGCGGCGGAGGAGAGGGCGAGGAAACGTCTGCGATCCAACATGTTCTTCTCCTTCGAAGACACGGGATGGGGGTGGGGAGCTGCAGCGGGATGGGGGAGGGTGCAGCGGGGTGGGGCGGGTGCCCGGCTCGACGTCGAGCCGACGCCTCGACTCTAGGACAGTCCTGGTCGCGGTGGGGTCGGGACCGGCCGACCGTGACCGCTTCGTGACGGCGTCCGCCCCGGTCCGCGGGCCCGTGCCCGCCCCGCTCCACGGGCTCCCGCGAGGAGCGTCCACGGCTCCGCGCAGGGCCCGCCGGGCACGTAGCATGAGGTGATCCAGCGCGCCCGATACCTCCCCCACGGGCCCATCACAGAGGGAGTCCGAGATGTCCCAGTACACAGGTGTGGCGGTCAGCCCCGGCCGCGTCGTCGGCACGGTCCGGACGATGGCGCCGCCGGTCGCGGAGCCGCCCGTCGGCGAGAAGATCCCCGAGGGCGCGGATCCGCAGGCCGAGGCCGCGCGCATCGCCGAGGCCGCCGCGAGTGTGCAGAAGGCGCTCACGCATCGCGCCGAGCACGCACCGGGCGACGGGAAGGCCGTGCTCGAGGCGACCGCGCAGATGGCGGCCGACCCCTCCCTCACCCAGACCGCGCAGGGCTTCGTGCTCGCCGGCGGCGCCTCCGCGGCGCGCGCCGTGTGGGAGGCCGGCGACCAGGTCGCCTCGATGCTCGAGGGCCTGGGCGGATACATGGCCGAGCGCGCGGCCGACGTCAAGGACGTGCGCGGCCGCATCGTCGCCGAGCTGCGCGGCGAGCAGGCCCCCGGCATCCCCGACGTCGAGGAGCCCTTCGTGCTCACGGCGACCGATCTCGCCCCGGCGGACACCGCGACCCTCGACCCCGCGCTGGTGATGGCCCTGGTGACCTCCGACGGCGGCCCCCAGTCGCACACCGCGATCCTCGCCCGTCAGCTGGGCCTGCCCGCGATCGTCGCCGCCAAGGGCGTGCTCGACATCGCCGACGGCACCGAGGTATTCGTCGACGCCGGCTTCGGCACCATCACCGATGACGTCACCGACGAGCACCGGCGCTTCGCCGAGGCCTGGACCGAGCTGCAGAAGAACCCGCTGACCTACGAGGGCGGCGGGATCGAGCTCACCGACGGCACCCGCATGCAGCTGCTGGCCAACATCGGCGGCGCGAAGGACGCGAAGGCCGCGGCCGCGGCGCATGCCGACGGCGTGGGCCTGTTCCGCACCGAGTTCCTGTTCCTGGACCGCGAGGACGAGCCGACCGTCGAGGAGCAGACGAAGGCCTACCTCGAGGCCTTCGCGTCGTTCCCCGGCCAGAAGGTCGTGGTGCGCACGATCGACGCGGGCGCCGACAAGCCCCTGCCCTTCCTCACCGACACGGACGAGCCGAACCCCGCGCTCGGCGTGCGGGCCTACCGCACCTCGTGGGAGAAGCGCTCGGTGCTGACCAACCAGCTCGACGCCATCTCCGCCGCCGCGAAGCAGAGCGACGCGAAGGTGTGGGTGATGGCCCCGATGATCTCGACCACCGAGGACACCGAGGACTTCGTGGGACTGTGCCGCGAGCGCGACCTCGCCCCGGCCGGGATCATGGTCGAGACGCCCTCGGCCGCGGTCACCGCGGACCGGCAGCTGGCCGCGTGCGACTTCGCCTCGATCGGCACCAACGACCTCACCCAGTACACGATGGCCGCCGACCGCATGCTCGGCACCCTCGCCCACCTGAACAACCCGTGGCAGCCGGCGGTCCTCACCCTCGTGAAAGCCACCTGCGACGGCGCCCGCGCGGCGGGCGGCGACCCCGAGGCCTTCGGCGAGAGCGCCGCGAAGCCGGTGGGCGTGTGCGGCGAGGCCGCGGGCGACCCGGGACTCGCGGTCGTGCTCGTGGGCCTGGGCGTCAACAGCCTCTCGATGACCCCGCGCTCCCTGCCCGCGGTCGCGAAGGTGCTCTCCACGGTCTCCCTCGAGCAGGCGAAGCAGCTCGCGACCGCCGCCGTCTCCGCGCGCACCGCGGACGACGCCCGCGACGCCGTCCGGGCCGGCCTCCCCATCCTGGGAGAGCTCGGCCTCTGACGCGGACGCCCGCCCGCGCGCCCGCGGGGGCGAAGATATGAGGGCCACGAACCAGGATCGGTGAGATCCGGTTCGTGGCCCTCCTATCTTGTGGGACCACGGGCCGACGGGGCCCGCCGCGGGATCACTCCTCGGCGTCGAGGTCCTTCTCGAGGAGCGCGGCGAGCGCCGCGACGGACTCGTCGGCGCCGTCGCCCTCGGCGCGCAGGGTCACCTCGTCGCCGTGGCCGGCGCCGAGGGTCATGAGCATGAGGATGCTCGACGCCTGGACGGCGTTGCCACCGGCCTTCTCGATGGTGACGGTCGCGGGCTGCTCGCCGGCGGCCTTCGAGAAGATGGCCGCCGGGCGCGCGTGGAGCCCGGAGGCGCTGGCGATGGTGACGGTGCGCTCTGCCATGGTTCAGCCTTTCGATGGACCGCCGCACGGGGCGGCGGTGCGGGGCGCGGACGGGTCTGCCCGCGCGCTGGATCGGGAGTACTCAGGGACGATATCGGACGCCGATGGACGGTGTCCTGGAGCCGGACGCCCGCCGGACGCCCGCCGGACGCCCACGGGATGCCCAGGGGCTCGCCCGCCTGGTCAGAGCACGGACTGCCTCTCGGCGATCCTCTCCTTGACCTGCGAGTACAGCGGATGCTCGGGCTCGAGCCCGGTGACCTCGGCAGTCGCGCCGTCGGCGTCCTGGGTGCGCAGGATCTCCTGCAGGTGGTCCGCCTCCTCGTCGCCCTCCGGAGTGAAGGCGAGCGCGGCGGCGAAGGAGTCCAGGAGACCCTGGGCGGCCATGTCGCGCTCGGCGAGCGCGGCGGCGGGGCCGACGATGCGGTCGTGCCGGGAGAGCTTGCGCAGGGGCGCGCGGCCCACGCGCTCGACGGGATCGGGCAGGGCGCGGTTGTGGAAGCGCCCGAGCACCTTGGTCGCGTAGTCCTGCTGCGTCTGCGCGTCGAAGCCGTGCTTGGCGATGAGCAGCTCGGAGGTCTCGGCGAGCACCTCGCGGACCTTGGCCTCGACGGCCGGGTCCTCGATGGCGTCGGCGATGGTCGCGTGCCCGGCCCTCCAGCCGTGCCACGCGGTGGTGGCGTGGCCGGTGTTGACCGTGAACAGCTTCCGCTCGATGTAGGGGGCGAGGTCGTCCACCCAGGTCACGCCCGGGATGTCGGGCACGTTCCCGTCGAAGGGCGTGCGGTCCACGGCCCACTCGTGGAAGTCCTCGACGGTGACGTCGAGGCCTGCGGCGGGGTCCTGGACGGGCACGATCCGGTCCACGGCGGTGTTCGCGAACAGCGCCCTGGCGTCGAGATCGTCGCCCTCGTAGTTCTTCCGGATCTCCTCCTCGAGGGCGTCCGTCGCGTTGATCGCGTTCTCGCAGGCCATCACGGCGACGCGGGGTGCGTCGGCCGGGCGCGCGGCGATACCGGCGGCGATCGCCGGCGCCACGAACCGCAGGATGTGCACGCCCACGGCCGTGGTGACCACGTCGGCGGAGGCGATCTCACCGGTGAGGGACTCGACGTCCTTCCCCGAGTTGATGGCGCGGAAGCCGTCGACGACGGTCTCCGTCGGGTGCTCGCCGACGGTCCGCACGGTGTAGGAGTCCGCGGCGTCGAGGGAATCGATGAGGGCGTCGGCGACGTCCGCGAAGACGACCTCGTACCCGGCCTCGTGGAGCAGCAGCCCCACGAAGCCGCGGCCGATGTTGCCGGCGCCGAAATGCACTGCCTTCTTGCTGGCCATACCGGATCAGTCCTTGTCCTCGGAGAAGATGTCCAGGATCTCCTGCGCGGTGGTGGCCTTCTCGAGGCGCTCCACCTGCGCGGGGTCGGAGAACGTCATGGCGACGTTCTGCAGCAGGGCGAGGTGCTCGTTGCCCACGCCCGCGATGCCCACGACGAAGGTCACGGGGTTGCCGTTCCAGTCGATCCCGTTCGGGTAGCGCACGAACGACATGGCCGAGCGGGAGATCGACTCCTTCGCCTCGTTCGTGCCGTGGGGGATCGCCAGGCCGTTGCCCATGAACGTCGAGACGGTCGCCTCGCGATCGTGCATCGCGCTCACGTACTCGGTGTCGACCGCGCCGGCGCGGACCAGCAGGCCGCCGGCCTCGTCGATCGCGGCGTCGGCCGAACCGGCGCTGCCGTCGAGCACGATCGAGGAGGCCGAGAGGATCTCAGGGCCCTGATCGGCCGACGCGGCATCGGCCGACGCGGCGTCGCTCGACGACGGCTCCTGGGCGGGCTCGGCGCGGTGCGTGTTCGCGGAGGCCGCTGCGGCACCTGCCCCGGCTCCCGCGGCTGTTCCGGCCCCGGTCGCGGCGGCGGTGCCGTCGGCACCGGCATCCCCGGCAGTCCCAGCGGAGGCGGCGTCGGACCCGGCCTGATCACCGGCGGAGTCGTCGGCCGACGCGGCATCGGGGTTGTTGCGCTGCTCGACGAGCTCGACGACCTCGTCGTAGCGCGGCGAGTTCATGAACTGGTCGACGCTCACCTGGATCGCCGAGCCGGTGCGCTGGCGGGCGCGGTCGGTGAGCTCCTTCTGCGTCACCACCACGTCCCACTCGTCGTTCAGGCTCGAGATCGCCTTGTTGGTGACCTCGACGTCGTCGAAGCCGGCGGCGCGCACCTTCTTGCGCAGCACCGTCGCGCCCATCGCCGAGGAGCCCATGCCCGCGTCGCACGCGAAGACGATCCGCTGGATCGGGCCGGTGTGCGACGAATCGTCGGCAGCCGCCGCTGCGCCTGCCGCGCCGCCCGCCGCGGCACCGCCGGTGAGGGCGCCGGCGACGGAGGACTTCTTGCCCTTCATCTGCTCCATCTTCGCAGTGGCCGAGGCGATGTCGCCGTCGTCCTGCTTCCCGATCTTCAGGAGGAGCATGGAGAGCACGAAGCTCACCGCTGCCGCGCCCAGCACTGCCAGGGAGATGCCCAGATAGGAGTCGCGCGCGGCCACGCCGAAGATCGCGAAGATCGATCCCGGCGACGCCGGGGCGATGAGCCCGGTGCCGAAGGCCACGTTGATCGCGACGCCGGTCATGCCGCCGCCGATCGCCGCGAGGATCAGGATCGGCTTCATGAGCACGTACGGGAAGTAGATCTCGTGGATGCCGCCGAAGAACTGGATGAGGGCGGCGCCCGGGGCCGAGGCGCGCGCAGCGCCCCGACCGAAGAAGGTGTAGGCCAGCAGGATGCCGACGCCCGGGCCGGGGTTCGCCTCGAGGAGGAACAGGACCGACTTGCCGCTCTGCGATGCCTGCGAGAGACCCAGCGGGGTCAGCACGCCGTGGTTGATCGCGTTGTTGAGGAAGAAGACCTTCGCGGGCTCGATGAGGATCGACACGAGCGGAAGGAGATGCGCGTGCACCAGGGCCTCGACGCCGCTGGAGAGCAGGCTCATCAGGCCGTTCACGAGCGGAGCCAGTCCGAAGAAGCCGATCACCAGCATGATGAAGCCGAAGATGCCGGCCGAGAACATGTTCACGAGCATCTCGAAGCCCGCGGGGATGTGGTCCTGCCACAGCCGGTCGAGCTTCTTCATGAGCCACGCGGCGAGCGGCGCCATGATCATCGCGCCGATGAACATGTGGACCTGGCCCAGCTCGGTGTAGTCGGCGGCGTCCTTGCCTGCGGCGACCCACTGCTTGAGCATCTCGGCGTTGTCCTGGGCGATCAGCCAGTCGGATCCGGCGATCACGCCCATGGTCGCGATGACGCCCACGACGGCGCCCCTGGCCTCGTAGACCATCCGACCGCCGGTGTTCGCGATGAGCAGCGGCAGCAGATAGTGGATCATCGGCGTCGTCGCGCTCTCGAGAGCGGCGTTCGGGGTCCAGCCATCAGCGATGAAGAACGCGGTGAGGATGCCCCAGGCGATGAGCGCCGGGATGTTCGGCATCACCATGTTCGACAGCGAGGTGCCGACCTTCTGCAGGGCCACGCGCGGACTGAAACCGCTCTTGGCCTCGGTTGTTGTAGTCATGACTGTCCTCATCGACGCCCCGGGGCGGGAAAGGTCGCAACCCGGGTGGGCGGAGCGGCGTGCCGGTGGAACGCCGAGGCCGACGCGGAGGATGTCCGCCGGTCTGCCTGGATTCTAGGACGGTCAGCGGTCCTGCAGGGAGCCGGTGCGCTCGTCCGACGCGATGTCGGCGTCATCGGGCGCCGTCTCCTGGTCGTGCGGGAACACGAATCGCCCATAGGTGAGATATCGGAAGGTGGTCGAGGCCACCTGTCCGACGAGCGTGCCGGAGACGTTGTCGGCGAGCGCGGAGTCCAGACCCAGCACGTACCGCGAGAAGCCCAGGCAGGCGAGCTGCAGGGCCGAGGCCAGCACGTTGAGGCCCACGAACACGAGGATCGAGCGGGCGGTGCGCGGGCTCGGCCGGTCGCGGTAGGTCCAGAGCCGATTGCCCAGGTAGGTGAGCGACGAGGCCGCCACGATCGTGAGCACTTTCGCGCTGATCGGATGCGCGTGCAGCAGCCCGTGCCCCCAGCCGGTCGTGGGGGACCAGAAGACGAGCAGGTTGTAGAGGGCGGCGTCGAACAGGAAGACGAGGCCGCCCACGGTGAGGAACTTCAGGCTCGGACCCAGATGCCGGGCCCAGAGCCCGTCCGTCGCTGATCCGGGCACCCCCGCACACTATCGGCCCGGGTCGTAGAGTGGGCGATCGCCCGTTCCCCGTCGGCCGCGCCGCATCCGCGCCGCCGACCCCAGCTCCCGGAGGTCCCCATGGTCCACGTCGCCCTCGCCATCGCCGGCTCCGAGGCCACCGGGGGCGCGGGCGCGCAGGCCGACATCAAGACCTTCCACCAGCTCGGAGTCTTCGGCACCGTGGCCCTGACCTGCATCGTCAGCTTCGATCCGCAGGACGGCTGGGCCCACCGCTTCGTGCCGATCGACCCGGGGGCGATCGCCGACCAGATCGAGTCGAGCACCGCCGTCCACGAGGTCGACGCCGTGAAGCTCGGCATGCTCGGCACCCCGGAGACGATCGACGTCGTCGCGGGGGCGCTCGCCGAGCACGTTTTCCCGCACGTGGTGCTCGATCCGGTGATGATCTGCAAGGAGGGCGAGGGGGACACCCCCGCCCGCGCCACGGACGACGCGCTGATGGCGAAGATCCTCCCGCGCGCCACCTTCGTCACCCCGAACCTGGGGGAGACCCGGATCCTCGCGGGCACGGGTCCCCTCGACTCCCTCGAGGACCTCACTGCCGCGGCGCGCGCGATCCACGAGCGCTGGGGCGTGACGGTGCTCGCGAAGGGCGGCGTCGAGCTCGCCGGCGAGGACGCCGTCGACGTCTTCGTCGACGACGAGCGCGAGGTCGTCCTGCGCAGCCCGAAGATCGGGGAGCACCGCGTCTCCGGCGCCGGCTGCACGCTCGCCGCGGCCGTCACCGCCGAGCTCGCGAAGGGCGCCGACGCGCTCGACGCGGCGCGCACCGCGAAGCGCGTCGTCACCAGTGCGATCGAGCACCGCCAGCACGGCCGAGCCCCCTTCGACGCCGTCTACCAGGGCTTCTACCGGGGCTGATCCCGCGGGTGCGGCTGCCGGCTCAGGCGAAGGCGGCGGTGCGCGCGAACAGGCCCGGCGTCCCGCCGGAGTGCACGAGCACGACCGTCTGCCCGGGGCCGAGCTGACCGCTGCGGATCCGCGCCACGAGCCCTGCCGCGGCCTTGCCCGTGTAGACCGGATCGAGCACCAGGCCCTCGGTGCGCGCGAACAGCCGCAGCGCCTCGACCATGCCGGGCGTGGGCAGCGCGTACCCGGGGCCGACGAAGTCGCCGAGCCCCACGACCTTCTCGCCCGGCACCTCCGGCAGACCCAGCAGCTGCGTGACCTCCCGGGCGAGGGCTGCGATCTTCGCCTCCTGCTCCTCGCGCGAGCGGCTCACGTTGATGCCGACCACGTCGATCCCGCTGCCCGCCGCGTGCAGTCCGGCGACGAGTCCCGCCTGCATCCCGGCGGAGCCGCTCGGGGTCACGATCTCGTCGACCTCGAGTCCCGCTTCGTCGATCTGGCGCAGCAGCTCGTCGGCCGCATCGACGTACCCGAGGGCGCCCAGGGCGTTGGAGCCCCCGATCGGGATCACGTAGGGGTGGGCGCCGGCGGCTTCGAGCTCCCGGGCGATCTCCCCCATGCGGGCGCCGAGGTCGGCGCCGTGCGGGTGCACCTCCACGGTCTCCGCGCCGAGCAGGTCGAAGAGGAAGCGGTTGCCCGTGTCCTCGGGCGCATTCCCGTCCGGGACGGCCGTGCCGTCGGCCCCCAGGTCCTCCTCGAGCACGAGGTGGCAGGCGAGGCCCTCGACGCGGGAGGCGGCCAGGGTGAGCCGGCAGTGGTTGGACTGCACGCCGCCGGCCGTGACCAGGCAGTCGGCGCCTCGGGCCAGGGCGTCGGCGACGAGGAACTCTAGCTTGCGGGTCTTGTTCCCGCCCAGGGCGAGGCCCAGCAGGTCGTCGCGCTTGACCCAGATCTCCGGCCCGCCCAGCTCGGCGCTCAAGCGCCCCAGGCGCTGCAGCGGCGTGGGGCCGTCGGTGTACCGGCGGCGGGGGAGGGCGGTGAGGTCCATGGTCACTCCGTTCGGGTCGCGGCGAGGTCCGCCGCCGCGGGTTCGGGGGCGGCCTGCTCGTCGGCCTGGTCCATCCAGTCCTTCCCGTCGAGCACCCGCGCCACGAGCATGCTGCTCGCCTGGTCCCCGACGGAGTTCACCGTGGTCGCGGGCGGGTCGATGACGGTGCCGATGATCTGGATGATCGGCAGCGCCGCGGCGGGGAACCCGTAGAGCGTGATGATCATCAGCTCGCCGATGAACCCGCCGGAGGGGATCCCTGCCATCACCATGCCCGAGAGCAGGGCGACGGCGATCGCGATGAGGATGTTCGAGGGCGTGAAGAAGTCCCGCTGGAAGACCGCGAACAGGAAGGCGATCTTGAGGATCGCGCTGAGCGAGGAGCCCTCCATGTGGATCGTCGCGCCGATCGGGATGATCGTCTCGCGCACGTCCCGCGGCACGCCGATCCTCTCGCCCGCGCGCAGGTTCGCGGGGATCGCCGCGACCGACGAGGAGGTCCCGAGCGACACCGCCGTGGGCTCCAGGATGTGCGTCCAGAACCGCCTCACGCCGCGTCTGCCCCCGGCGAGGAACGAGTAGAGGGTGAAGGCGAGCAGGAAGTAGAGGATCGCGACCGGGTAGTAGACGAGGAAGGCCCGCAGGTAGTCGCCGACGAGCTGCGCGCCGAGCTCCCCGATGAGCGCCGCGAAGTACGCGCCCAGTCCGATGGGGGCGTAGTACATGATGATCGAGGTGAACTTCAGGAACACCTCGGACCCGGAGCTGAGGAACCGCGCGAACGGCGCGCCCTTCTCCCCGATGCTCGAGGTCGCGATCCCCACGAGCACCGCGAAGACGATGAGCGCGAGCATGTGCTCGGTGGAGAGGATCTTCGAGAAGTCGTCGACCACGAAGGTCTGCACGAGCTGGTCGCCGATCGAGCCGACGTCCTCGGTCTTCTCGGGCTGCGTGAGCTCGACCTGCACGCCGTCGGTGGGCCGGAAGATCCCGAGCGCCGCGATTATGAGCAGCGAGGCGATGATGCCGGTCGCGGCGAAGATCGCGAGCATCGCACCGAGGATCTTCCCGAGCCGCTTGGCCGAGGACATGCCCGCGACCGCGGAGGCGATCGAGAAGAACACGAGCGGCACCACGAGCGTGAACATCATGTTCACGAACAGCGTGCCGAAGGGCTTGAGCACGCTCGCGCGCTCTCCGAGGACGAGGCCGATGACCGCGCCGATGACGACGCCGGTGAGGATGGCCAGGGGGAAGCGGTAGCTGCGCAGCAGTCGTCGGGTCCGCGAGGGCGGGGCCGTCGGCGGGGACGCGGCGGAGCGGGGAACGGAGGAGGGCACGCTCTCCACCTCTCGTGTGCGGTCGGTGCGGATGCGCTCTGTGGCGGTTCGTGGCACCCTACGCGGTCCCGGTCGCTCACCGTGAACTCGCCGGTGACCAGCCCCGCGAGCGGTCACGAGAGGGCATCGATCCACGAGGCGGGGCCGCGTCGCGTGGACAGAATGCCCGGATCAGGGAATGCTTCCGGCATGAGCGAACACAGCCCGGGCAGCCCGTCGGGCGCCGAGCCCGTGATCTCGGTGCGCGGCGTCGACAAGCACTTCGGGGACTTCCAGGCCCTCAAGGACATCGACCTCGACATCCACCGCGGCGAGGTCGTCGCGCTCATCGGGGCCTCCGGCTCGGGCAAGTCCACGCTGTGCCGCTGCATCAACCGTCTGGAGACGATCAGCGGCGGCGAGATCCTCATCGACGGAGAGCCCCTCCCGGAGGAGGGGAAAGACCTCGCGCGCCTGCGCAGCGACGTCGGCATGGTCTTCCAGTCTTTCAACCTCTTCCCCCACCTGCGCGCGGTCGACAACGTGACCCTCGGGCCGACGAAGGTCCGCGGGGTCCCCAAGGCCGAGGCGACGAAGGAGGCGATGGACCTGCTGACCCGCGTGGGCCTCGCCGGCAAGGAGCACAGCCTGCCCGCGGCGCTCTCGGGCGGCCAGCAGCAGCGCGTCGCGATCGCCCGCGCCCTCGCGATGAAGCCCAAGGCCATGCTGTTCGACGAACCCACCTCGGCCCTGGACCCCGAGGTCATCAACGAGGTCCTCGATGTGATGACCGAGCTGGCCGAGGCCGGCATGACGATGCTCGTGGTCACCCACGAGATGGGCTTCGCCCGCCGCGTCTGCGACCGCGTCGTCTTCATGGACGCCGGCGAGATCGTCGAGCAGGGCGAGCCCGAGCAGTTCTTCACCGCCCCCGAGTCCCAGCGCGCCAAGGACTTCCTCTCGAAGATCCTCCCGCACTGATCCCTCGCGCCCGATCCCTCCATCCCCGAACCCGCTCCCGACGAAGGAGAACCCGATGCCCTCCACCAGCTTCCGTCCCGCCCGCCGCGCCGTGGTCGCAGCGGCCGCCGCCCTGCCGCTCGGCGCCGCGCTCGCCGCCTGCTCCTCCGACACCGGGGACGCCCCGTCGCTCGGCGGCGGCAGCGACGACGGCGGCGCGAGCTCGGCCTACGACGGCGTCATCGCCGGCGGCCCCGTCGCCGAGGACGCCGACGTGCAGAAGAGCGCCTGGGCGAAGAAGATCAAGGACGCCGGCAAGCTCACCCGCGGCGGCACCACCGCCAACCAGGTGTTCTCCCTCATCGACCCCTCGACGAACAAGGTCACGGGCTTCGACGCCGGCATCACCCAGCTGCTCGCCCGCTACATCCTGGGCGACGGCGGCGAGGAGAAGGTCGACTACGTGGACACCACCGTCGACACCCGCGAGAAGCTCGTCCAGAACAACTCCGTGGACTGCGTGATCGCGACCTACTCGATCACCCCCGAGCGCCTGGACCTCATCGATTTCGGCGGCCCCTACTACCTCTCGGGCACCGCCATCCAGGTGCGCACCGAGGACAAGGACTCGATCACCGGGCCCGAGGACCTCACCGGCAAGAAGCTCGTCACCCAGTCGAACTCGACCGGCATCCAGGCCATCGAGGAGCACGTGAAGGATCCGGGGAAGACGGAGACCCTCGCCGACAACGAGTCCTGCGTCGCCGCCCTCAAGCAGAAGCGCGTGGACGCCTACGTGCTCGACCAGGGCGTGCTGCTCGGCAACTCGAAGGCCGACCCGTCGGTCACCGTCGTCGGCAAGCCCTTCACCGAGGACCCCTACGGCATCGGCCTGAACAAGGACGCAGGCGCCCTCGACTTCGTCAACGCCTTCCTCCAGGCGATCGAGGACGACGGCACCTGGAAGAAGCTCTACGAGGCCACCATCGGCCAGGTCATCGAGGACGAGACGCCCGAGCCCCCGACCATCGGCGACCTGCCCTCCTGATCCGCGGGGAGCCGGACAGGAGCCGACCACGGTCCGACGGAGGAGCGACGGAGGGACGCCATGCAGATCATCCTCGACAACATCCCGCTGCTGCTGCAGGGGATCGGCACCACGATCGCGCTCACGGTGCTCGGATACGCCTTCGCGCTGATCCTGGGCACCGCGCTCGCGGTGTGCAGGGTCAGCCCGATCCCGCCGCTGCGCTGGGCGGCCACCGTCTACGTGGAGATCTTCCGCAACATCCCGCTACTGAGCCTGCTGATCCTGCTGGCCTTCGGTCTGCCCGACGCCGGGGTGCTGCTGCCCTACTTCTGGTGCGGCGTCGCGGGGCTGTCGCTCTCCGGCGCGGCCTTCGTGTGCGAGAACATCCGCTCGGGCATCAACACGGTCCCGATCGGCCACGCCGAGGCCGCCCGCTCGATCGGGCTGGGCTTCTTCGGGGTGCTGCGCTACGTGGTGCTCCCGCAGGCCTTCCGCACGATGGTCCAGCCGCTCGTGAACGTGTTCATCGCGACCGTCATCGGGTCCTCGCTGTGCGCGGCGATCTCGGTCGTGGAGATCACCTACGTCACCCAGCAGCTGAACATTGCCTCCGCGCAGGCCGTGCTGCTGTTCCTGGTCGCGGGCGCCCTGTACCTCGCGCTCTCGCTGGGCGTGGCCTACCTCGGACGGCGCGTCGAGAGGGCGGTCGCCCCGGGCGGCTCGCGCCCGCTGCGCACCGCCGACCGGCTGCAGGGGGCGGCGCAGGCATGAGCACCACGAGCACCTCCGCCACCCAGGTCCTCTTCGACGCCCCCGGCCCACGGGGTCGTCGGCGGATCCTGCTGATCTCGATCGTCTCCTTGCTCGCGATCCTCGCGCTGATCGCGCTGGGCCTGTGGCAGTTCCAGCGCAACGGCCAGCTCGCGGCAGAGAAGTGGCTGCCCTACCTGCGGCGCGACTACATCGCGTTCCTCGGCAAGGGGCTGCTGGGGACGCTCGAGGCGACGGCCGTCGCCGCCGTCATCGCCTTCCCCTTCGGGCTCGTCCTGGCCCTGGGGCGGATCTCGCGCGCACGGGCCCTCAGCGCGATCTCCGCGGTGTGGATCGAGTTCTTCCGCGGCATCCCGATGCTGCTGGTGGTCTACGCGTTCCTGCTGGCACTGCCCGCCTACGGCGTGAACCTGCCGCGCTTCTGGATGCTCGTGGTGCCCATGATCCTGGTGAGCTCCGCGAGCACCGCGGAGGTGTTCCGCGCGGGCATCGGGGCGGTGGACCGCGGCCAGGACGAGGCGTCGTCCGCGATCGGCCTCTCCCGCGGTCAGACCCTGCGCTACGTGATCCTGCCGCAGGCCGTGCGCCTCGTGCTGCCGAGCCTGATCCTGGCCCTGGTCAGCCTGCTCAAGGACTCGACGCTCGGCTTCGTGGTGAGCTACAACGAGCTGCAGTTCCAGGGCAAGACGATGGTCTCCATCACCCGCTTCCTGGTGCAGACCTACGTGGTCGTCTCCGTGATCTACATCGTGCTCAACTTCCTGCTCACCAAGGCCGCCGGCCTCCTCGAGCGGCGTATGCGGCGCCGCGCGGCCGAGGGGACCGGACGATCCCGCTGACCGTGTCCCGTTCGCACCGGCCACTGCCGTGGCGTAGTGTCGGGCGCGCACGTCTCGAACATCTGTACGACGACCCCCGCGCTGGGAGGCGGCCGTGATCCGATTCGACCACGTCGGGAAGACCTATCCCGGCGGCACGACCGCCGTGGGGGACTTCTCCCTCACCATCGACTCCCACGCGAGCGTGGTGCTCGTGGGCACCAGCGGCTCCGGCAAGACCACGCTCATGCGGATGGTGAACCGCATGGTCGACCCGACCTCGGGCCGCGTCCTCATCGACGACGATGACGTCGCGGGCATGGACCCCGTGAAGCTGCGACGCAGCATCGGGTACGTCATGCAGGCCTCCGGCCTGCTCCCGCACCGCACGGTCGCCGAGAACGTCGCGACCGTCCCCCTCCTCGAGGGCGTCTCCAGGCGGCGGTCCCGCTCCCGGGCGCTGGCCCTGCTGGAGATGGTGGGGCTCGACCATCGGCTCGGCGACCGCTATCCCTCGCAGCTCTCGGGCGGGCAGCAGCAGCGCGTGGGCGTCGCCCGGGCGCTCGCCTCGGACCCGAACATCCTGCTCATGGACGAGCCCTTCGGGGCCGTCGACCCCATCGTCCGGGCCGAGCTGCAGAAGGAGCTGCTGCGGCTGCAGAGCGAGCTCGGCAAGACCATCCTCTTCGTCACCCACGACATCGACGAGGCCTTCCTCATCGGCGAGCAGGTGGTGATCCTGCGCCCCGGCGGCGAGATCGCCCAGCAGGGCACCCCGGCCGAGATCCTCGCCGATCCGACCGACGACTTCGTCGAGTCCTTCGTGGGGAGCGGCGCCGGAAAGCGCGCCCTGCACGTGGACGAGGTCAGCGGCCGGCAGGTCGTCCTGGACGCGGGCGACCGGCCCGTCGGCGTGCTGCGCGAGGGATCCGGCTCGTGAGCTGGGTGCTCGCGAACATCCCGCTGCTGGCCGAGCGCCTGCTCGCCCACCTGGGGCAGGCGATCCCGCCGATCGTGCTGGCCTTCGTGCTCGCGATCCCGATCGCGAAGCTCGCGAACTCCCGCGGCTGGCTGCGCGGCGGCCTCACGGGCGGCGCGGGCCTGCTCTACGCGGTGCCCTCGCTGCCGCTGTTCATCGTGCTGCCGATCATCCTGGGCACCGGCATCCGCTCGACGATCAACATCATCGTCGCCCTCACCATCTACGGCCTCGCGCTCATGGTGCCCAGCGCCTCCGAGGCCCTGCGGGCGGTCAGCCGCGACACCCTGCAGTCGGCCACCGCGCAGGGCTATGCGCCGTTCGCGCGGTTCCTCCGGGTCGAGCTGCCGCTCGCCGGTCCCGCCCTGGTCGCGGGGCTTCGCGTGGTCGCGGTGAGCACGGTCTCGCTGGTCACCGTGGGCGGCGTGCTCGGCGTGCCCAGCCTGGGGATGCTGTTCATCGACGGGTTCCAGCGCAGCATCACCGCGGAGATCCTCGCGGGCATCGTGCTCACCGCAGCCCTCGCGATCGCCCTGGACCTGCTGATCATGCTCGGGGGCCGCCTCGCGATGCCCTGGTCCCGCGTGCGCGGGGAGGGGGTCCGATGAGCCAGCTCCTCGAGGCCTTCTCCTGGCTCGCCGACCCCACCCGCTGGTCGGGGACCGACGGCATCCCCACCCGCCTGCTCGAGCACCTCTGGTACACGGCGCTCGGCGTGGTCGTCGCCGCCGTCATCGCGGTGCCGATCGGGCTGTTCGTGGGCCACACGGGACGCGGCCGCGGGCTCGTCGTCGCGCTGAGCGGCGCCGCGCGCGCCCTGCCCACGCTGGGCCTCATCACCCTGTTCGGGCTGTGGCTCGGCATCGGGCTGAGGGCCCCGATTCTCGCGTTCGTGGTCCTCGCGATCCCGTCCCTGCTCGCGGGCGCCTACTCCGCGGTCGAGTCCGTCGACCCGCGCACCGTCGACGCCGCTCGCGCCCAGGGCATGACCGAATGGCAGATCCTCTCCCGCGTCGAGGCGCCCCTCGGGATGCCGCTGCTGATCTCGGGCTTCCGCCTCGCGATCGTGCAGGTCGTCGCGACCGTCATGCTCGCCTCGTACATCGGCAACGGCGGCCTCGGCCGCTTCATCTTCCTGGGTCTCCAGCTGCAGGACTATCCGCAGATGCTCGCGGGGTCCATCCTGGTGGTCGCCCTCGCGCTCGTCCTCGACGTGGCGCTGCGCCTCCTCGAACGCCTCCTCGCGCCGCGCGGAGCCGCCCGGGGCTGAGACCCCGCATCTCCCCGACCTCCGTCCCATCCACCGAGGAGTCTCCATGACCCATCGCCGCCCCCGCCCCGAACGCAGCCCGATCACCGTGACCGGCCCCGTCGTCGGCCGCCGCAGCCTCGCCGCCCTCGCGGGCACGGGGATCGTCGCCCTCGGCGCCGCCGCCTGCTCGAACGACGACCCGCTGAAGAGCGACTCGGGCTCCGGCTCGGGATCGGGCGGGTCCGACGGCGGCGGCAGCGGCGAGATCATCGTCGGCTCCCAGCAGTACTACTCGAACGAGATCATCGCCGAGCTCTTCGCCCAGGCCCTCGAGGGCTCGGGCGCGACCGTGAAGCGGCAGTACCAGATCGGCCAGCGCGAGGTCTACGTGCCCGAGCTGCAGAAGGGCACGCTCGACGTGATCCCGGAGTACCTCGGGAACCTGCTGCAGTACCTCGACGAGTCCGCCGCGAAGGGCACGGCCGACGACCTCGCGAAGGGCCTCGAGAAGGCGCTCGACGACGGCCTGCGCGCCCTGCCCTATGCCGAGGCCACCGACCAGGACTCCTACACGGTCACCAAGGACTTCGCCTCGCAGAACTCGCTCAAGGACATCGGCGACCTCGCCGGCATCAGCGACCTGAAGATCGCCGCGAACCCCGAGTTCGAGGAGCGCCCCTACGGCCCCAAGGGCGCGAAGAGCGACTACGGCGTGGACATCACCGTGGTCCCCGTCTCCGACTCCGGCGGCCCGCTCACCCTGAAGTCCCTCATGGACGGCAAGGTGCAGGTCGCGGACCTCTACACCTCCGATCCCGCGATCGTGAAGAACGACCTGGTCCCGCTCGAGGACCCGAAGGTCATGGTGCTGCCCGAGAACGTCGTCCCGATCGTCTCGGACAAGGTGGACGACGACGGCTCCGCCGCCATCAAGAAGGTCACCGACGCGCTCAGCACCGACGAGCTCATCGCGCTGAACACGCGCAGCGTCGACGAGAAGGCCGATTCCGCGACCATCGCGAAGGCCTGGCTCAAGGACAAGGGGATCACGAAGTGAACGCCCCGGCATCCGGCGTAGACGCGGGCGGCGGCGCGGCCCGCAGGATCGGCATCACCGGGGCGAGCGGCCACATCGGCCGACGCGTCGCGCAGATCCTCGCCGAGCAGGGCCGTGCCGGGGATCTCCGGCTCATCGTGCGCGACCCGGCGCGCGCCCCGCGGTTCGCGGACGGCGAGTCGGCAGAGGTGGCCGTGGCCTCCTTCGACGACGCCGCCGCCTGCCGGGAGGCGTTCGCGGGCCTCGACACCCTGCTGCTCGTCTCCGCCGGCGAGTCCGACGACCGCGTCGCGCAGCACCGCACGGCGATCGCCGCGGCGGCCGAGGCGGGCGTGCGCCACCTCGTCTACACCTCGTTCACGGGCGCCTCCGCCGACGCCGAGTTCACGCTCGCCCGGGACCACGGCGCCACTGAGGACGCGATCCGCGAGGCCGCCGGCCGCTCGGGGCTGACGTGGACGTTCCTGCGGGACGACTTCTATCTCGACGTCCTGCAGCCCTGGGCGGGGGAGGACCGCACGCTGCGCGGGCCGGCGGGCGAGGGGCGCTGCGCGTTCGTGGCCCGCGAGGACGTCGCCCAGGTCGCCGCCCGTGTGCTCGCCGATCCCTCGGCCTGGACGGACACGGTCCTCGAGATCACCGGCGGGGAGGCCCTCACGCTGGGTGAGGCCGCCGAGCGCCTGACCGCGGCCACGGGTGAGACGTACCGCTTCGTCGACGAGACGATGGCCGAGGCGCGCGCATCCCGCGCTCCCTACGGCGCCCCGGACTGGCAGGTCGACGCCTGGATCAGCACCTACACGGCGATCGCCTCGGGCGTCCTCGCCCCGGTGAGCGGAGACGTGCAGCAGGTCCTCGGCAGGCCGCCGCTCCGCCTGGAGCACGTGTTCGGAAGGGACTGACGACGGGCCCGATGTCGGTGTCAGCCGTGCGTCAGCCCCGCGTCCGCGCGTGGGCGTCGCGGGCGCGCGTGCGGATCCGATACAGGCTCGTGGAGCCGCAGATGTACAGGGTGCGACCGTCGGCCCCGCCGAAGCAGCAGTTCGCGACCTTCTCCGGCACGGGGATCTCGCCGAGCCGCGCGCCGTCCGGTGCGAAGACCTGGATGCCCGTCGCCGAGGAGGACCACACGTTCCCGTCCTCGTCCACACGGAAGCCATCGGGGAGACCGGGGCTGACCTCGACGAACGTGCGCCCGTTCTTCGCGTGCCGCCCGCCCAGCACGTCGTAGGCGTGGATCGCGTGCCCGCCGGGGCGCTCGGGGTCCGGGTGGTCGCGGTCGGGCGGGTCGATCGAGGAGTCCGAGACGTACAGGACCGACTCGTCGGGCGAGAAGGCGATGCCGTTGGGCGCCTCGACGTCGACGACGACCGGCGTGAGCGACCCGTCGGCCGGATCGAAGCGGAAGACGTACCTGTCCCCGTACTCCTCCTCGCCCGCATGCCCCTCGACCGGCCGCTTGATCCCGTACGAGGGATCGGTGAACCAGATCGTGCCGTCGGACTTCACGACCACGTCGTTCGGGGAGTTCAGCCGCGCCCGGCCGAAGCGGTCCACGAGGACCTCGGGGGCGTAGCGGGCGGTGTACGGGTCCTCGGTGGCGCCCGTGCGATCGATCTGCACCGCGCGGCGGCCGTGCGAGCATTCGACGATCGCCCTGTCGGGCCCGACGGTCCGACCGTTCGTGAACTCGGCCGAGGCCGTGACCTGCCGCGTCACGCCGTCGGCCTCACAGAACTCGAGCACCTGGTTCCCGGGGATGTCGCTGAAGCGCAGCACGCCGCGCGCGGCGATCCATGCGGGACCCTCGGTCCACGTGAAGCCGTCGGCGACCTTCTCGAGGCGCGCATCGGGGTCGAAGGGGTCGAAGGGGTCTGAGGCGGTCATGGGGCGGTCTCCTTCAGGGGATCGGGGCGGGTGCTCATGCGGTGCGGGGCGCGTCCGGGATGTCCCGGCGCGCGACGCGGACGGTCTCGGTGATCCGCGCCAGCGGGATGAACCCGAGCAGGCAGATCACCGCGAGGATGACGTAGTGCCAGGTGAAGCCCAGATGCGTGATGACCACGCCGGATACCGCGGAGGCGAAGATCCCGGAGACGCCCAGGGCCACGCCGATCATGATGCCCAGCGCCGTGCCGGCGGCTCGCGGCACCGAGTCGACCAGCAGGGCGTAGACCACGGGGAACGGCGCGTTCCTGAACAGTCCCCACGCCAGCAGGATGATCCACGCGGTCATCACGTCATGGATCAGGATCATCGCGAGCAGCGTCCCCGTCCACCCCAGGATCAGGAAGGCGATCGAGAACTTCCTGCCCAGACGGTCCGAGAGCGTGCCCCACACGACCTGGCCGATCCAGCCCGTCAGGCCCGAGGCGCCGGAGACCAGGATCGCCTGCGACGTCTCCATCCCGATCCCCTTGAACTGCGTGGTCAGGAACGTGACGACCCCGGCCTCGCCCCACAGGAACAGGAAGCACAGCACCACGGCCCAGCGCACGTTCGCGTGGCGCAGCGCCTCGCGCACGGGGCCCCAGAGCCCGGCCGCGCTGCGGTCCGTGAGCTCGGGCAGCGGGGGAGTCTGGCCCTTCTCCTCGATCTTGCGATAGAGGGTCGCCTGGTTCCGCCGTCTGCCCAGGAACGCCTGGCCGATGATGATCGGGATCCCGAGAAGCGGGATCACCAGGAACGCCGACGCCCAGTTCCCGGAGCCGAGCACGATCGCAATGAGCGCACCGGCGAGGAACTGCCCGATGGGGAAGCCGGTGTGGTGCACGCCGACGGCGAATCCGCGGTGCTCCTTGGGCCACCACTCCGCGACGATCGCGACGTTCACGGGCTCCGACCCGCCGCGGCTGATGCCCATCGGGATGCGCAGCAGCAGGAAGGCGAGGAAGCTGCCGGCGAGACCGAAGGTGAGGGCGCCGCCGATGATCGCGAGCAGCATCGCGATGTTCCAGGTCCACGTGCGCCGGTATCCGGAGCCGATGCGGTCGGAGAGGTAGCCGAACACGATGCCGCCGGCCACGAGCCCCGCGAAGTACACCGAGTTGATGAGCCCGGCCTGCTCCGGCGAGAGCCCGAACTCCTGCGAGACCTCGGGCAGCACCGCGGGAAGGATCTGATGATCGACCGAGGTCATGAGGATGGCGACCGTGGTGATCAGCAGCATCCACCACGAGATCGCGGGTGCGCGCGGCACCAGGCGGTGGGTGCCGGGGTTGATCCCGGCGGCGTCCGCATCGGCGGGTTGGGCCGGACCGTGAGAGGCAGTCATGAGCGCTCCTTCGCACCTCAGGGCCGCGTCGTCGCGGCGTCCCTGCCATGTTCGGTCGCCAGTGTGATGTGGATCCTATAGGGAGTCAAGAGGCGTCTCGTGGGGCCGACGGGCGGCGTGGCGGTGGGGTCGGGTGGGTCGTGGGTGCGGTGGGGAGTCGGGGAGTGGGTGGTGAACGGTGGGGGCGTGCGGGTGAGGGTGCGAGCGTGCTCCGAGGCGGATCGGAGGTGGGCGGTGTGCGGAGCTATAGGATCGGCCGCTTCTCGACGCGCCGCGGGGCCGTGACCTGGCGGCTGGGGTGGGCCTCGCTGTGTCGTGTCGCGGGAGTCGGTGAATCTGCGGGCGGGGGTTCGCGCATCGGTTCGTCTTCGCGCTCGGTGGTTCCTCTGTGGGCGGAGTGGTTCCTCCACACGGGGGGTGTTTTCCACGGGGTTATCCACTGCCGAGCTGGTGGGTGTGGGGGAAGGGAATTTATTTCGATGACTTGTCCACATTCTCGATAGGGGTCTGGTTTTCTGGTGTGCGCTGGCATAGAATTGGACATATCGATCGGGCGCGAGGGATTGCGGCTTCACTGGTGAAGTCGTCGGGTTCGGTGACCGGTCTATCGATTCAGAGTTATCGTGCCGCGCAGTCTCGCGCGGGGGCGTGGAATGCCGGGGAAGGGGGTGGGTGGTGTGAGTGCGGTGGAGCAGCCGGAGTCGCAGGGTCGGCTGGACCTGCCCGGGGAGCCGGCGATCGAGTCGACGTTCACGATCCTCGATGATCTGGAGAAGATGACCGAGCGTCAGCGCGAGGACATGCACGTCCACACGCCCCGGTTCGTGGCCGCACCCCCGGAGGGTGTGAAGCCTCTGTTCGTGGTGAAGGAATCCAAGAAGCCGGTGTGCCGGGATGTGGTGGCGCGCAGGGTGACGGCCCGCCCTGATGCGGAGCTGACCGCGCGGGCGTGTCAGATGGTCTGTGTAAGTCCTGACTGAAGGGACCGAGACAATCATGACCATGACCGATGAGAACGAGCGGGAGACGCGCACGGGAGC